>CAKRPQ010000060.1 GCA_934385225.1 uncultured Eubacteriales bacterium
CGCGATAATGGAGTGGGGCGTCGGCGGCACGGCGATGACCGGGGATATGGAAATTCAGTCGTCCGTATTCAGCTGTAATAACTACGTCGATATGCTCGAAACAATGCGCCAGGATGGTAAACGCCTCGCGTTTGCAGAGGTCTACGCGGGTCAGTACGGTTCGCCGACGTTCATAGGTGACGGCGAAGCACTTGCAAACTATAAATGGATAGTTCATCTTGAAGAAATGCCCGCACTTATAAAAACGGTGCTCGGCAAATAAAAAGGAGAATAAAATGAAATTTACAGTAAACGGAAAAGAGTATAGGGGCTTCAGAGCCGAAACCGTCGGCGGTACGGAAGTGTGCGACGCACTTCTTCCACTTCTCTCGGAGGACGGCGATATAAGGCTCGTCCTTGACGGAACGTCGCTCTGCTACGAAAAATACGAAATCGAGGTCGGGAAAGACTTCGTGCGCCTTGCGGGCAGCTACGCGTCGCTTTCGGCACTTTCCGATATTTTTGCGCACGATATTAAAGCGGGAAAAGAGATAAAAAGCGTGAGCGGAAGTATCGAAAAACCGAAAATGCCTTTTGCGGACAAAAAAGAACTTCTTCGCTTTATTGAATATGTGTATGAGAGCGATAAAATGATCTTCGGCGAACACCTTGCAGGTAATATGAATCCGAACGAGAAGATCGAAAAGTTTTATAAAGCTGTCGGTGCTCACCCGTCGATGATGGATTTCGATATGCTGCGCCTTAAAGACAATACGCAGGCAGCTTGGAGTAAAGCACTCTGCGAGTTTGTCGAATTTGCCGAAAAAGGCGGTGTCATAACGACGATGCACCATTGGCTAAATCCCATCGATCCTTCACTCGCGTTCCGCGGATATCTCGGAACACTTGACGATTGGCGTTCTCTTCTCACCGACGGTACGCCTCTTAACCTTAAATGGCGCGAGGAGCTTGACCGCGCGGGCGAGTTTATGCGCGCGTTACAGGACGCGGGCGTCGTGTTCATGTACCGCCCGATGCACGAGGTCAACGGTAACTGGTTCTGGTTCTGCGCCGTTCAGGAGAAAGAAACGATACCCGCCGATGATGTGAAAGCGATGTGGAGATATATTTACCGCTATTATAAAGAAAAATTCGGCATTGAAAATGCACTTTTCGAGTACGGCCCGAATATAACGAATAGCGAAACCTGTCCGCTGCCGATAATGTATTATTATCCCGGTGACGAATATGTCGATGTAGTAGGACTTGATTGGTACACGGATGGCGACAGCACACAGCTTGACGGCAACGGAAAATGCTATGAGGAACTCACGGCGACGGGAAAGCCATTCGGTTTAATGGAATTCGGTGTATCGGGGAATGTGCGGACGGGCGATAGGGAAAAACAGCCGTCGGTGTTCAGCTGCAAAAACTATGTAAAAATGCTTGACAAAATGCGCGCGGACGGGAAGAAATTCGCGTTTGCGGAGGTCTACGCGGGGCAGTACGGCGCGCCCGAATTTATCGGACACGGAGAGGCTCTGCGCGAGTGCGGATATATTCTGTTCCTTGAAGACATGAAAGAGCTTATAGAGCGGAGAATCTGATTTTCAGGGCGGAAAGAAAAACTCAGTTTTTTTCGGGAAGCCTTCCGACGGAATGGTCATTTGAGAAGATACTATATGAAACGGAAACCCTACCGTCACTCACTTCATTCGTACCGCCTCCCTTTACCCTCGAGGCAAGGGGAGGCGAAAAATAAAACGACAAAAAACTTTTATTTTTTTCGCAAAACCTATTGACAATCCGCTTTTGTTGTGGTATAATCTATAACGTTCCGTTGAAAAGAGCGAAACGTTAATATGCCGGTGTGGCTCAATGGCAGAGCAGCTGATTTGTAATCAGCAGGTTGTTGGTTCGACTCCGATCACCGGCTCCATATGGGGGATTTCCCGAGTGGCCAAAGGGGGCAGACTGTAAATCTGTTGTCTCTGACTTCGGTGGTCCGAATCCACCATCCCCCACCAAAAAGGCACGCTTCGGCGTGTTTTTTTATTTGATTTCGCACGCAAAATACACGCCGAACGAACCGAAATAAACGCAAATTTGCCCGCGTAAACGACCGCACGGTACGAAAATCAGCCGCAATCCGCGCCCGAAAATTCGGTGTCGTTTCTTGACTGTTCCAGCTTTCTTATACTGCGTTTAAGCGCGGCATTGAAGAACTCGTCCGTGTCGAAAGACCCCTGCGCCTCGCGTTTTTTTGCTTCCGCCTTTTTCTTTTCGGCGTCTTTTCCCTCGTCCTCTTTCGCCCATTTCAGAATAGTCTCGTAGTGGCTTGCGTAGTCCTTGCCCGTTGAGGCGAGATAGTGCGAAAGACGGTCAATCCGCTCCCCGAAATCGTCAAAACGCGTGCGCAGATCGTCGTATTCGCGCTCGCAGAGCATAACATTTGACCTTACGCCGTACGCGCTCTTTTCGTGCGGCGCTTTTTCGGCAAATAAAACACTTTTGGGGATAAATCCGCCGCGCTCTGCGTTTTTCGGCTCTTCCGTGAAGTTTTCGGCGGCTTTTACAGCCGTACCCGGCTCCGCCGTCTCTTTTTCCGCGTGCGTGCGCGCCCGCTCCTCACTCTCTCCTTCACTGACCTCACCTATACTCTCCTTACCTCTCCTATCCTGTGTTACGGGTTCGTTACAGACCTGTGCCGATTCCGTTACAGGTTCGTTACAGCCGTTTTGCGACAAAAAATAAAGGTCGTCCGCACCTTTTCCGAGCCTTGCAAATTCGTCTGTGTATTTCGTCCTTTTGTAGGAGTCGCTTCTGACCTTGTTGTGCGCGCACCACGCCGTGATGACGATGATCTTCTTTTCGGGAAATTCGATTATGTACCCTTTTTCCGCAAGGAGAGCGAGATCGCTCTCGCACGCGCCGACGGAACGCGCGATAGTCCTCGGCTTTGCGACAAAACCGTCGTCGTCCGCATTAAGACCGAGATGAAAATAGAGAGCCTGCGCCGATGTCGGCAGCCCCATAAATTCGTCGCTGTCGATTTCGTTTCTTGAAAACATTCTTTTTTCTGCCATACATATACCTCGTTTTTTCGTTGTTTTGAGACCAGTATAGCACAAAAAAACGCGCCTGTCAAAAACGTAAAAGGCGTTTTTTGCATTTTTCCGTCGGAGGCTTTTTTCAAATAGTTTACAAATAACGGTTGACTTGCAGGTGCGAATGCGGTATAATAAATAAGGAAAAATTTACAGAGGAGGAATACCAAATGGCAGAAACAACAAAGAAGGTAGCTGGAAAGTATCTTGAATATAAGGGTAAACCGCTCGTCCGCGAAGGCGACACCATCGTTTACGGCGATAAGAGCGACAAGTGCTTCCTTATCCTTGAAATTATGTCATATAAAAAGGTCGGCGAGGTAAATATCCCCGACAAAATATTCATTCAGGTAGTCGAGTCGGAGAACCCCGCAAAGATAATCAAGCAGGGCGAAAAGGACGGTCTTTACGACGCGTTCGGCATGGGACTTGTGTGGCTCGACATGGCGAATAAGTAAGGGGGAAGCCTTCAAAATGAATTTAAGAAAAGTCACCGCGGCTCTTTTGCTCGTCTGTACGCTTCTTGCCTGTGTTTCTCTTGCGTCCTGCGGCAAAAAAACGACTGTGGACGCAGAAACCGACACCGAACCCGCGACGGAAAGCGTTCGTGAAACCGAAACGGAAGCACCCGAAACCGAGCCTGTGACCGTTATCCCCGAATTTGTAAATCCCCTGACGGGGCTTGGCGCGGATAAAGACCGCTCGGAGAGCCGTCCCGTCGCCGTAATGGTAAATAACCTTTACGACGCGCTCCCGCAGGAGGGAATTTCAAAGGCTGATATTATGTACGAGTGCCTTGTCGAGGGCGGTATCACGCGCCTTATGTGCGTTGTGAGCGATTATGATGATCTCGGCGTTATCGGTTCCGTGCGTTCGTCGCGTCCCTACTATCTCGACCTTGCGCGTAACCACGACGCTATCTACGTCCACGCGGGCGGCAGCGACGACGCGTATATTGAGATAAGGAACAGAAAGATAGACAACCTTGACGGCGTAAATATGTATATCCCCGGTATGTTCTACCGCGACGAGGAACGTCTCAAAACGATGAAATACGAGCATACGCTTATGACGACCGGCGAGAAGATAAAAGAGGGAATTGCCTATAAAAAGTACCGCACCGCACTTTCGGACGATATGAAAGGCAAGACCGCATTCCGCTTTACGGATTTCGGAAATGAGAGAACGCTTGCGGGCGAGGACGCGAAGTGCGTTGTTCTGCCGTACTCAAAGTACCAGACGGTGCGCCTTGACTATAATAAATCGACGAATACATACTTCCGCTATCAGTTTGAGGATATGCCGCACATTGACGGCACGACGGACGAGCAGATAGCGTTCACGAACGTGTTTGTGCTTATCTGCGAGGCGAACCCGACGGGCGACTCAAAGGGACATATCGACGTTGTGACCGAGAACGGGCACGGCGAGGGATATTACATCTACGGCGGGAAGTGCGAGAAGATAACGTGGTCAAAGCCGACAAACGATTCGCCGATAACGTACTACGGCGCGGACGGAGAGGAGCTTGTCGTGAACCGCGGAAAGACGTTCGTTTCGATCTTCCCCGATTATAATGAGGAAAATATCGAACTTAATCATAAGGATCTGTAAAATAAGCCCCGCCCGTTTGGGCGGGTTTTGCTTTGTCTCTGATTGAAAGTTTAGCCTGTTTTTTGCAAAAGTTTTCGCCCGTTTTGTGCGGAAGTTTTCGTCTCGCCTTTTTCAAAAGGCGAGTGCGGTCAAGGGCGCATAGCCCTTGTCGCTCTCCGCAGAGAGCGAAATAATCTCGGCGCTTCTTTTTCGGCAAAGCCCTTTTTCTTGCGCCTGTCGCATCAAGAAAAAGGGCGTCGATGGGAACTGCACAACTTCACGTCAGCGGGCGGACGAACAACCCTTCCGACGGAGGGCTTGCGCACCTCCGCCACCTCCCCTTACACAGGGGAGGCAAAGTCGGGGGTGAAGAAAGCTATAACCGAAATACATCTGCCCCGACTATGAAGAATCCTATCGGATTCTTCCCGACGCACGGCATAAAAGGTTAAGTCGGGGGTGAAGAAAGCGATAACCGAAATTCAGCTGTAATTTGGCAAGCCGGAAGGGTCATTTATTTCTCATTTTTCAAGGTCATAAACTCTGACGAAATCGACGATAAACGCGTCATCGACAGGCTCGCCCTCAATTTTCTTTAACTTTGAGCTGACTCCGGGGCGGTATCCCATAATCTCCGTCGTCAGAAGAATGAACTGCGGAACGTGCGAAACGTGTTCGCTGCACTGCGAGACGATCTCGCCGTCACAGTAGAACGTGTAGCCTTCGGGCTGCCAGTTCATACCGAAGTAGTGCCAGCCGTCCGCCGTTTCTTTAAGGTCATATTTGACGCGTCCGTCCTCGCGGAGCTGCTTCCCGTAGCCGTTCATAATGTTGCCCGTCGTAGCCTTGCCCGCGTTAAAGCACTCCATAATGTCCGACTCAACGCCGCACCATTCGGGTTCAAAACGCGCGCCTATCGTCGGCGACTGCGTCCAGAATGCGCTCCACATCGTTTCGGGGGCATTCTGGAACTTGCATCTGCACTCGTAGTAGCCGTATGTATGGACGAATTTCGGCTTTTCGAGCTTTCCGAGCGGCCAGAAGGACGGGTGATTCCATGTGTCAAGACCGCCCTCCTTCGGAATGTCGAACGAATTGTCCGCCGTTTGGAGCTGCGGCGAAACGTAGTAGTCGCCGTTTGGCACGCGGTGCATCTCCATATGGCTCTTGCCGTCAAGGACTATTCCCTTATCCGTGAAAGCGGGGAATTCGTTTCCCCAGAAGTATTTGCGGAAGCTCCATTTTGTTGTGTCAAGCTCCGTGCCGTCGAACTCGTCGCTCCAAGCGAGCTTCCAGTTGCCGCTTGGCAGATAGCTCGGCTCGTGATCCTTTATTTCAAATTTCTGCATATTTTTGTCTCCTTTTCGGGTTTGTTATTCGGATTTATTATACATTATAATTATATCTGCCGCTATTATAATTTTGCAGTCTTTTTATAATTTTGCGCTTTTCGGTACGCACATACGAAAATCGGCATTTTAGCACCTCGCGGGCACAAGTGTTATACTGAGTGGGAATAAAATATTAAAAAATTGTTAAATATAAGTAAAACCCCTTGATTTTTCAAAAATATAGTGTAAAATTACTCTTGTAAGTTAGCAGTCGGAGCGTGTGAGTGCTAAAACGCGAGCTTTTACGACACGCATCGCGCTACCGAAAAAAATCAAGGAGGAATTTATCATGACAATAAGACCACTCGCAGACCGTGTTGTAGTTAAAGCGGTCGAAGCGGAAGAAAAAACAAAAACAGGATTCATTCTCACAACGGCATCGCAGGAGAAGCCCCAGTTTGCAGAGGTAGTTGCGGTAGGACCCGGCGGTATGGTTGACGGCAAGGAAGTCAAAATGACCGTCAAGGTCGGCGATAAGGTTATCGTCAGCAAGTATTCGGGCACTGAGGTAAAGTGCGACGGCGAGGAATACAATATCGTAAGACAAAGCGATATTCTCGCAACGGTTGAATAATTTTTGGAGGTAATTTACTATGGCAAAGGATATACTTTACGGAATCGACGCGAGAAACGCACTGCTCCGCGGTGTCGATAAGCTCGCAGATACGGTTAAAATAACACTCGGCCCGAAGGGCAGAAACGTCGTGCTTGACAAGAAGTACGGCTCGCCGCTCATCACAAACGACGGCGTAACTATCGCAAAGGAGATTGAGCTTGAAGACGAAGCCGAGAATATGGGTGCACAGCTCGTAAAAGAGGTCGCGACAAAGACCAACGATGCGGCGGGCGACGGTACGACAACGGCTACTCTTCTCGCACAGGCGTTCATTCGCGAGGGTATGAAGAACGTAACCGCGGGCGCAAACCCGATGGTACTCCGCAAGGGTATGAAGAAGGCTGTTGACCGCGCGGTAGAATGCCTTGCGGCTAACTCCAAGAAGGTCAGCGGAAGCGCCGACATCGCAAGAGTAGGCACAATTTCCGCAGGCGACGAGGTTATAGGTACTCTTATCGCCGACGCTATGGAAAAGGTTTCCGCCGACGGCGTTATCACGGTTGAAGAGTCCAAGTCCGCGGACACATACTCCGAGATTGTCGAAGGTATGCAGTTCGACCGCGGCTATCTGTCTCCCTATATGGTTACGGATACCGATAAGATGGAGGC
Source organism: uncultured Eubacteriales bacterium (assembly GCA_934385225.1). GTDB lineage: Bacteria > Bacillota > Clostridia > Oscillospirales > CAG-272 > SIG710. The sequence goes on from CAKRPQ010000060.1 coordinate 7,296, forward strand.
TGTCATCGACGACGCGCTCATTCTTATAACGGATAAGAAGATTTCCAATATTCAGGATATTCTTCCGCTTCTTGAACAGGTTCTCCAAGCGGGCAAGAAGCTCGTCATCATCGCAGAGGACGTCGAGGGCGACGCACTCACGAACCTCGTTCTCAATAAGCTCCGCGGCGTGTTCGTTTGCGTAGCCGTCAAAGCGCCCGGCTTTGGCGACAGAAGAAAGGAAATGCTCCGCGATATCGCTATCCTCACGGGCGGCGAGGTCATTTCGAGCGAACTCGGTCTTGAACTCAAAGACACACAGCTTGCACAGCTCGGCAGAGCAAGACAGGTCAAGGTCACGAAAGAGAATACCATCATCGTTGACGGTGCGGGCGATTCGAACGAGATAAAGGCGAGAGTTGCGCAGATCAAGAACGCAATCGACACCACAACGTCCGAATTTGATAAAGAGAAACTCCAAGAGAGACTCGCAAAGCTCGCGGGCGGTGTTGCCGTAATCAAGGTCGGTGCCGCAACCGAGGCTGAAATGAAGGAGAAGAAGCTCCGTATCGAGGACGCACTCAATGCGACGAGAGCCGCAGTCGAAGAGGGTATTGTTCCCGGCGGCGGAACGGCATATCTCAATATCATAGACGAAGTTGCAAAACTTGTAGATACGACAGAGGGCGATGAAAAGACGGGCGTTAAGATAGTAGTCAAGGCGCTTGAAGAGCCTGTACGTCAGATCGCCGCAAATGCGGGTCTTGACGGTGCCGTTATCGTCAATGAAATTATGAAGAGCGGCAAGAAGGGCTGGGGCTTCGACGCTTATAACGAGGAATATGTCGATATGGTAAGCGCAGGTATCGTTGACCCGACGAAGGTGACGAGAAGCGCACTCCAAAACGCTTCCTCTATTGCGAGTGTTGTTCTCACGACAGAGGCTGTTGTAGCGGATAAGAAAGAGGAAACTCCCGCAGCTGCACCGCAAGGCGGCATGGGCGGCGGCATGGGCGGAATGTACTGATAATTTCACCCTATATGAAAAAGCACCGAGGCGAGATGCCTCGGTGCTTTCTTTTTGTGAGATGCCGAAGGCTTATCTACTTTTATCTTTGTGCCAATGATCTTTTATATATACGATCGCAGAACGAACTTGTCAATATTTTGCAAAAAAATGTTTTTGCGCTTGAAAAAACTTGAATTATGAGTTATAATATACTTAATGAAGCGGAGGAATCAAAATGGCAAGAAAACAAATGATAGAGGGCGGCACGAAAAATAAGATAGTCGAGGTCGCTACAACAAAATTTTTTGAACAGGGATATGACGGAACAGGTGTCCGCGAGGTTATGCGCGATGTCGGCGCGGATATAGGAACGTTTTATTACTATTTTAAGTCGAAAGACGAACTTTTCTATGAGGTTCTTTCGGGATTTTTCGAGCCTTATAAAAAGGACTTCGCGGCTCTCGCCGCGAGCGCAAAGGACGTGCCTTATAGATCGCTTTTGCGTTTCTTCCGGTATATGAAAAAGGAAGTGCGCACCTTCCGCGAGAAATATGCGGATAATATGCACTTCACGGTGCGCTATACGATAAGAGAACAGGCACTTGAAGTGATAGAACCGTATATCGAGGAGATAATCGGAACGCTTGTAACCTACGGTGCAAAGCCGAAGATGGAACCGCACCTTATGGCAGTGTTCCTCACATACGGCGTCGGAAGCCTGATACTGCACGAGGACGCCGACTACGCCGATAAATCGACCGATGATGTGCGTAAGACCGTAAACCTCATTATGGGGCTTGACGAGGAAACGTCGCGCAGAATGTTCGAGGAGTCGGAGGACTGATCTCCGCATACAGACTGAAAAAGGCAGGAACGCGCAGTTCCTGCTTTTTACTTCCTATTGTTTTTATTTGTTGTCTCCGTCTCCGTCTCCGTCGGTTTCGCCCGCAATTTCATCGTCGTCGTATTCGCGCGGCGCGGTGTCCTCTTCGAGAGGCTCAACCGAGAGACAGAATTTCGTCCTTTCCGCCGCCGCACCCTTTATTTCGACAACGTAGTCGAGGTAGATTTCACCTTTTTCGGGAATCGCGTTGACGGCTTCCGCCGTTATAATGCAGATCTCAAACGGCATATACGGCGTCTCGTAAACGCAGATGTGTCGCTTCCCGCTCTCAAACATCATCACCGTTTTCACCGTGCCGTCGCGGAGCATCGAAATAAGCCCCGGGTCGTTTTTCGCATACGAAATTTCGGTCACGGAACCGTCCATTCCCGTCGCTTCGCTTTCGTTGTAACCTATCGTCACGCGCTCGCCGTCGTCGTCAAGATACCCTTCCGTTATAAGTTCAAGCGTGTTCGACGCTTCGTCGTAGGGGTCGCCGCCGTCCATCAGATTTTTTATAAATTCTGTCAGCTTCCCGTCGTTTTCCGCACCGCCGAACGTTATTCCCGTCGTCAGACCCGTGCCGTTGACTCCGTCAATGCCGTCGTCCACGTCGCCGTCTTCATCGTCCTCCGTCGGGAAAAACCGATAAAGTAACTCTTCGCAAAGCTCGTATTGTACGGATCTGATTTCTATTTTGACATTCTTTCTCATAAATTAGCTCCTTTGTGACTGAAAAACCACGCTTCCGATAATAATAAATCGGGGGTGAGAGAACGTAATGGATATTAAAAAAACAAAAAAAATCTTTTCACGCATAAAGAACGCCTTTCCGAATGACGTAAGGGAGACGCTTTTCGGCTTTCTCTCGTCGAGCGCGATGATAGTGCTTGCGCTGTTTGCGCTTTCGCTCGCCTTTGACGGCGGGGACGCCGCGCAGGGAAATGAAAACGATGCGCATACGCCTGTCGCAACGGGCTTTGAACCGTATGCGGTTCTTTTAGAAGTAACTGAGGCGTCAGCCGCGCCGAGTATAAGTACGTCGGACGAACTTAAAACCGATGTTCTCTCGCGCTTTGTAGAGGAAAAAGCGGGAGGAGAGAGCTACGCCGTGCGTGTCGCGTTTGCCGCTGTCGCGCTTAATCGCGTGAGGTCGGAGCGCTTCGGCTCGACGGTGTCGGCGGTGCTTCGCGAGGCGGGCGTTTATGGGTCGGACGTGAGCGTGACCGTGTCGGAGAGGACGAAAAACGCCGTCCGAGACGCTCTTCTCGGCGTAGACCCGACGTTCGGCGCACTTTATGTCGCGGACGAGGACGATGAAAGAGTACGCTCACCCGAATATGAGAAAAGGACGCTTGCGCATTTCGGCGGGTATGTATTTCTCGAATAATAAACTAATTATAATATAAAAATGAATGTTTGTCAAGTGAGACAGCAAAGGCAGAGGTGAAGTCTGCAATAATCGGGCTGTAAACTGCCCGCCTATAAAAAATCCTGCGGATTTTTCCCAAAGTTCGGCATAAAAGATAAATCCCGCCACGCCTTGACAATCGCCCGATTTTGTGGTAAAATCAATGTACCGAACAGAAACGGAGGCGCAAATGAAAAAATATAATAAAATCCTGAATGTTCTGATGACGGCGGGCAGCATTTTTATGTTCGTCGGCTATTTCATATACCTTGTCAAGCTCTTTATATGGAGCGAGGGGACTCTGCCGTATGTTATCGCGTTTGCGGTATGTATTCTCCTGCCCGCAGTTCTCGTTCTTGACCGCACCGGAATGCTTAAAAAGCTCTTTCGGCGCGCTTATGTCCCTCTTAAAACGATCTATACGTTCGCGCTCGTTTTTTATACCGTCACGTTCCTCTTCCTCTGCGCATACATATTCGGCGGAAGCGTGAGCGAGACGCCCGTCGCCGATCTGCCCGAAAATACAATAGTCCTGACGCTCGGCGCAAAGGTCGAGAGGGACGGAAACCCCGGTAAAATCCTTCGGAAGAGACTTGATACGACGGCGAAAATGCTCTCGGAGCGAAAAGACCTGACTTGTATCGTGAGCGGCGGAAAGGGAAAGGACGAGCCGATAAGCGAGGCGGAGTGTATGATGAAATATCTTGTCGGTAAAGGCATAGACGCACCAAGAATCGCAATGGAACCCGAATCGCATAATACGATTGAGAATATAAAGAATACGATGAAGATACTTGACGAGCTTGAAAAGCTCGGAAAAGAGCCGTGCGTGGCGGTCGTGACAACGAATTTCCATGTTCCGAGGGCGAAGATACTCTGCGCGAGACTCGGAATGGATATGGAAAAGACGTATTTTTATAATGCGCCCGATACGGGGAAGTTTTTGCTTTACCCGACGCTTGTGCGTGAGTATATGTCGTATTGTAAATTGATAGTTTTCGGCATATAAATAAAAGTCGGGGCGGGAACAACCCTTCCGTCGGAGGGCTGCGCACCTCCGCCACCTCCCCTTTTTTCTCCGAAAAAGGGGAGGCAAGGACGGGTGAAAGTTTTCGGTCTCGCTTTTGCAGAAAGTTTGGGTCAAGCCTTTTCAAAGGCTTGCGGTTTCAAAAGGCGGAGCCTTTTGTCGCCGCCCGAAAATGCCGTAATCTCCTCACTTTCGCCCCGAAAAGCACTTTTTCTAAAAAAAACAACATATATTTCTCCGATTTGTTGAAAATTTTAATTTACAAATCGTTTTTTTTATGCTATAATAAATGAGTATGGACAGAATCCTATATAATCAAAGGAGAATCAAAATGGAAAACAAGATTTTGGTTGAAACTTCCGCAAGACACATTCATCTGACAAACGAGGCTGTCGAGATACTCTTCGGCAAGGGTCACGAACTCACGAAGAAAAAGGATCTCAGCCAGCCGGGTCAGTTCGCCTGTGAAGAAAAGGTCGAGGTCGTAGGTCCGAAAAGCTCGCTTAAACTCAGCGTTCTCGGTCCCGTAAGACCGGAAAATCAGGTCGAACTTTCGTTCACCGATGCGCGCACTCTCGGCGTGACCGCTCCCGTAAGAGAAAGCGGAGATATCGCAGGTACTCCCGGTATCCTTCTTAAAGGTCCCGCGGGCGAGCTTGCTATCGAGAACGGCGTTATCATCGCAAAGAGACACATTCACGTTACACCCGAGGACGCAGCCGCTCTCGGCATTTCCGATAAGGAAATCGTCAAGGTTAAAATCTGCGGCACGGGCAGATCGCTCATCTTTGACGATGTCGTTATCAGAGTTAAGTCCACGTTCGCTACGGCAATGCACATTGATACCGACGAGTGTAACGCGGCAGCCGCTTTCGGCACTGTCTACGGCGAAATAGTCAAGTAATATTTTATTAAAAGGAGATACATAAAATGAACGATCACATAGTTTATTCTGCCGAAGTGCAGAATATGTGCGTAGTCAAACAGGGCCCGAACCACGGTCCCGCGCCTCTTCCCGAGGAAGGCCTCTGGATAAAGGCAAAAGAGGTTAAGGACATTTCCGCCTACACTCACGGTGTCGGCTGGTGCGCACCCCAGCAGGGCGCATGTAAGCTCTCGCTCAACGTAAAGGACGGTATCATCGAGGAGGCACTCGTTGAG
>CAKRPQ010000061.1 GCA_934385225.1 uncultured Eubacteriales bacterium
ATTCGACACCCGCTTCAAAATAGAACTCAAACGTCGTGTTGCCGTCGCCGAGAGCCTCCGTCTGCCAGTCGGACGAATAGCCGAAGCGAACAGCGGTCGCTTCCGTGAACGGCACGCCGTTATATTCGCCGCCGTAGATATAGAGTGTACGGTTCGAATAAAGACCGTCGTTTACGTTCTGTTTGTAACGCGTTACGATATTGTAAAGGCCGCTCTTCTCGGGCGTGAACGTGTACTGCACCCACTGACCCGCCGTCTGCCACTTTTCGCCGCCTATCGTGTTAAGAAGCGTTCTCGAAGAATCGGACGGCGACGTGATAGCGGACGAAACGTCCTCTACCGGGTAGACCGTCTGCGAGGATATCGCAACCGGCTCTTCCGCTTCGATAAAGACCTTGCTGTCCTTATCTGCGGGCTTGTACCCCTTTGTCTCGTATGATTTCTTTACCTCTTCATAAGAGGGCGTGTCAACGTGCGGTACAAGCGAGATACTCTTTATCGCCATCGGCTCGGAAACAGCTTCAAGGGAGATTTCGTTATCGCCCTTTTCAAAGAAGAACTCAAAGCTGCTCGAATAGAAGCCGTCGCGGTCTTTAAGCTCAAAGGTTCTCCATTCGGGAGCCTGAGTAATGGACGGGCGAAGCTCGTTTCTGTCGATATCAAGTCTGAACTTGCGCCCCGTGTCGGGATCAACGTCCTCATAGAGGTTCTTCCAGACCTTCGATATTGTTATGTAACGCGCCTCGGAAAAAGGCACTTTGCCGTTTATTCTGAAAATACGCTGGATCGATACCGACTTTGCCTCAACGGGGTAGTATTCGATAACGATGCTGTATTTTGCGTCCTCGGGGATATTGACGTCCCAGACGACCGTTCCCGTTCCGGGGACGAACAGCGATTTTACTTTGCTGCCGTCGTCCGCAAGGTACTCCTCCGTCACACCGACTGCGGCGTTCGTCTTTTCGACGTTATAAGCCGTACCGTCGATGACGATCTCGGAAGTCGCTCTCGGAACGCTCTCGTATTTCTTCGAGTATTCCTCGTAAGAGATAGCGTTCAGCAGCTCTTTTACGTCACTTATCGACTTGTCCGACACGGAAGTGCCGCTCTTGCCGTCGTCCTGCGAGGTAACGACAGCGGGATCTCCGCCCGTCGCAAAAGCAGGAAACGCCGCAAAGCAGCCTAGTACCGTGATAAGAGAAAGGAAAAGTGCCGTTGCTCTTTTGAATGTTGCCTTTTTCATTTACCGGTTTCCTCCTGAAAATTGAAGCGCAGGCAGTATTTCGGCTGCCGTGCGAGGATTAAAATGCGTGCGCGGTTTTCGGGAGCGAAAATATCGCGCGTATATTATATATAATAAAATGTAGAAAACGGACGCGCTCCGCGCTCCGAAACACAGCCCGAAAACGACGGAAAGGCGTAAAAAAGCGCGACCTCTGCGCCGCTTTTGCATCTCTATAATAACACTCATCGCATTTTAATTCTATTTTATACGGTAATGATACCACAAAAAGGGGGGAATTGTCAAGCATTTTTTTCCGTCACGTATTCGGCTCGCGCCCGTCACGGAGGGTTCACACGCCGGACGGAAAAACTTCCGAACAATGCAGATTTTTCGTCAAAAATTGCGAGGTAAATTATTTTTACCTACATTTTGAACAAATCAGGCTTTTTCAGGGGTGTTTTTGTGCAAGTTTTCAGGTGATTTTTGAGCATTTGCGAGGTTTTGTCCGCGAATGTAAATATAAATTACCAATTGCAGGCTTTGCGATTCCCTCTCGCAGGCTTCCGCAAGGTCCGATTTTTTGTGCAAACTGCACAATTTTGAGGTTGAAATTTCTACACCTGTACAAAATAGACAAATTTTCCGTTTTTCCGCTTTTGGGATTGAACATTGCTTGATAATTTGAAAATAAACGCGTTGTCCTTGTTTGAAAGTTTTGCCCGCCTTTTTCAAAAGGCGGTGCGGTCAAGGGCGCATAGCCCTTGTCGCTCGTCGAGGCGAGCGAAACGTATTCGGCGCTTTCTTTTTGTTAGATGCCGAAGGCATCTATGCTTTTATCTTTGCGCCTGTCGCATCAGAGAAAAAGCGTTAAACGGTGCTGCACAACTTCACGGCTGCGAAAAGACAGACAACCCTTCCGTCGGAGGGCTTGCGCACCTCCGCCACCTCCCCTTACACAGGGGAGGCTAAGGTGGTGGTGAAGTCTGAAAAAATCCAAATGCAAGCTGCTCCACCTATGAAGAATCCTTTCGGATTCTTCCCGAAGTTTGGCATAAAAGGGCGTCAAACGGAACCGCACAACTTCACGTCACCGCGCGAAACAAACATATTCGTAAAAGCGCGGGCAATTTGTAAAAACCTGTTGACATCGGCGCGTTTTGAAGTTATAATATGCTTATATGTAAACTTCATCTCTTGAAGAATCTTTTACAAACGCGAAAGGGTCACTATTATGTACCGTATTGGAATCGACCTCGGCGGAACGAACATCGCCGCGGGTATCGTAAACGAAAAATTCGAAATCGTCGCAAAGGACAGCGTCCCCACAGTCGTTACCGAGGGCGCGGACAGAGTTGCGCTCGACATCGCCGCTCTCTGCAAGAAAATTACAACAGAAAACAACATTCCGATGAGCGAAATAGAGTCGATCGGCGTGGCTACGCCCGGTATCGCCAACAGCCGTGACGGCGTTGTCGAATACGCGAACAACCTCCCGTTCAGAAAGTTCCCCATCTCGTCCATCATCACGCGCGAAACGGGCGTTAAATCCGTCCACATCGAAAACGACGCAAACGCCGCTGCCTGGGGCGAGGCTATCGCGGGTGCGGCAAAGGGAACGACCAATTCCGTTATGATCACGCTCGGCACGGGCGTCGGCGGCGGTATCATCATCGACGGCAAGGTCTATTCGGGCTTCAACTTTGCGGGTGCCGAACTCGGTCACATCGTTATCGAACACGGCGGTCGTCCCTGTTCGTGCGGACGCAAGGGCTGCTGGGAGGCTTACAGCTCCGCGACGGGTCTTATCAACATGACAAAGGAAAAGCTCGCCGAATGCGAGAAGAAAGGCGTTCACACCCTTATGGCGGACATCGCCGCCGAAAAGGGCAAAGTCAACGGCAGAACGGCATTCCTCGCGCTTGACAAGGGCGACGAAGCGGCAAAAGAGGTCATCGACGAATACATGAGCTACCTCGCGTGCGGTCTTGCGAACATAATCAACATCTTCCAGCCCGAAGTCGTTTCGATAGGCGGCGGAATTTCAAACGAGGGTCAGAGACTTATAGATATGCTCGACCCGCTCGTAAAAGCCGAAACATACGGCGGCGGAGTTGTCAAGGCAACAGAGCTTCGCATAGCAAAGCTCGCAAACGACGCGGGCATTGTCGGTGCGGCAACGCTCGGAATGTAAAAAACACGAAATCCTCCGCTTCGGCGGAGGATTTTTGAAATTACGGCAGCGCAAAAGAGCCGTCACACAAACAACCTGAAAATTCACGGCAATAACTAATATGGAAATAACAAGAATAAACGACTACGGCGACACGCGCTTCGGGCGCGATGTGCTTCTCGAACACGGCGCGTTTCTTCTCTCGGGCGTTCCCTGCTCGATAAAAGTCACGGGAACTTTTTCGGCGAAAATTTCATCGTCCAAATCCCTCTCGGACACAGAAACAGACGCGCTTATAGAAGAATTTCGCTTTTTTGCGGAACACATATGCGACTTTTTCGCGGAGGACGGAACACTCATAAAGTCCTTTCCGCACCCTGCCCTGTTTTGCGTGCCGACGGAGAGCATTCGCCCCTCGCAGTTTTATGTGAGCGAAGAAAAACTCGGCGCCGTCGCGTCTTTTGTACATTCGGAGGACGACGTGATAATCCCCGTCGTACGTCTCGAAAGCGGCGAGCTTGCCGCCTGCGACGGTCACACGCGCCTGTATCTCGCGCACCAAACGGGCTTTAAGAGCATCAGGACATTCTTCACGGCGGACGGCGGAAAATACATCTTCGATTTTGCACGCGAGGCAGAAAAACGAGGGATACTTTCGGTCTGCGATATGAAAGTCTTGCCGAAGGACGAATACGAGGAAAAATGGGTCGTTTTCTGCCGAAAATTCTTTGAAAATTCGAAATGAATTAAATGCGGAGGAAAATATGAAAAAAATATTCAAAACAGCCGAGATAATCTGCGTCGGAACAGAGCTTCTTCTCGGCGACATCGTAGATACGAATTCGGCGTTTCTCTCGCGGGAGCTTGCAAAGCTCGGCATCTCCGTCTACCACAAATGCACCGTCGGCGACAACCCGCTGCGGCTTCGCGCGGTCATAGACGAGGCGATGGAACGCTCCGATCTCATAATCACAAGCGGCGGTCTCGGTCCGACATACGACGATCTCACGAAAGAAGTCGTCGCCGAGGCTTTCGGGCGGGAGCTGCGCGAGAACGGCGAGGTGCTTGACCGCATACGTTCCTACTTTGCCGAAACGGGCAGAAAAATGACCGAAAACAACAAAAAACAGGCGATGATTCCGAGCGGCGCTGCGGTGTTCACGAACAACTACGGCACAGCGCCCGCGATCTGCATCGAAGGAGACGAATGCACCGCGATAATGCTCCCAGGACCTCCGCGCGAGCTTGAACCGCTCTTCTCTGAGGAGGTCGTGCCGTACCTCGAAATGCACACGGACAGCGTTCTCGTGAGCAAGAACATTCTCATCGTCGGCATGGGAGAGTCGAACGTCGAAGCCGTGCTCGCGCCCCTTATGCGCGGGTCGGAAAACCCGACGATAGCACCCTACTGCAAAGAAGGTGAGGTTCGTCTGCGCGTAACGTCAAAAGCGGAAACGCGCGAAAAAGCCTCCAAAATGTGCGACGAGATGATTGAAAAAGTCAAAAGCACCGAGGTCGGACAGTTCATCTGCGGCGTCGATTCGGAGGACATTGCCGCAGCTCTCGTGAAGCTCTTTTCGGAGAAGGGCATTACCGTTTCGGCGGCGGAGTCCTGCACGGGCGGGCTTATCGCGAAGATGATAACAGACATTGCAGGTTCGTCCGCCGTCCTTATCGGCAGTGCCGTCACATACGCGATCTCGGCAAAGGAAAAGATGGTAGGCGTTCCCGCGGAGCTTATCGAAAAGTACGGTGTAATCTCCGCCGAGGTCGCCGAGGCAATGGCTGTCGGCGTGCGAAATCTTCTCGGGACGGATCTTGCCGTCTCGACAACGGGTATAGCGGGTCCGGGCGGCGGAACGGACGACATTCCCGTCGGAACGGTCTGCATAGGCATTGCGGGGAAAAACGGCGTTCGTTCGAAGCGTCTTTCACTTCCCACGAAACGCGACCGCGGCTATGTGCGTACAGTCGCCGCCAAGAACGCTCTCGCCGAGCTTATAGCAGAGGCGAAAAAGATTTGACGGGTAAAAACGGCGATTTAAACTTTTTTCAAAAAAATTTTCGCATACCACTTGCATTATTGAAAAAGTTATGATATAATTAGGTAAGAATATGGGTTCGCCCACAAATTTTATCAGTATTTATTAAATTAAGGAGATCGGTATTATGAAAAAAGTATTGTCTGTCCTCGTAATCGCAGCCGTAATGCTTTCCTGCCTTGCACTCGCTGTTTCGGCAACCGAAAGTATGACAGGTAAAATTTCCCTTGTAAGTGCTCCCGCCTCCGACATCGTTCTCACAAACGACAAGAAGGTATCGGCTGACGTTACAAATCCCCTCGAAATCGTTCCTTACGACGCAAACGGCAAAGTTCTTATCACTGCCGACGCAAAGGACGAGGTAACAAACATGAAAAACGACGCGGCAAAGCTCGATCTTTCCAAAATTGCCGTAAACACACCGAACGCAAAGCTCTACGGTTTCTTCACCGTTGAACTTGCAAAGAACATCACGCTCGTAAAGGCAAACGCTACCGCTTTCGGTGCTTCCGTTTCTTTCCTTTCGAATGATCTTCTCGTTGCTACCGCTCCCGCCGCTCTTAAAAGCGCAAAGGTAACGGTTGACGTTCCCGGTGTCACAAAGGACAACTCCCCCGCTATCCTCCGTTACGACACGGCGTCCGACACATTCGCACTCGTTGAGTCCACCGTTGACGGCTCGAAGATCACCTTTAACGCAGAGGCTTGCGAGGACGGTGTAGGTTACTTTACAGTCGTTTACACACCTACTTACGCTTCTCCCGAAACGAATGTTACCACTTATGTATTCGCGGTTCTCTTTGTAGTCGCTCTCGCAGGTGCTGCATTTGCCGGCAAGAAGGCTTTTGCAAACAAGTAATTTGAGTTTAATAACAAAACGGACTGCCGTGTCGGCAGTCCGTTTTGTTTGCATTATACCAACTCGGGCTTTTACACATGCACGGAGGTTTTAGCCGAAACCTTAACCGAGAAGAAAATCGCGCCGAAAATTTTCTGCGGTGCGGACGACGCGGACTGTCTGCCGCTCGCAAAGCGTTTATTTGACGCCGTGCGGGACAAATGCACAAATGCGGAACTGTTCGTTTTGAAAAACTGCCGTCACGGTTTTTCCGCTCTGTCGCAGGCGGACGAAATGAGAAATTTATTCTGCACCGTGTAAATGATGCGGACAGAAAACGTCCGTAACATAACGTCTAAACACAAAAAAAGCGCGCCGTCGGCGCGCTTTTTTGTGTTTTCACCTTCGCAGCCGCCCTCAAAAACGCGGGGCGCGGCGGCGGATCACTTCTCTTTTCTGAATGTAACGACAAACGCGCCCTTTATCTGCGCCGTCGTCGCCATATAATCGTATGTGACAAGCTCCCAACCCTCGGCGGCTCTCTCGTTCAGAAGATTATCGAGCAGTGCTATATCGCCCTCGTTTGCCTTATCTGAAAACCATTTCGTGCTTACGGTCAAAATTTCGGTCTTATAAATGTACATATTTCCTCCTCAAAAATCGGATTTCGGTTACATTATATTATACCGAATAATTATGAACAAGTCAAGCGGGATTTATTTTCGGTGTGCGTCGGTATTACCGACGCGCGTCGTCGCTCGGAGAATGCCCGAAATACCTTTTATACGCGCGGCTGAACCCGTAAACGTCGGAATAGCCGACCTGCAACGCCGTCTCGGAAACGCCGAAGCCCTCGCGGATAAGCTCGAATGCGTGCTTCATTCGCTCACGCGTGAGGTATTTGAACGGGCTTGTGCCGTACTCCGCAGGGAAACGCTTGCAGAGCCAAATTTTACTGACGTGGGCAGCCCTTGCAACCCTGTCAAGGTCAAGCGTCGGGTCTGAATAGTTTCTTAGAATATACTCACAGGCATCACGCATAAGCGGGTGCGTTTGCGCGGTGCTCTCAATCTCCGAAATTAGCAAATAAAGCGTAGAAAGCGCCTTAAATTCGTTTTCGGGCGAGGCTGCACCCGTTTTTACCGTGCCGAAAGCCTCCTTTACCGCGGCAGAACCGATGTCGGGAAGTCCGCACAGAAATGACGGTCCGTTTTCGTCGATAAAATTGAACATAATACTCTCCGAACTCTCCTTACAGGTGTTCACATACGACGCTCCGCGCGGGATATAGATCGGCGACTTCGGCTCGCAGGCGACTTCTCTTTCGGCACCGCTTTGGGCATCATTCGAAACAAACCCGATCCTGCCCGATTGCGTGAAAATAAGGCACGACGTATCCCTTGCGCGCATCGTGATGACCTGCCCCGCGCTGTTCTTTACCGAAAACGCCGACACGAAATCCGTAATTCTATACTCTTTATTAAAAATCATATGTTTCTCCGCTTTGTATAATTTCAGACAAATTAATTATAATTCCCGTCATTGAAAAAGTCAAGCGTTTGGGATAAAATAAAGTCAAATAAAATAAAAACGGAGGAAAAAAGATGACTTTCAATAACAGAGTAGCATTTGTCACGGGAGTAGCACACGGAATAGGACGCGCTATCGCCGTAGGACTTGCAAAAGAAGGGTGCAGTCTCGCGCTCGCGGATCTTAACGAAGAGGGACTTCGCGAAACGGCAAAAATCGCGGAAGAGATCGGCTCAAAGGTGATGACATTCGTTCTCGACGTCTCCTCCGAGGAACAGGTAAACGACGCGATCGAAAAGGCAATATACAATTTCGGCAAAATCGACATTCTCGTAAACAACGCGGGAATTTACAACACTTTCGGGAAATTCGTCGATTCAGATCCAAAGCAGTGGAGAAAGAAAACGGAAGTCAACATTTTCGGCACTCTTTACCCGACGTACAAGGTTCTGCCGCACATGATCGGAAACGGCTACGGGAGAATAATCAACATCGGTTCTGTCGCGGGGATATACGGGATAGACAACATGGTCGATTACTCGATGACGAAAGGCGCCGTGATAGCCTTTACACGCGCGCTCGCAAAGGAGGCTGCTCCGCTCGGTGTCACGGTGAACTGCGTTTCGCCCGGAAGCATCGACGTTACGGGACACAACCCGATGCCCGAACATTCTTTTATCGGTCATGCGGGAACGCCCGAAGAATGCGCGACGGGCGTGATTTTCCTTGCGTCCGACGACGCTTCATATGTATGCGGTCAGAATCTCGCCGTTGACGGGTGCAGAAAGAAAGTATAACGCGGGCGCAAAAAACGTTTTCGGGTACTCATTACCCGATTCCGACTTTCATAAACAAAACGAGGACAGGATTTTTATCCTGTCCTCTGTTTTTTTTATTTTACTTACTGCTTTGCGGCAAGTTTTCTCTTTGCCTCGGCTTTAAGGCGAAGTTCGGTATTGAGTATTCTCTTGCGCAGTCTTATCGACTTCGGCGTGACCTCAATAAGCTCATCGTCGGCGATAAATTCGATTGCCTCTTCAAGGCTGAATATTATCGGAGGCGTGAGAAGAAGTTTTTCGTCCGCACCCGACGAACGGATCGCCGTGAGGTGCTTTTTCTTGCACGGATTCACCGCAATATCCTGCCCTTTCGGGTTCTGACCGACTATCATACCCTCGTAAACAGGCGTTGCGGGAACAACAAACATATCGCCGCGCTCCTGCGTATTATAAATGCCGTAGCTGGTCGTCTCGCCCGTCTCCGACGCGACAAGAGAGCCTGTAAATCTCATCGGTATCTCGCCTCTGAACGGCTGATAACCGTCGAAAACGGAGTTGATAATACCCTCGCCGCGGGTGTCCGTCATAAATTCGGAGCGGTAGCCGAAGAGGCATCTCGCGGGAATGGAGTAGTCTATTCTCATACGGCTTCCGTGCGGGCTCATTTCAAGAAGATCGCCCTTTCTGCGTCCGAGTTTTTCGATAACGGATCCCGAATAATCGGTCGGAACGTCGATCGTTACGCGCTCCATCGGCTCGCATTTAACGCCGTCTATCTCCTTATAAAGCACGCGCGGCGTGCTGCAACAAAGCTCATATCCCTCGCGTCTCATCGTCTCTATAAGTATCGAAAGGTGCATTTCGCCTCTGCCCGCAACCTTGAACTGATCCGCCGATTCGCCGTCCGAAACGCGGAGCGAAACGTCTTTGAGGAGTTCCTTATAAAGTCTGTCGCGGAGCTGGCGCGATGTGACGAATTTGCCCTCTTTACCCGCAAACGGGCTGTCGTTTACGGAGAACGTCATCTCCATCGTCGGCTCGCTTACCTTGACAAATTCGAGCGGTTCGGGGTTAGCCGTCGACGTTATCGTATCGCCTATCGTTATATCCGACGCGCCCGAGAAGCAGACGATGTCGCCGACGGTCGCTTTATCGACGGGCACTCTCGTGAGTCCGTCGAACTGGTAGATCGAAACTATTTTCGTTCTGACGGGTGCTTTATCCGAGTGATAGTTACAGACAAGTGCCTCCTGGTTCTGCTTTATCGTGCCTCGCTCTATGCGTCCGATACCGATTCTTCCGACGAAATCGTTATAGTCTATCGACGAAACGAGAAGTTGGAGATCGCCGTCGGGATCGCCCTCGGGTGCGGGCATATATTCAAGGATCGTGTCGAAGAGCGGACGGAGATCCTTGCCCGCCTCATAAGGCGACAGCGACGCCGTGCCGTTTCTGCCCGAACAGAATATCATCGGGCTGTCGAGCTGTTCGTCCGTCGCGTTGAGGTCCATAAGAAGTTCGAGAACCTCTTCTTCAACCTCTTCAAGGCGCGCGTCGGGCTTGTCTATCTTATTGATTACGACGATGACGCGGTGATTCAGTTCGAGTGCCTTTTGAAGCACGAAACGCGTCTGCGGCATAGGTCCTTCCGCCGCATCGACGAGAAGAATAACGCCGTTTACCATTTTGAGAATACGCTCAACCTCGCCTCCGAAATCGGCGTGGCCGGGTGTATCTACAATGTTTATCTTTACGCCGCCGTAGTGAACCGCGGTATTCTTTGCGAGAATGGTGATACCTCTTTCGCGTTCGAGCGCGTTGCTGTCCATTACCCTTTCCGTCGTCGCCTGATTGTCGCGGTAAACGCCGCCCTGTTTGAGCATTTCATCGACAAGGGTCGTTTTGCCGTGGTCAACGTGCGCAATGATCGCTACATTTCTTAAATCTTCTCTTTTCAAGGTTTCATCTCCCATATTTTATTAGCGTAAAATAATTTATTTTGAAATTAGTCTGATGTCGGCGGATTACAGCCGACACAAAACTCAACATTTTATTATACCACATTTTTATCGCATAATAAACAGTCTCCGTGACGATTTTACATAATATTAAAAAAATATTTTTGTGCAATATGCAAAAAATTTGATTTTTTCGCGAAAAGCGGCGTTTCGGAGAGGTGAAATGGGACTTTTTTGGAGAAAAAAAGTGGTTTTTCGGGGAAGAAAACAAATTATGACGAATATAAAAGAGAGAAATTCAAGACGTCAGACGTGCGTCTAATGCGTTAATTTTTCTTTTATCAAACCTCACGCGCGTCTTATGTCGTCTTTTGACGGCGAAATATTTCATCATCGTTGAACGTATATCAGATTTCGGTCGTATTTTGATTTGTATTTCCGATTTTTCATTTATATTCATCAAACATTTCATGAATTATAGTAAAAAACGCTTGACAAACATACCGATGTGTGATAAACTTAAAACATACCGAAATGAAAAAAATTATTTTTTCGGCAAAATTCGGGCACGGTGTCCCTGCGCGGAGAATTTCGCTTTCTTCGGCGCACGGATTGTTTCGGCGCGAAAAATGCGGATTCCGCCCGCCGATTTGTCCACAGACAAAACCCTCGGATAGGATTTTCCGATAAAAATTCGGATAAAATCCGCATTAAACGCAAGTGCCGGCTCGGAATCAAAACCGAAAGGAAAACGGGTGACAGAAAAATGGAAATCAAACTCTTACGCGAACCAAACATTGTCAACGAGGCGGCAATGCTCCTTTACAACAGCCGCAACGGCGAGTCCTGCTCGGAGCTTAAAAACGCGATAATAAAGAAGTTTTCGATCGACGCGGACGTGCTCGACAACTGCTTCAACGCTATAATCGAAATAAGCGACTACGTTATCGGTTCGCTTAATGCCGACGAAAAGCTGCTCGACTTCCTTTTTGCCCGTCACAGCGCAATGAGAGGGTGCTTTGCCTTCTACCTTATTCACGACATTTGCAGGCGAGCCACGCCCGATTTTGAGGCTGATATAATGCGTCTGCGCGACCTTTCGAAGCCGATTTTCTTTGTAAATCTCTCCTCGATGCTGATAAACGACTATGCACCCGCCGATTGGGACGGCGATATAACGAATTATGCGGAGCTTTTCTCGTTTGTTGAGGGAATGCCCGTGCCGCCCGACGAAAAATTTGAGCTTCTGCGCCTCTACAACGGCTTTGACACCTACAAAAATCTGCTCGCCGACATTCTGCGCGACGCGGGACGACTTTTCCTTGAAAAATACGACGTTGTGAAGCACTACATAAGCTGGTTTCTCTCGGCTACGAGCGAACCGCTTGCCACGGGCGGCGAAAAATTCGTCGAACAGAACTACGATCTGAAACTTTCGCCCGCGCTTGACGTGCTTTACATCGAACCGTCTATCGTAATGTGCAATTCGACGCGGTATCTTATGGGCTACACCGACGAAAAGGTTTACGATTTCTTCTACGTCGGCGTGCTTTTCGAGCCTCTCAAAGAGATAACGGACACCTCGACGCTTGAAGACAAGATGTGCCGCGGGCTTCGCACTCTCGGCGATATGCGCAAATTTGAAATACTGCGGCTTCTCTCCGAGGGCGAAAAGTACGGGCAGCAGCTCGCGTCGCTCCTTGACCTGAGTACGGCGACGATCTCGCACCACATGGCGATGCTGATGGAATGCGGATTCGTCGAAATTAAGCGCAATTCGAACAGGATCTACTACTGTCTGAACCGCAAAAAGCTGCGCGACTTCATTGACGAGCTGTCGCAAACGCTTCTGTCGTAAAAATGCAAAATAAAGGGGCGGAAAATCCGCCCTTTTTTATGTTTTGCTTAAAGTCATAATCACCGGCTAAATCTGTGGCTTGCACAGCCCTAGGGCTGAAAGCCCTCTGAAAAGTCTGTAATTTGCAAATTTGCATCACAGTCGCTAACTATTTTTTGCCTCCCTTGTGTAAAGGGAGGTGCCGAGCAACGCGAGGCGGAGGGATTGTAAAATTCACTTGACAGAAACAATCCCTCAGTCGCCTACGGCGACAGCTCCCTTTGCACAAGGGAGCCTCCGCTGCGGCGGGATTGCTCA
>CAKRPQ010000062.1 GCA_934385225.1 uncultured Eubacteriales bacterium
TAGCCCTTGTCGCCGCTCGCAAGCGGCGAAATGTTCTCGGCGTTTCTTTTTCCTTAGATTTTTCTTTGCGCCTGTGGCATCAAAGAAAAAGCGGAAAACGGTGCTGAATATCTTCACGGCGGCAAGACGGAGGGATTGTTTCTCCGCCGAGGTGAAGTCTTGCAGTCTCCTTTAACGCCCTTTTTCTTGATGCGACAGGCGCAAGAAAAAGGGCTTTGCCGAAAAAGAAGCGCCGAGAATGTTTCGCTCTCTGCGGAGAGCGACAAAAGGCTCTGCCTTTTGATTCCGCAACCTTTTGAAAAAGGTTGATCAAAACTTTCAACTACGGAGGGCGAACCTTTCAACTATGGCGGGCGCTTAATTACTCCTCTGCCTCTTCCGCCTCAGGCGCAACGCGCACTACTTTCGCGATAACCGCGTCATCATCGACCGTCATCAGCTTAACGCCCGACGCCGTTCTCGAATAAACATTGACGCTTCCTACATTCGTTCTGATTATTGTTCCCTTATCCGTCATCATCATTATATCGTCATCGTCCGACACCGTAATGATTCCCGCTATAAGTCCCGTTTCGTCATTCAGTCCGTGGCACATATACCCGCTGCCGCCGCGGTTCTTCATATTTCTGAAATCGTCAAACGGCGTTCTCTTTCCTTTACCCTTTTCGGTAACGGTAAGGAGCTTTTTCTCATTATCAACGATTGCAACGCCCTTTATATAGTCATCGTCTGACAATGACATTGCCTTAACGCCTCTTGCTCCTCGTCCCATAGATCTTACGTTCTGTTCGCTGAATCTGACGGCGTGACCCTCGTGCGACGCAATGATTATATCGTTATCGCCGTTCGTATGGAGAACGGAGACAAGCTCGTCGCCGTCGTCAAGTCCGAGAGCGATTTTACCGCCCTTTCTCTGATACTCGAACTCGGAAAGGAGCGTTTTCTTTATAATACCGTTTCTTGTCGTCATCGTGAGGTATTCGCCCTCGCGGAATTCTTCTATTCCGACAAGAGCCGTTATCTTTTCGCCCTCGCGCAGGTCAAGAATATTCACCACGTTCGTACCCTTTGCCGTTCTCGACGCTTCGGGTATTCTGTACGCCTTTACCGTATAGACGCGTCCCGTATTCGTAAAGAGCATAAGGTAGGAATGAGAGTTCATGACCTCTACTTTATCAATGAAGTCGTCCTCTTTTGTCGTAATACCTATCTTGCCCATACCGCCGCGGTTCTGCGACGCGTAGGAATCGACGTTCTGACGTTTGATATAGCCCGAATTTGTCATTGTGATAACGCAGGTATGTCTGTCGATAAGGTCTTCAAGGTCTATTTCCTCCTCCGCTTCGACAATATCGGTTCTTCTGTCGTCGCCGAAGCGGTTTGCTATCTCCTCCATCTCGTTTTTGATAATTTCCTTGACTCTGTACTCGTTTTTGAGTATATCTTCAAGGTCTGCGATAAGAATTTCCAGCTTTGCAAGCTCGTCCTCAACCTTTTTCGTTTCAAGCCCCGTGAGTTTACCGAGCGTCATATCGACGATTGCCTGCGACTGCGGGTCGGAGAGTCCGAAGCGCTCCATAAGTCTCTGTTTTGAGTGCGGTATCGACTCCGAGGTTTTCATTATTTCGACAACCTCGTCGATATTCTCTATCGCCACCTTATAGCCTTCAAGTATATGCGCTCTTGCGAGAGCCTTATCGAGATCGAACTTCGTTCTTCTCTTGATTACCTGTTCCTCATGCGCGATATAGAGGTCAAGGATCTCGGAGAGAGAGAGTATTTTCGGCTCGCCGCCGACAAGCGCGAGCATATTTATCGCGCAGGTGTCTTCAAGCTGTGTATATTTATAGAGCTGATTAAGTATAACCTGTGCGTTTGCGTCGCGTCTGTACTCAACGACTATTCTCATACCGTCCTTGCCCGACTCGTCGCGCAGATCGGTAATGCCCTCTATCTTCTTATCCTTTACGAGGTTTCCGATAGACTCGCAGAGCATACTCTTATTTACCATATAGGGGATTTCGGTGAAGATTATTCTGCGTTTTTCGTCCTCTATCTCCGCCTTTGCGCGCACCATAACGCGACCTTTACCCGTTCTGTAAGCGTCGATGATACCGCGCGTGCCGTATATCGTTGCCGCAGTCGGGAAATCGGGACCTTTTATGAACTGCATAAGCTCTTCAAGTGTACAGTCGGGGTGGTCTATTCTGTAAGACGTCGCGCCGACGACTTCACGGAGGTTATGCGGGGGTATATTAGTCGCCATACCGACGGCGATACCGATAGAACCGTTCACGAGGAGGTTCGGGAACTTCGACGGGAGAACGGTAGGTTCTTTCAGCTTATTATCGAAGTTGGGGACAAAATCGACGACGTTCTTCTCTATATCCTTCATCATATAGTCGGCGATGCGGGACATTCTCGCCTCGGTATAACGGTAAGCGGCTGCGCCGTCGCCGTCAACCGAACCGAAGTTACCCTGACCGTCGATAAGAACGTAGCGGAGCGAGAAATCCTGCGCCATACGCACCATTGTGCCGTAGACGGAGGAGTCGCCGTGCGGGTGATAGCGACCGAGCACGTTACCGACGGTCGTCGCCGACTTGCGGTAAGGCTTATCGTGCGTCAGGTTATCCTCGTACATAGCGTAGAGGATACGTCTCTGAACGGGCTTCATACCGTCTCTCGCGTCGGGAAGTGCGCGGCTCGTGATAACGCTCATCGCGTATTCGATAAAGGACTTTTTAACTTCCTTTTCGATATTTATGTCAACTATTTTCTGATCCTCGAAAAGTATATCCTTTTCGGAATATTCACTGCTCTTTGCCAATTTTATGTTTCCTTTCTCTTATATCTTCTGTCGCTGTCAGATGTCGAGGTTTTCGGCATACTTCGCGTTTTCCTGAATGAACACTCTTCTCGGCTCTACCTTATCTCCCATAAGGACGGAGAAGATATTGTCGCACGCGATAGCGTCTTCAAGTGTTGCGCGGAGGATAGTTCTCGTTTTCGGATCCATTGTCGTTTCCCAGAGCTGATCGTAGTTCATTTCACCGAGACCTTTATAGCGGCTCGCCTCGGCGTTTGAGCCGAGTTCTTCAAGGTACTTTGCCTTTTCTTCCTCGGTGTAGGCGTATCTGACCTGTTTGCCCTTGAAGACCTTATAAAGCGGCGGCTGTGCGAAGAAGATATGCCCCTCTTCGATAAGCGGGCGCATATAGCGATAGAAGAATGTAAGAAGAAGTATTCTTATGTGCGAGCCGTCTACATCGGCATCTGCCATAATGATTATCTTGCCGTAGCGGAGCTTTGAAATATCGAAATTTTCTCTGCCTATACCGCAGCCGAGAGCCTGTATTATCGGCGTCAGCGACTGGTTTATATAAACGCTCGCCTCGCGGCTCTTTTCGACGTTCAGCACTTTACCGCGCAAAGGCAGGATAGCCTGGAAACGGCTGTCTCTTCCCTGTTTTGCCGAGCCTCCCGCGGAGTCTCCCTCGACGAGATACAGCTCTGTGAGCGAAGCGTTTCTCTCCTGGCAGTCGGCGAGTTTACCGGGCATAGAACCGCTTTCAAGGAAGCCTTTTCTTCTCGTTGCCTCTCTCGCCTTTCTTGCCGCCTCTCTTGCTCTTGTCGCCTCGACGCATTTTTCTATTATTGACTTGCCGACGGCAGGATTTTCTTCAAGAAATTCCGAGAATTTCGTCGTTACGAGGTTATAAACGAACGGTCTCATCTCGCTGTTACCGAGTTTACCTTTCGTCTGTCCCTCGAACTGTGCGTCGGTGAGCTTTACGGAGATAACGGCGGTCAGACCCTCGCGGACGTCCTCGCCCGAAAGGTTTTTATCGTCGTTTTTAAGCAGACCTTTTGCGCGCCCGTAGTCGTTCAGAACCTTTGTAATCGCTGTTTTGAAGCCTATATCGTGCGTACCGCCCTCTATCGTATGGATATTGTTCGCAAAGGAAATTATCGTCTCGTAATAGGAGGTGCTGTACTGCATTGCGACCTCTGCGACGTAGTTATCCTTTTCGTTTTTCATATAAATGACCTGCGGGTGAATGGGATCGTCCGTTTTTTGGGAGTTTAAGTATTCGACAAAGGAGCTTATACCGCCCTCGTACATAAGATCGTCCTCGCGCGCGGGTTCTACCCTCTCGTCGCGAAGGCTGATATTGAGTCCCGCGTTGAGGAAAGCCTGTTCGCGGAGTCTCGCAAGGAGAGTTTCGTAGTTAAAAACGGTAGTCTCGGTGAATATTTCGGCATCGGGCTTGAACGTAACGAAAAGACCGTGTTTATCCGTCGGACCCTCTTCCTTAAATGGTCTTGCGACCTTACCGCGCTCGAAGCGTTCTGTATATCTGTGACCCTCATGGCAGTTATCGACCTCGACCCATTCGGAGAGCGCGTTTACGACAGACGCGCCGACGCCGTGCAGACCGCCCGAAAAGCGATAGCCGTCGCCGCCGAATTTACCGCCCGCGTGGAGGACCGTATAAACGACTTCAAGCGTCGGGATACCCATTTTCGGGTGAATATTTGAGGGGATACCGCGTCCGTTATCGCGGACGGAGATAGAATTATCCTTATTTATCGTGACTTCTATTCTCGTACAAACGCCTGCGAGAGCCTCGTCGATAGAGTTATCGACTATTTCGTAGACGAGGTGATGCAGACCCCTTTCGGAGGTTGAGCCGATATACATACCGGGACGTTTTCTGACGGCTTCAAGTCCTTCGAGAACCTGTATCTGGCTTTCGTCATAGACGTGTTCTTCGTGTTTTGGGGTGTTTTCGTTTTCGATATTTTCCATTTTATGTTCCTTTCCTTGCGGATTTTTTACTTTTTTATGTTTCACATGAAACATCGGGGTTTTATATAATTTTTTGGGGTGTTGCGAACTCATTTAGCAAAACGACATCCCGCGATTAGGCTCCCTTGTGTAAAGGGATGCTGTCAGTGGCGAAAGTGTAGCAATGAAGTTTCCGAAATTCACTGTTTCGCCACCGAAAAATCCATTCGGATTTTTCCAACGTTAAACCGTAATTCGGTGTGACTGAGGGATTGTCTCTCCGTTGACGGAAGTCGTGCAGCGCCCTTTTCCGCTTTTTCTTTGATGCGACAGGCGCAAAGAAAAAGCTAACAAAAAGAAAGCGCCGAGATAATTTCTCCGTCTGCGGACGGCGACCAAGGCTCTGCCTTTGGAATCCGCAAGCCTTTGAAAAGGCTTGACCTAAACTTTCAATCAAAGGCGGGCGAAACTTTCACATAAGGCGAGCGAAACTTTCACTATCTTTTAGGCTCCCTTGTGTAAAGGGAGCTGTCACCGTAAGGTGACTGAGGGATTGTTTCTCACGTCTCCTCTATTCCCTTTTTTATCCGTCCCGCGAGCGCCGCCGTCGAGAGCTGCGACAGGCAAACTTTATATTTTCCTCTATCCGCAAAATCACTCTCTCTATCCGAATAAACTATAAACGATTTAGGCAAATCTTCCGTCGCAAGCTCGCAAAGTCCGTCTCTCTCGGCTTCCCGCAGATACTTTTTCGTCGTCTCCGACATTTGTCTGTTATCCATATCGAAAATGCCGATTATATTCTTTTCTCTTATTATCTTTTTTTGTCCCGCGTGGAGATACATCTCTAAACCTCCGTATATCTTCCCTTTTCGACCTCTATTATCTTCGCGTTTCCGAAATCCGTTCTCTCACAGGTCGTTATTATCACCTGTCTGTCGCACACTCTGCCGAGCAGATAAGCGCGTCTCCTCTCGTCAAGTTCACTAAGAACGTCGTCAAGGAGCAGAACGGGATTATCGCCCGTCTCTTCGAGGCATATATCGCCCTCCGCGAGCTTCATCGCAATGGCAAGGCTTCTCTGCTGTCCCTGCGAGGCGAAAAGGCGCGAGCTTTTTCCGTTTATTTTTATATCTATATCGTCCTTATGGACGCCGTAAAGCGTTGAACCCGCCCTTATTTCCCTATCGACGTTTTCGGTTAAGAGAGCGAGGTATTTTCTCTCCGTTTCCTCTTTATCGGCGTAGCTTTCCTGTTTTGACGAGCCCAGATATTCGATTTCGGTCTTTTCTCTGTCTCCCGACATTTCGCGGAAAGCCTCCGACACTTTTTTTTCGACCTTTTTTATATAGATTTCTCTGAAAGAAGCCACAGTCGCCGCCTCGTGCGCGAGCTGTTCCGACCAAAGGTCTATCGTCGCCTTAAAGGTTTTCATATCGTCCTCGGCGTTTCTTATTAGGCGATTTCTCTCCTCGAGAATATTTGCGTAGCGTCGCAGAGAATTAAGGTAAACGGGTCTGAACTGCGAAATTGCGACATCAAGATAGCCGCGGCGCATTGACGGACCGTCCTTTATTATCGAAAGGTGTTCGGGGCAGAAAAGCACCGCGCGGAACGTTCCTATCATTTCCGAGAGGCGGTTTATCTTAACGCCGTTCACTTCTATTCTGCGTCGTTTTCCTTTTTGCATGGCGACGGAAATCTTCTGAACATCGCTCCTTGCGTTATCCTTAAAGAAGATCGCCGCCGACGCTTTTTCCCTGCCGAACCCGATTATTTCCTCTTCTTTTGCCCCGCGGAAGCTCTTGCCGAGCGCGAAAAGGTATATAGCTTCGAGCATATTTGTTTTGCCCTCCGCGTTGCCGCCGACAAGGACGTTCACGCCGTCCGAAAACTCTACCTCCGCGTGTTCGATATTTCTGAAACCCGTCAGCTCGGTCTTTTTACATATCATAAAATCTTATTTAAGACTTTATCAATCCTTCATTCTTACGGGCAGGAGCATATAAAGCTCGCTCATATCCGTCTCGCCGCCGACAGGCTCTACGTTCATGCTTGTGAGAGGTGTTGAGAGCGAAAGGAGAACCTTTTCGGTGTCGCAGGCTCTTATAGAATCCATAAGATATCTGTTGTTGAATGCGATAAGAATATCTTCACCCTCGTGAACGACCGGAATTTCCTCGTAGGAGCTTCCGTTTGTCGAAACGGCGGAGATCTGAATATTTTCGCCCTCTATATTGAGCTTAACGTGCGAACGGACGCTGCCCGCTATTTTTTCTTCCGTAATAAGAGCGGCTCTTTCAAGCGCTCTCATTATCTTTTCCTTGCTTACCTCTACCTTTATCTTCTGTTCGGGTCTTATTATTCTGTCGTAGTCGATGTATTCGCCCTCTATAAGGCGCGAGAAGAACACGATGTCGCCTATTTCGAATACGATGTTCTTTCTCATAAGGTAAATGCGGGTCATTTTTTCGTTCTTGTCCTTTTCGCCGTCGGAGAGGAGCTTCATAAGCTCGGCGACTGTCTTGACGGGAAGAATGAACGAATATCTGATAAATCTGTCCTCTTCGTTGCCTTTTTTAATGTCGGACTTTTTGACGCATTTTGCGAGCTTGAAGCCGTCGCAGGAGACTATCATAAAATTGTCGTCCTCAACGTGAATGTAGCAGCCGTTAAGGACTACTCTCTGATCCTGCTGTGCCATTGCGTAATATGTTTTGGCGAACATTTTGCGAAGGAATCCCTCGGAGATGTAGAAGCCCATTTCGCTTTTAAGAGCGGGAACGTCGGGAAAATCGTCGCCGTCGAGAGCCTTTATGCTGAAAGTGGATTTGCCGCTTTTTATCGTAGCGCAGAGCTTGTTGTCAACGGTGAGAGTGACGTTTTCGTCCTCCATAACCTGTAAAGTCTTGAAGAATTTCTGTGCGTTTATAACGAAACAGCCTTCTTCTTCGACGTCGGCTTCCATATCGGTTCTCATACCCTTTTCGAGGTCGTAGGTGGTGAGAGTAACGAGAGAAGGTTTTTTTGCCTCTATTAATATACCGTCGACTGCGGGATTGGTTGAGTTGCCGCCGACGGTAGCCATAAGAGGAGAAACGACGTCGGCAGCCTCTTTGCGGTTGAAGATGATTTTCATAATATATAATTCCTTTCGTGAAAAGATAGAATTTTCGTGAGATTAAATTATTTTAATGTTAGATTGAAAGTTTTGATCAACCTTTTTCAAAAGGTTGCGTGAGCCGCCGACGACGGCGGTCGCTCTCCGCAGAGAGCGAAATGTTCTCGGCGTTTCTTTTTCCTTAGGTTTTTCTTTGCGCCTGTGGTGTCAAAGAAAAAGCGGAGAACGGGACTGAATATCTTCACGGCATCGGATAGATGAACAACCCTTCCGTCGGAGGGATTACGCACCTCCGCCACCTCCCCTTACACAGGGGAGGCTAAACAAGACGTGAAGCCTCGCTAAAAGTGATTTCTACACCTCATATTCCTCTTTCGCTTTCGCGCGGCGAATCAGAACAGACAGAACAGAAATAAAAGAAATAATAGAATAAATAAAAGCAGTAGCCGTAATAGGGGCTGTTAAGAATGTGGAAAAGTCGGCGAAGCCCCACGCGGCGGGACTTTTCGGGTCGCGTGCCGAACGGTTTTGTATGTTGAAAAAGACTTAAAATCGTGTGGACAAATTGTTGAAAAGTCTGTTTTCAGAAATTAAAATCGAAAAAAGTCTCGTTTTCACCGCCGAGAATGCCCTTGTGTGGAGAAAAAGGCTGTGAAAAATGTTGAAATTGTGGAAAAAAGAAAATATTACAGCCTCTCAAAATCTTTTTTCAACAGCGAAAAAAGTTGAATTTAAGTTTTTCCACAAAATCCCCTGACGGATTTTTAACAGGTTAAAACTTTCCTGTTATGGAGAAATAGGGGTCTCAAAATTTCGTTTTGAGAAAAGTTTTCCACAGTTTCAACAGAGTTATCAACAGGCTGTTATGTTAAACCGTGTGGAAAAAAGAGTTTTTAACAGTTCCTTGGGTGAGGGTGTGTTGAAATG
This sequence comes from uncultured Eubacteriales bacterium, assembly GCA_934385225.1. GTDB lineage: Bacteria > Bacillota > Clostridia > Oscillospirales > CAG-272 > SIG710. The sequence goes on from CAKRPQ010000062.1 coordinate 8,841, forward strand.
GGATTAAATCAGGTTTCAACACGTGACTAGGCTCCCTTGTGTAAAGGGATGCTGTCAGTGGCGAAAGTGTAGCAATGAAGTTTCCGAAATTCACTGTTTCGCCACCGAAAAATCCATTCGGATTTTTCCAACGTTAAACCGTAATTCGGTGTGACTGAGGGATTGTCTCTCCGCCGCCGTGAAGTCGTGCAGCGCCCTTTAACGCTCTTTCTCCCCGTGCGACAGGCGCACTCTCTTTTTAGCCTCCCCTGTGTAAGGGGAGGTGGCGGAGGTGCGCAAGCCCTCCGACGGAAGGGTTGTTCAACTCTCCGCTGACGTGAAGATATTCAGTACCGTTCTCCGCTTTTTCTTTGACACCACAGGCGCAAAGATAAAATCAGAGAAGCCTACGGCATCTCGGAAAAAGAAACGCCGAGAACATTTCTCCTCCACATCGTGCTTCGGGAAGAACCGTAGGTTCTTCATAGTCGGGGCAGTTGAATTGAGGTCATCGCTTTTTTCACCCCCGACTTAGCTCTCTGCGGAGAGCGACCGCCGTCGTCGGCGGCTCACGCTCGCCTTTTGAAAAAGGCGAGACCGAAAACTTTTAAAAAAAAGCAACCGAAATCAGATATTCCCCGTCTCCACGCTCTTCTTTATCTCATCAAGTTCCATTCCGAACATATTATCCGTTATCAGCTTCTTTTCGACAAACTTTATCGACGCAAGTATCGTCGTATGATCCCTTCCGAATATTTTTCCGATATTCGGCAGCGACATCTCCGTTATATTCCTTATCAGATAAATCGCAACGTGTCTCGCAAACGAAATCTCTTTCTTTCTTACCGTTCCGATAAGCTCTTCCTTTTTAACGCCGTATTTTTTATATACTGCAAGGAATATCTTATCTACCGTCACATTTATAGGCTCTGCGCCGCCGAGAAGCTCCGTAATCAGATTTTTCGCCGTCTCAATCGTTATTTTTTCACCAGAAAGAAGGCTTATGGCGCTTAATTTCTTTATCGCTCCCTCGATCTGTCTTATATTCGAACGCAGATTTTCCGCAAGGAAAGACAGAACGTCGTCGGGAATGACAAGTCCCACCTGTTCCGCTTTCTTTTTTATTATCGCAACGCGGAGTTCAAGGTCGGGCGGCTGTATATCGGCCAGAAGTCCGAACTCGAATCGCGACAGAAGTCTCGTTTCAAGGTCGGGAATCTCGCGCGGCGGTCGGTCGGAAGTCATTATTATCTGCTTATCGCTCTCGTAAAGGGCGTTGAACGTATGGAAAAATTCTTCCTGCGTCGAAACCTTGCCCGCGATGAACTGAATATCGTCTATCATAAGAACGTCGCACTTGCGGTATTTTTCGCGGAACTCGTTCATCTTCTGCTTTGTCAGGCTGTCGATGAGCTGGTTCGTGAAATCCTCGCTCTTTATGTATATGATAACGGCGTCGGGGTTTTCCTGATTGACTTTGTTCGAAATCGCGTACATAAGGTGAGTTTTGCCGATACCGCTCGGACCGTGCAGAAAAAGAGGATTGTACTGCGATGCCGTTCTTCCGTCGGGCGCTTCGGCTGCCGTCTGCGCAACGGCAAGGCATGCGGCGCGCGCGAATTTATTTGAGCTGCCCTCGATGAAGTTATCAAAAGTATATTCGAAATTCACCGTCGGCATAGTAGAGCCGATCTTGCCCTGCGCGCGTTTTTTTCTGTCCTCTTCGGCAAGGCGATCCTCCTCGTCCATATTGTGGTCGATGAGGCGCATTTTTTCTATGTACTTTTCTTTTTTTGTATCTTTGATGATGATTTTGGGAGTGAAACCCGCCACCTCCGAGAAGCCTTTTTCGATGCGCGGCATATATTCGATCGCTTTCTTTATGAGGTTGCTCTCCTCGGACTTGAAAACGACCGCGTTTTCTTCTCCTTCTCCGCCTTCTCCTATATCGCAGAGGTTAAGGTGACCGAACCAGAGGTTCGCCGTCGTTGTTCCCATATCCTCGCAGAGATATTTCATAACGTCCGCCCATATATTTTTAAGACCGTCGTTTGTGAGAGATGACGGCAGGTTATCGTATACTGTTTCCATTCGGGACTCCTTCCGAAAAAAATATAAAAACACTGTTATATTATATTATATCATATTATATTATATATTTCAAGTGGTAAAAGGCGAATTTTTCGGATTTTTGAAGGCAAAGCTGTGGAAAAATTTATATAAAACCGTCCGAAAAAATAATCCGACAGATATTTACATTTTGCTTTCGATTTGCTATAATATAAGGCAAAGGACAGTGATGAAATGAAAAATACGCAAACGGCGGACATTCTCCGCCCGAAAAATTTTGACGAAATAGTCGGTCAGAAACACCTTTTCGGCGAAAAAGGCGTTATTCGGCGAATGATCGAAAAGGGACGAATAAACAATATGATATTCTACGGTCCTCCGGGAACGGGAAAGACTACCGCGGCGGGCATAATCGCGGAGATGAGCGGTATGTATTTCAGGCGCATAAACGCGACGACGGCTTCTCTCTCCGACGTGAAGGAGATTGCGGAGCAGACAAACAACGTTTTCGGAAACGGCGGTGTGCTTCTCTATATCGACGAAATACAGTACTTTAACCGCAAGCAGCAGCAGTCGCTGCTCGAATATATAGAGGACGGCAGAATAACCCTTATCGCGTCGACGACGGAAAATCCGTATTTTTATGTCTATAAAGCGATAATTTCGCGCTCGTCACTGTTTGAGTTCAAGCCCGTCACGCCCGACGAATGCCTGCCCGCGCTTTATCGAGCACTTGATTATCTCTGTAAAAAAGAGGAAACCGAGAAAAAGGCGGAAGAAAAAGTGCTTCGGTACATTGCGGGCATAACGCAGGGCGACGTGAGACACGCGATAGTGGTGCTCGAAAACGCCTTTTACGTCTCGGATAAGGAGATAACGAAAGAGGACGTCGATTCGTTCACGAGCGGACTCGGAAGCTATAACGAGGATAATCATTTTGATCTTCTTTCCTGTCTGCAAAAGTCGATAAGAGGATCAGACCCCGACGCGACGGCGTTTTATGTGGCGAAGCTGGTAAAGGCGGGTGAATTACTTTCGCTATGCAGACGGTTGCAGGTTATTGCGAGCGAGGATATAGGACTTGCGTACCCGATGGCGGCGACGATAACGAGGAGCTGTTGCGAATCGGCGGTCGAACTCGGACTGCCCGAAGGCGCGATACCGCTCGCGAACGCGGCGATAATGCTTGCGACCGCTCCGAAATCGAATTCGGCGTATATGGCGCTTAATCTTGCTATGGACGATGTTGAGGCAGGCAGAGGAGTAACACCGCCCGTGCATTTGCAAAGCCCGCTGTTTAAGAATTATAAGTATCCGCACGAATATCCGAACCACTATGTCGAACAGCAGTATTTGCCCGATGATATAAAGGGGAATGTGTATTATCGGTTTGGGGAGAATAAAACGGAGATGGCGGCGAAGAAGTACGCAGATGATGTCGGGAGCAGTAAATATTGAGGATAGCACATTGATGAGCGTTTAGCCACGCCATAATTGAAAGTTTAGGTCAAGCCTTTTCAAAGGCTTGCGGTTTCAAAAGGCAGAGCCTTTTGTCGCCGTCCGCAGAAGGCGAAATCCTCTTGCGGCGCTTCTTTTTCCGCAAAGCCCTTTTTCTTGCGCCTGTCGCATCAAGAAAAAGGGCGTTAAAGGTGTCTGCACGACTTCACGGCTACTTGCCTTTTAAGCCGTGAAGATATTCAGCACCGTTTTCCGCTTTTTCTTTGACACCACAGGCGCAAAGAAAAATCTAAGGAAAAAGAAACGCCGAGAACATTTCGCCGCTTGCGAGCGGCGACAAGGGCTA
>CAKRPQ010000063.1 GCA_934385225.1 uncultured Eubacteriales bacterium
CTATGGCAGTTATACTTCTATTCTGTCATAGGAGGCTCTTTTGTTCAATTGTCCGTTTTTAACGGACTTGTGCAATTTTGCGTTTTTTATTTCATATTCTGCACAAGCTCGTATGCCTCGGCGAGGTCAATGACGGTCTTGCTCTGCATAAAGACATCCATATTGCCCATTTCGTAAAGCGAAATGAGGTTTTCGGACCAGGACGACCAGAAAAGGATATAGCCGAAGCTGATTCCCTTTTTCTGCATTCTCTCGATAAGGTCAAGCACCTGCGCGCCGTTATACGTCGTTTCCTTTGAGAATCCGCGAAGTCCGTTTCCGGGTCCCCACTCTGTAAGAACGACGGGCTTGCCCGTGTTTTTCATCGTCGGGTAGACGTTCTTATAGTCGCTTTGGAGCATTTCCTCGGCGGGGTTTTCGAGCGTACCGCCCATATACCAGTCGATGCCCGCTATCTCGTACTTATCGCTCGCGGGAATGAACTTATCGACGGAGAATGTAGGCGTATTTTTGCCGTCTGGCGCGATATTCGGCGAAATGACCCAGATAAGATTTGTAAGCCCTCTCTCCGTCATCATATAATCGTATGTGAAGTCGTAGAGTTTATTATAATATTTAAGAGCCTTTGCGTATGCTTCGGTGTTTAGTTTCGTTTCCGACCACGACGGATTTGCCGCCTTCATTTCTTTATAGAACGTACTATACATCGTCGCTCCGCAGAACCAGAACCAGGCACCGTTTGTCTCATGGTAAGGCCTCCAAATGACGGTAACGCCGTTCGTTTCAAGTGCTTCAAGTATATCCGCTGTAAATTCGAGCTGTTTCATAAAGTTCTCGTTTATCGTCGTTCCCGCCGTGAAAAGCTCGTCCCAGTGCTCCGTCGAACCGACAGTGCCCCTGACGTCGTTTCCGAGGTAATCAGGATCGGGATTTGTGAAATGCGCCGAGACACTGACCGTTCCGCCGTGCTTTGCAAACGTCGTAAGGTCGCTCACAATAGATTTCTCCTTATCTCCGAACGTTTCCGAGGCGCGGTACTGAACTCCCGCGTCAATTGCAAGAACAGCGGGGTATCTTCCCGAATTTTTGTATATGCTTTCAAGGCAGGCATCTATCGAGTCCGCTCCGGTTTCACCGATATGCTGACCCGAAAGAATATAATCGCTGTTATAAGCGTCCTCTATAAGAGCCTTGACATCCGCCTTTGTCGGAACTGCTTCACCGTCAACACCGAGAGAGGTGACATTACGAATGAAATTCTTTTCGCTCTCGTTAAGGTTCTGCGCCTCGGAAGATCCGAGCGTCTTTTCGCAGGCATCGGAAAGGCTCTTCACGCCGACATCGGTATAAATGACATCGTCCTCGCCCGTCTCCGTGTTTCTGATTACTGCGTAGGCGCAGAACATTATTTCGGTCGAGACCCTGTTTCTTGCGGGACTGCCGTCCTTTTCAAAACCCGTTGCGGTGCTTGCAAACGTCGCCATACCGTTCGTATCGGGCGCATATACGAGCTTTCCGACAAGCGTTCCGTACTCGTATACGATGTTTTTGCTTACACCCGAACGGTCAAGCGCAAGGTGCGGACGCGCGCCGACAAACGCTTCTCCGAGAGTGCCTATCTCGACAATTTCGTAGTTGTCTATACTGCCGAGAAGAGTGGTATCGAACTTATAAAAGGCTCTGAGGCCGTTATAATCCTTTACCCTGACCATATAACCGAGCGTTTCGAACAATTTCTTGCCGTAAAGCGTGTCTCCCATATCGACACCGCCCACTTCCCTGACGAGCTTTGTACAGGTCTCGTCGGAAAATATAATGTATATCTCATTTCCCGCACGGTAATAATTCGGCGCGGAAAAGCCTTTTACAAGCTCAAAATCCGTACTCGTGCCGTCGGGGAAAACAAGCGTTTTTACCTGCGGTGCGACATATGTGACCTCGCTGTGTCTCGCCGCATATTCGCACGCGGACGTGCCCGACTTTGCCGAGAGATTTATCGCCGCAGGCTTGCCTTCCGATGTAACAAACGGATAAGCACCTTTCACCTGATGTTCGTTCTCGCCGAGAACAGTATCGTCCTCGATATAAACATTTTTAAGAGCGGTACATCTGCTGAACGCAGCAGCATTTATTCTGTAAATATTTTTCGGAATATAAAGCTCCGTAAGCGCCTGATTGGTCTTTAAGAACTCAACCGGAAGCGAAAATTTTTCGGTGGTGTTGAAAATTATTTTTTCGACATATCTGCAACCGTCGAAAAGATAACCGCCGAAGTACGTCACATTTGAAAGGTCGTATGTTCCCGTAACAGGCTCATTTCCCGTAATAAATATCGTTTTCAGATTTTTGCACGCCGCAAACGCGGCAAGTCCGAAGCTATTTACATTCCCGCTTATTTCAAGCGTTTCGACATTGCTGTAAAAGCGGAACGAGCTGCTCGCAACAGCAGAGACGCTCCCGCCGATTTTTATATATGTAATTTTGCTTATATACGGCGTCAGAATATCCTCGTTTGTTCCCGTTTCCGTGTTTACGACGAGCGTTCTTCCGTATGTGCTTCCCTTTCCGAAGATATGGAGCATATATGTATCCGTGCCGTTCGGTACAAGCTCCCAGAAAACGTCCTCGCTTTCGTATCTTCCGCCGATAAGAGCGTCGTCCGAAAAATTCGCACCGACGGGAAAAGGCGTGATACCGTCCGTATTCCCGGCGTAAACATACGCGGGAGAGTCAGGTTCCGCATAAATACGGAGCGTTTGCCCGCTGACAGGCTCTATAAACGCGTCCTCAACCGTCGTATCGCCCTCAAACGTAATGCTTTTAAGCGCATAAAGCATCTTGAACGCGCCCTTTTTCACGAGCGTAACGTTCGCGGGAATATAAAGCGTTTTAAGATTTGCGTTATTTTTGAGAAATTCGAGCGGGAAGCTGTACTGCGACGTTTTGCAGAAAATTATATTACTGACAGCATTGCAGTTATCAAAGCACCAGCTTCCAAGCGAATTTACATATGAAAGGTCATATGTGCCGACCTTTTTTTCGTGTCCCGTGACGAAGATAGTCGCGAGTTTCGTGTCATACTCAAACGCCGCACTGTCTATTGCCGTCACTTTTTCGGAAAGTTCGACGGTCGCGAGCTCGGAGTAACTCTGTAAAGCTCCCCACCCTATCGCGTTTACGTTGCCGCCGACGCGCACGCTCGTTACAGAGCCTTTATAATCCGCTATCGCATCGATTTTGTCGAGTTTTCCCGAACCAGTAACCGTGAGCGCGTAGGTTTTGCCGTCCGAATTCTGTGTAAGCGTCCATTCCGCATTTCCTACTTTACCCGTAAGAGTTCCGTCCGCAAATGCAAGAAGCGAGAAAAATGCGGCGGCAAACGCTGCCGTGGCAAGTACAAGAATGATTTTTTTAACGGTTTTCTTCATTGTTTCTCTCCTGTTTAATATCCCTCTCTTAATAAATACATCTTATTATACAATAATTTAATTAAATTGTCAATAAAATCCATCTAAAACGGACAAAAAGCAAAATTCCCCGCGCAAAATGCGCGGGGAATAATGAATATTTAATTTTATCCGAACAGATCTACCGTGTTAAGGTCAACCTCAATATCGTTCTCTGTATCGTCAATCGGCTGAATGGGATCTTCGCCCGAACCGTCGTCAATAGATGCGACGTAATCCTCCGTTATCATCTCATATACCTCGGAAAGGTCGATAACAAAGTCGCTCTGCATAAACACGTCGGTCTTGCCCATTTCGTAGAGAGAAATGAGAGCTCCGTTCCACGAAGACCAGAAAAGAATATAGCCGAAGCTAATTCCGCTCTCGTGAAGTCTCGTCATAAGATCGAGAACCTGCTCGCCGTTGTATGTAAGCTCCTTCGTCATTCCGCGAAGTCCGTCACCGGGTCCCCATTCGCCGAGAACCACGGGTTTGCCCGTTCCCACAAGCGTAGAATAAACATTCGCGTAGGCGTCCTTAAACAGCTCCTCCGCGGGATTTGCAAGCGTACCGCCCATATACCAGTCCATACCCGTTATTTCGTATTTGTCGCTTGCGGGAATGAACTTATCGACGGAGAATGTAGGCGTATTTCTGCCGTCGGGCGCGATGTTGGGCGAAATGACCCAGATAAGGTTGGTAAGCCCTCTCTCCGTCATCATATAGTCGTATGTGAGGTTGTAGAGCCTGTTGTAATATTCGTACGCTTTTGCATATGCGGCGGCATTCAGCATTTCGTCCGTCCATGTCGGGTTTTCCACCTTCATTTCGCCGTAGAATGTGCTGTACATCGTCGCTCCGCAGAACCAGAACCAGGCACCGTTCGTCTCGTGGAAAGGTCTCCAAAGAACCGTGACGCCGTTCGTCTCGAACGCTTCAAGAACGTCGGCGGTGTATTCGAGCTGCTTCATAAAGTTCTCGTTTATCGTCGTTCCCGCCGTGAAAAGCTCGTCCCAGCGTGCCGTCGAGCCGACAGAACCTCTGACAGCGTCCGAGCCGAGATAGTCGGGATCGGGATTAGAGAAGTGAGCCGAGATACTGACCGTTCCGCCGTGCTTTGCAAAGGTAGTGAGATCGTTTACGATCATCGTTTCCCTTTCGCCGAACGCTCCCGTTGCGCGATACTGCACGCCCGCGTCAAACGCAAGAACCGCGGGGTATCTGCCCGAATTTTCGTATATGCGTTCGAGGTAGTAGTCAATGGCATTATTCTCCGTGCCGCCTATATGCTGACCCGAAAGAATGTAGCCGCCCATGTATGCGTCGCCAATGAGCTTCTTCACTTCCTCTTTTGTGGGAAGTCTGTTCTTATCGACGCTCTTATCGACTATGCTCTGCATAAAGTTTCTCTCGGACGTCGAGAGGTTCTGTGCTTCCGGCAAAGCAAGCGTTTCCGCGCAAGCGTCCGCAAGGCTCTTTACGCCGATGTCGGTGTAGATCACCTCTTCTTCGCCCGTCAGAGTGTTTCTGACAATCGCGTATGCGCAGAACATTATTTCCTTTGACGCTCTCGCCTCGGAAATTACGCCGTTCTTTTCGAAGCCCGTAGCCGTACCCGCAAAGGTTGCCATTCCGCCGTCGATACTTCTGACAAGTCCGCCGACGAGAGTTTCGCCGCTGTATATGACCGTTTTCGTCGCGCAGGCACGTCCGAGAGTGAGGTGCGGCCTTGCGCCGACAAACGCTTCGCCGAGCGTGCCGACCTCCGCTATCGAATAGCTTCCGAGACTGCCGAGAAGTGTCGTGTCAAATCTGTAAAGCGAGCTGAGACCGTTATAGTCCGCCGTTCTGACCATAAATCCGACACTTTCGAGAAGAGTTTTGCCGTATATCGTATCGTATGTATCGGACGATACTTCTCTTACAAGCGTCGTGCAAGCCGCGTCCGCAAAGAGAATGTATATTTTGTTTTCGGTGCGGTAGTAGTTCGGAGGCGCAAAGCCCGTAACGATCTCGATCGTATCAAGTACGCCCGTATCGCTCATTATATTCTTGACCGCAGGCGAAACGTATGTGACTTCGTCGTGGCGAAGCGCGTATTCGTGAGCCGACGAGCCTGTTTTTGCGGTAATGCTTAATGTCGCAGGCGCACCGCTGCTTGTTACAAACGGGTATGCGCCCTTTGCGGCACCCTCTTTTTCTATAAGGACGGTGGCGTCCTCAACATAAACGTTCGCGAGAGCCGTACATCTGCTGAAAGATGCGGGCGAAATCGACGTTATATTGCTCGGAATGTAGAGAGAAGTGAGCGCGTTATTGTTTTTAAGAAATTCGATAGGAAGCGAGAAGCTCTTTTCGGTATTGAAGATAATGTTCTCAACATATCTGCAACCGTCGAAAAGGTATCCGCCGAAGCTCGTTATGTTCGAGAGGTCGAAAGTACCCGTCACAGGTTCGTTCCCCGTAATGAATATTGTTTTAAGGTTTGTACAGTATGCGAAAGTAACGTGATCTATCTTCGAAACATTTTCGCTTATCTCCAAAGTTTCGACCGCGTTGTAGCCGTTAAACGCGCTGTTTGCGATAGTTTTGATGTTTCCGCCTATTTTGACGTATGTTATCTTGCTCTTATATGTGTTAAGGATATCGACGTTATTCCCCGTCGCATCGTCATATACAAGAGTTCTGCCGTATTCCGTTCCCTCGCCGAATACGTTCAGCGCAAATGTGTCCTCGCCGTTCGGAACAAGCTCCCAGAAAACGTTTATGTCGCCGTACCTGCCCGTTTCAACGGCATCCGGAGAAAAGCCTCCGCTGTTTGTGAAAGCGTTTACGTTATCGGTATTCTCCGCATAAATGTATGCGGGCGAGCCTTCGGGTGCGTAAATATTCAGTATATTTCCGCTTTTAAGCTCGAACCAGCCGGCCTCAACTACGGTATTTCCGCCGAAAATTATCGTTTTGACCGACGAAAGCCCCTTGAATGCGCCGGTCTTTACCGTCCCGACATTCGCGGGAATGTAAAGAGATTTTATAACCGTATTGTTTTTAAGAAATTCGACAGAAATGTCATAGGAAGCCGTCGTATTGAAGATGACGTTCTGAACTACTTTGCACCCGTCAAAAGCCCACGATCCTATCGACTCTACATAGGAAAGATCGAGCGTTCCCGTTTTTCTCGTGCGTCCTGTCACAAAAATTGTTTTGAGTGCCGTGTCGAATTCGAATGCCGCACTGCCGATGGTTTTTACGTTTTCGGAAAGCTCCACGGTCGTGAGTACCGAATAGCTCTGGAAAACGCCCCAGCCGATGCCGTTTATTTCTCCGCCGATGCGAACATATGTAATGCGATTTTTGTAGGAAGCGATGTCGTTTATCTTCCCGAGTGTACCGGATCCCGTGATGTCAAGTGTGTAGGTCGTCTCATCTGCATTCTGTGTCAGCGTCCATGTCGCGTTTCCGACCGTCCCCGTAAGCGTTTCTTCCGCAAACGCCGTGAGTGACAAGAGTACCGCCGCAAACACCAATGTGGCAAGTATGAGAAGTCCTCTTTTCAGTTCCTGTTTCATTTTTTCTCTCCTTTTCTTTGAAACCCCTTTCAGGTTTGGTACAATTATACTATATTTCCTGAAAAAACGTCAAGAGAATTTTGTCGATTTTCACAAAAACGTGATTTTGCACAAAGTATAAACAAAAAAAGCCCGCGCACGGCAGGCTTTTTTGTGTATTTTATTGAAAAGCGCAAAAGAGCAAGGAAAGTCAAGGTTTTGCTTCATACGAAAATTCATCAAAAAACGAAAAAAGCCGCACCACGGCGACTTAATTCGTTGATTGCATCTTAGATCACAGAAGTGCACTTCCGGACAAGACGGCTTATCGTACAATACAATGCTAGCTTTTTGTATTGCTTTTTCAAAGCATAACCTTATTAGTATGAGTGTGAAAGGGATCAGCCGAAAATATCGCCTGCACCCACTTCAATATCACCATTCGATACGGTTATAACGTCTTCGATGTCGAGAAGCACAATGTCCATCTGAGGAGCAATATAGTTTTTCATTCTTTTGTCCTCCTTATACGCATTGTCTCTTTCCGAGTAGCTTTTCAAACGCGAAAAAAGCACCTCACAGCCTTCTCCGCGATTCTACAATGTAATACTACCACACTTTGCCCTGTTTGTCAACAGTTTTTCGAAGATTTTTTGTTGCAATTTTATTTTTTTAAGTGTTTTTCCCAAAAATTAACCAAAAGTTCATTACGAGTTCACAATTAACTTTTCGATGTACTTTGCGTAATTCTCCCCGATAAATCTGCACCCCTTTTCAATGGGGTGTACCCCGTCGGCGGAGAACGAAAGCGGGTCGTCACCGATGAAAGCGGAGGCAAAAAGTCCGTCGAGCGGCATATACACGTCCGCATACTCTCTCGCAAGGCTTCTTATTACATCGATCTTGCCGTCGAGGTCCTCGCGGAAAAAGTCCTTTTCGGTTCCGGGAACAAGATACGGTTCTATTATCATTATTTTCGCGCCCGTTTTCTTCACCGCTTCGAGTACGGTGCGGTACTGCTCCTCAAAAATACCGTTCGGGAGCCACTTTTTACCCTCTGCGCGATGCCAGACATCATTTATGCCTATCATAATCGAAACGATATCCGCGCCCACATCGACAAAGTCGGTTTGAAGTCTTTCGACAAGATTTTCAACCCTGTTTCCGCTTATTCCGAGGTTAATAAATTCAAAATCCACGTCGGGAAAATCGCGTCTTATCCTCTCTGCCGCGTATTTCGGATAGCCCGAACCGAGCTCGTGTGCGTCGGGTCTGCCTCTGCCCGCGTCCGTTATACTGTCGCCCTGAAATAAAATCTTCATTCGATCAATCTCCGCTTCCGCATTTTTTTAATATATAGTCATGCACGATTTTTCCGAGCACGTTATTCCCCTCTGCGTCCGTCTTTTTAACGTAAGCACAGTGCTTCCCGTGCATTACTTTCAGCGTTACATTATCCGTATGTCCGAAATTTTTAAGTGTCGCGACGAGCGTGAGCGTCTGCTCGTAGCGGCACGGCATATCGTCATCGGAGACGACTATAAGCATATCGGTATACTTTTCGTCAAGCCCGACATAGTAAAGCGGTGCTGTTTCATCGACGATAACGCGCCTTGTGTCGATCCCTTTCTCGCGCAGAATGTTATAGTGCGAGGTCGGCTGACCCGCGTCAAGCACAAACCCGTCAATGTCGAGCGGTGATTTATCGTGTTTTGCAAGCAGAGCCTTATTAAAGCAGAGCATCTGACCGAGATATCCGCCTGCGGAACTTCCGCCGACGTATATACCCGTCACATTTCCGTATTCTCTTATATGTTCGAGAACCCACGCGGTCGCGGAGGCTGCATCTTCAAGAAAGTCGGGGTATTTCGCGCTCGGATACATTCTGTACTCCGCCGTTACGACGGCGATCCCATTTGAAACAAGATATTCGTACAGACCCGCGTCGCATTTTCTGTCTCCGCATTCAAGTCCACCGCCGTGGAAATACAAAAAAACAGGAAAACGATCCGAATCGGGCAGATAAATATCGAGCTTCTGCATTTCGTCTCTGCCGTACTCAATGTCAATAATCTTCTTCATTTCGGTTCTCCTTAAACTTATTTTATATTTTTAAGATACGGAACATATCTTGAAACAACATAAACAGAGAAAGCGAGCATTACGAAAGAGCCTGTGAAATAGGCGGTGGCAGGCATAAGCCCCGCAAAGTATCCGACCATTCCCGGAAGAGCCGCCGATGTGCAGAGATAAACGCATACAAGCGCCGCGGACGCGTAAACGGCTCTTACGGGGTGTCCGATAATAAATCTCACCTCGGCGAGCATATAAAGCATCGCGGACATAAGAGCGAGATGGAACATAATTTTATTCGTTCCGTTCATCGGGACAGTCCAGTCAAAATAAGTCTTTGCGAGGAAGACCACTATACTTACGATAAAGGCATAGGCAAAAAGCGCGCAGTTCTGTCTTTTCGTATAGACCTTTCCCGACGTTACAAGGGCAAAATAAATAAGTCCGATAAGTCCGAAAACGACGATGAAAATATCGAATTTTCCGAAACGGTCTTTCATAAGTCCGACAACAGATCCGTAGAAAATTCCGAACAGAAGCACTACGCCGAAGAAAGCCGAGCCGACGCGCGAGGAAACCGAATAGCCGAACGAGGGAAGCTCACCCGACTTTTTCATAAGAAGAAGCGGGAGAACAGCCGCGGCAAGCATCGCAAAAACATACAGAACACTGTACGTCATCGGCAGAGCCGCGCCAACATCGTAGTACCCTATCGTATCGTCGTAGCAGGTAAACAGCGCGGCGCATCTAAGGGCAGCCGTCGCGAGCGTCAGAACCGCAAAAAGCAACGAAAAAGAAGTCAGGATTTTTTTATTTGTACTTTTCATAAAGAGCCTCCGAAAAGAAAGTCATCATATAAATGATATAATAGCACACAAATATGAATACATTGTTAATTGTGCCGATTTTTTCGGAGTATGTTCAGACGTTGCCGTTTTTTAGGAACGCACGGAGCTTGTCGCTCTTCGGTGAGCCGAATATTTCGTCGGGCGTACCGACCTCGGCAATGACGCCGTCCGACATAAAGATGACCCTGTCCGAGACATTTTTGGCGAAATTCATTTCATGTGTGACGATTATCATTGTCCGTTCGCCGTTTTTGAGTTCTTTTATCGCGCGCAGAACCTCGCCCGTAAGTTCGGGGTCGAGAGCCGAAGTCGGCTCGTCAAAGCAGAGTATTTCGGGGTCGAGCGCAAGCGCGCGGGCAATGGCGACACGCTGGCACTGTCCGCCCGAAAGCTGGCAGGGGTAAAAGTCGCGCTTTTCGGAAAGTCCGACCTGCGAAAGGATCGCGTCCGCCTTTTCCGATATGCCGTCGAGCATTTTATTTTTTTCGTCCTGCGGCATTTTATCTTTTTTTGCGAGCTTTTTTGCCGCGAGTGTGGCTGCAAGGGTCACGTTTTTATGAACCGTGTACTGCGGGAAGAGATTGAAGGACTGAAATACCAGTCCGAATTTAAGCTGATCTTCCCTTTTCTCCTTTGCGCTCTTTTTGCGCTCGTGTTCCTTGTCGCCGCCGTCGAAAACGACCTTTCCGCCGACCTTAATCACACCCGCGTCGGGCGTTTCGAGAAAGTTGAGGCATCGGAGAAGCGTCGTTTTTCCGCTTCCCGACGAGCCTATTATCGAAACGACCTCACCCTTTTCGACAGAAAAGTTTATATCGCGCAGAACTTCCGTTTTCCCGAAGCTCTTTTCAAGTCCGTTTACACTGAGCATTTCCATTTTCCGCACCTCACACATTCTTAAAATAGCTCATTTTCTTTTCTATATAGCCGAAAAGAAGCGTCAGAAGCCCGCTGAAAACAAGGTAGTAAACGCCCGTGAAGAAAAGCGGCCAGATAAGTCCCTTATTCGAGAACTTTTCTGCAACTCGAATTATCTCCGCAACCGAAATTACGCGCACGAGCGACGTGTCTTTGACAAGAGTTATTACCTCGTTGCTTATAGGCGGAATTATGTGCTTTACGACCTGCAAGAGCACGACGTGAAAGAAAGTCTGCGCCTTTGACATTCCGAGAACCTGCCCCGCCTCGTACTGCCCGCGCGGAATGCTTTCGATACCTCCGCGATATATCTCGGAGAAATAGCAGGCGTAGTTTATAACAAAAGTTATAAGCGCGGCAAGAAAGCGGTTGTTTGCGAAAACGGGCTTGCCGAAAACAAGTCCGGGTACGAAAAACACAATGAATATTTGGAGCATAAGCGGCGTTCCGCGCACAACCCAGACTATGACCTTTACAAGGTATTTAAGAGGTTTTATTTTGCTCATCGAACCGAGCGAAATGACAAGTCCGAGAGGAAGCGCAAACAGAAGCGTCAGTGCGAAAAGTTTGAGTGTCACTCCAAATCCCTGCCACAGGGCAAGCGTGACGGCGGAAAAAGAATACATTATTTAATATACTGCCTTTCTTTACACCAAAAACATGGACGCGCACGCGCCCATGCCTTCGGGAAATGAGGAAAAAGTTTGTGTGTCGTTACACACTTTATATTGAAAGGATTTACCCTATGACGAGTGCGTCCGCAAGACCGTACACATTCGCTATCTCCGTGAGTTTGCCCTCGTCGGCAAGCTCGTCGAATATGCCGTTCACCGCAGCCGATACGTCGCTTCCCTTGCGGAATGCAACGGCGTAATATTCGTCCTCGGCGATGTCGATATTATCGAGAATTTTGAGATCGGAGAACTGGCTTCCCGGTTTTCCGATAAGGTAGTTCGCCATCGTGTAGTCGATAACGGCGGCGTCGGCGGTAAGGCCTTTAAGTTCGAGAAGAGCGTCAAGCTGTATCTCCTTGTCAACGTAATTCGCGTCCGCGAAAAGCTCCTTTATTACGCCTTCGCCCGCAGAGCCGCCTTCGGCAACGAACGTAGCGTCGGCAAACGAGTCCTTATCCGCATACTTGTCGGCATCGGACGCGCGAACGACGATGACCTGTTTGTTTACCATATAATTATCGGTGAGTGCCATATTTGCCGCACGGTCCGCGTCAACGGTGAGCGCGTTCCAGATGCAGTCGATTGTTTTTGAAGCAAGCTCGGATTCCTTTGCGGACCAGCTTATCTCCTGGAAAACGGGCGTAACGCCGAGCTTTTCGCAGACAGCCTTCGCAACCTCCGCGTCAAAGCCTGTCCAGTCGCCGTTCTCGTCCTGATAGTCCATAGGCTCATAGTCGGTAACGCCGATTATGAGCGTTCCCTTTCCCTTTATGTAGTCGAGGTCGCTGTCGCTCCTTGCCTCTGTGTCGGCATTTGCCTCCTTTGTCTCGGTGCCCGCTTCCGTATCCGCGCCGCTGTTCGTTTTGCCGCAGGAAATGAGGCAGAATGTGCATATTACAAACGCAAGCGCGAGCGAAATAATTTTCTTCATGTTTTTCATTTTTCTTTTCTCCTTTTGATTTAATAATTTGATTTATCACTTTACTCTGTTAAAGTGATAATATGATAACATATTTTTTTGCGTTTGTCAACACTTTTTCACGAAATTATTTGTACAAAAGTACAGAATTTTGATGTGTCAAACTGTTGAAAATGCACAAACAACGGTTATTTTTATTCAAAAGCGG
>CAKRPQ010000064.1 GCA_934385225.1 uncultured Eubacteriales bacterium
ACAGTGACCAAGGCTTTCAATATACGTCAGAGGCATATTTTAAGCTAACACAATCATACCGCATCATACCGTCAATGTCAAGACGCGGAATCCCATATGATTAATGCTTTGCCGAAAGGTTTTTCCCAATACTAAAAACCGAATGTATCTATCGCGCAAAAATTCGCGCCTATGCTGAGGCGCGCCTCCTCATAAGCGCATACATACAATCCTACAATAATGAGCGTATACAACTCAAAGCAAAACCGACACCGCTTGAAAAGCGTTGCCGGTTCGTTGCTTAAATTTTAATATCTTCTGCCACAGGGGCTTTTTTGTTTCGTCCGCACATTTTTGGGCGACCCAATTTCGGTTTGCGGGGATATGTTTTTATAAATTGTTGTCTCGTACATAGCAGCGGCAGGTTTTTTTCTCGGAAAGCTCGTCAAAAAACAGCGTGTAATTACCGAGATAGCGGTATCCGCACTTTTCTATCAGCTTTTGCGATGCGGTGTTCCCGATAAAACAGTCGGCAAAAACGGCGTCAAAGCGTTCGAGCAGATATGAAGTGACCGCGCGGAGCATTTCTGTGCCGTAACCGTGATTTTGGTACTCTCTTCCGATTACAAATCCGAGACTTACGCTCTGTTTGCCCTTAAATTCCTCCGCTTCGGGAATTTCCGCGACGAATCTGCCGACGTAGCAGTAGCCGATAAGTTTACTGCCGAGCAGAACGGCGATAGCCGTATTGTACTTCGTTAATGTGGCAAAAAAGTCGTCGAATTCGGCGTCCGACGCGGCGGGCAAAAAGCCTGCGGGACGGGTGACGTCCTCGTCCGAGAGCAGCGCGCGCAGATCCTTTTTGTCGCCCTCTTCAAGAAGCCTCATTGAAAGGTGTTCGGAAGCGATAGTTTTCCCGTCAAGCCCTATCATAGGTTTTCTCCTCTACGGGGAGCATTTTTACCCGCGCTTCGATATTTGTGTTTCCGTCCTCTCTCAGTGAGCGCACATAGAAAACGCCGTCCGCATCGCTGCCGCACATAAGCGTGAGTTTTTCGCCCTCGGTCGCCTCGTGCATATAGCTTATCGTGAGTTCCGACAGCTTTCCGTGCGTCGGGAGCGAGTCGAAAATAATATTCGGATAGCGGGTGTTGTTCATGTGTCCGTTTATGTCGATGTCGCTGTAAAGGATCGTGCGCTCGCCGACCTTGCGGAGCTCCGTCTCGGCGGGAATGCGCGCGTGTATCGGTGCGTTCGGCTTTACGGGGTCTTCGCGCGTTATCTCCGTGTGCCAGTCCTTTACGGGAATCGGTTTCATATCCGAAAGGCGCATGAGTACCCATACCGAATAGGCGTTGCAGACGACCTCGCCGTTTTTCAGAACTCTGAAACAACGGTTGAACGAAAACCTGCGGCTGTCCGAGCTTGCCCAGGTTTCGACTTCTATCTCGTCGTAGGCGTGTATTTCGCCCGTCATATCAAGGCATATGCGCGTGAGCCAGAAGCCCTCGCCGTCCTTTTCGTGCATACTCTCGGACGACGAGCCGACGGACGCGATATGCATATGCGCCGTTTCTTGCAGATAGACGAATAGTCTTGACGGGTAGATAAATCCGTTTTTGTCGGTGTCGTGAAAGAGAATTTTGTATTTTTTTGTAAATTTCATATATAAATTTATGGGACTGCTTTTGCACAGTCACATCTTTCTTTTTTGAATTAAAGAGTATTTGAGGAGCCGAGTACGTCCTCGATCTTGTGCTTGACCATGCCCTTTACTTCCTCGCGAGCGACTTTGAGATATGTTCTCGGGTCGAATACGGAGGGCTCGTTTGCGAATACGCGTCTGATACCTGCCGTCATAGCGAGTCTGATGTCGGAGTCGATGTTGATCTTGCAGACAGCCATCTTTGCAGCCTGACGGAGTTCGGATTCGGGAATACCGATTGCGTCGGGGAGCTTGCCGCCGAGAGCGTTGATTTCCTTAACGAACTGCTGGGGAACGGAAGAAGCGCCGTGGAGAACTATCGGGAAACCGGGAAGTCTCTTGCCGACCTCTTCAAGAATGTCGAAACGGAGCGGAGGGGGAACAAGAACGCCGTCCGCATTTCTCGTGCACTGCTCGGGCGTGAACTTGTATGCGCCGTGCGATGTGCCGATTGCGATTGCGAGAGAGTCAACGCCCGTCTTTGAAACGAACTCTTCAACTTCCTCGGGGCGGGTGTAGCTGGAATCCTCTGCGCTGACGTTTACGTCGTCCTCGATACCTGCGAGCTTGCCGAGTTCGCCTTCGACAACACAGCCGTGTGCGTGCGCGTACTCGACGACCTTGCGTGTGAGTTCGATGTTGTCCTCGAAGCTGTGCTTTGAGCCGTCGATCATAACGGAGGTAAAGCCGCTGTCTATGCAGTCCTTGCAGAGTTCGAATGTGTCGCCGTGGTCAAGGTGGAGCGCGAGGTCAATGCCTGTGTCCTCAACTGCCGCGTGAGCGAGAGCTTTAAGGTATGCGGGCTTTGCATACTTTCTCGCACCTGACGATGCTTGAAGGATAACGGGGGATTTGAGTTCTGCGGCAGCTTCCGTGATCGCCTGAACGATCTCCATGTTGTTTATGTTGAATGCGCCGATAGCGTATCCGCCCTCATAGGCCTTTTTGAACATTTCTTTGGTTGTAACAAGTGCCATTTTTCTTCTCCTTTGATTTTATAAATTTCATACACGGATATTTTAGCATAAAAAAGCGATAAAATCAAGGTTTTGATAAAAAAATATCATAAAAATTTACGTATATCCGCTCACCTCGCGGTGTAAAAATTATTTTTCACCCGCCGCGCGGCTCCTTTTCTGCGATTTTACGTTTGACGCGGGGCTTATTTCGCCCTCGATCTTCCCGTTCTGTTCTTCAAAGCAATTAAGAAAACCCGCCGTCATATGACGGCGGGCGGTGTAGTGTATAAAAATCGTTTATACTTCTTCAAATGACCATTTCTGATAGGTGCTTGCGTCGCCGAAACACCACTGTTATGATGTGTACATGGCGTATTTCTTTTTTATTACGTTCGGATCGTATTTTTTATATTTTTTTGCGTTTTGCGCGATAAGCTCGTCAAGAGATGTTATATTTTCATCTATAACATTGTAAGATTGGCAATCGTCAAATTCCTTTTCAAGATCGTACTTTTCTCCTGCGGTAAAGGTGCGTTCGGGTGAGAAAATAGGACCGTCATCAGAAAATTTAACGGTGCCGTATGCATAGCAAAATTCATCACGACTTACACAACGTTCAAGATTGTCAAAAACATAAACAGGGTGATAATATTTTGCTGCCCATTGTTCATAGCAAAGCGTACCGTCATTACTTAATGAGAAAACTAAAACAGTATTGTTGTCTGCTGTGTAGTTTTCGTAAATGCCGTTCTCCGATATACACCAGGTACTTCCGATTTCACCGCTAAACAAATGCGCAAAAATATATACACCGTCCGAAAAAAGCATGTAGTCGCGAGCCGTAGGCGCGCATATAGGGTTTTCACGCGAACCCCCAAAACCGTGTTCGAAAAAATTTATATTGCGACCATAGATTTCGGCGGACGGTATTCTGCAAATACCGCCGTAAGCTCTGAAAAAGTCAATTACAAAAACAGATTCTTTGAACGTAAAGAAACCGCGTTTGTCGATATTTGTGATCTGCGGATTTTTCTCGACTTCGTCCATATAAAAAATCGCAAAATTAAAATAATTCTCTTCCGATATGAAGAAGTAAGACAATCCGCACACATCAACCATAGAATATTTCGGCTTCAAAACGCCATTCGAATAATCGAAATATTTGTTTGAAGAAACGTCGATTTTCGTGAGGACATCAAGCCCGAAAAATGCTTTTGCGGATATTTTTGTCACGCCGCTTCCAAGGCGGATTTCGGTTATTTTGCCCGCGTTCGGCGCGTTCTCAAACGCGCGATCAGCGATCTCGGTCACATAGTCGGGAATAGTCACGACGGTATCTGTGCCTTTATATTCCGTCAGAACACCGTCAATCGTAACAAAATTGCTGTCGGGAATATAAGTTTCGGTCGCCGCGGAAGTTCCCGTTTCGGTGACGTGTTCAGTCAAAGTTTCCGCTCCCGTTTCGGCAGATTTGCCTGCCTCCGTCTTTCCGCAGGAGGCAAAAGAAAGTAAGATAATCGCGGAGAAAACTATAAATATTAAGAACTTGCGCAAAAATGCCCTTTCATTGTTAAATACAGCGATATAATACATTTACATTCACCTCCTGTGATTTAAGTGTATCATAGCAAATACTTTTTGTCAAGTAATATTTTACCAAAAAGCATAAATTCGGAATATTATACAAATTATTACATCATATTTTAGTTAATGTGTCTATATGACGATATTATATAATACAATATTCAAAATAAAATAAATATATAAAACCCGCCGTCATATGACGGCGGGTGGTATGTAAAAATCGTTTATATTTCTTCAAATGACCATTTCTGATATGCGGTGGAATCGCCGCTTGTCCAATATACGTTTGAACCGCTTGCGTCGGCTGCAAGATAGCAATAATTTTGATTTGAATTCGGATCGACAATTTTTAATTTATAATACGCCCCAACTGCGTCAATCGAAATTTCAGCTAAAGAATCATCTTCTTCTGAGATATTCAGTTTACAATAACTTCTACTGTCATTAGCAAATCTTATTGCATATGACTGATTATCAAACGGTCTTATAGTTCCTAAAGTTCCGGTTGCACTTATCAGCCATTTTTGTGAATCCAAATTACTATCAACCAACTGATTCACTCTTGTGCCGGCTGAAACACTACCATTTACAGTCAAAGCATTTCCGGTTGCAACATTTTTGATTTTAACCAATTTAAAATAATTTATTACATTAATGTTATTATTATATCTTCCGGAAGCAATATCATCTGTTGTTGATAACGAAAAGTGAAGATGTGGTCCGGTTGAGCAACCGGTCGAACCGACAGTGCCAATAATATCTCCTTGTTCTACTGCTTCGTTCAAAGAAACATTTAGTGTTAACAAATGAACATAATGTGAATATGAATTATCACTATGCTTTATATATACGGCATTCCCAAGCCCATAATTGAAATATGATTTCCCGCCAAATGTACGCAAATTATTGCATTCGCGTGTTGAAGCGGAGCAAGAATTTCCGGTGGCTCTTGCAGCATTGGAATTATTGCATCCGGTAAAAATATGTGCTACCGTTCCCGATTGTGAAGCACTGACAGGTTTTCCCTCTATATCCGACTTGTATATATCGAGCCCGTCATGCTTATCATTAGAACTATTATAAAAATATCCTTACGAAAGATTTGTTGTGTGTTTGCAAGGCCAGAGCCATTTTTCGTTAATTGACATATTAATTTTCTCCTTTTTATTTGTTTTTTTTAATTTCCAAACTTAATATTTCGGAATGCGGATTAATTCTCTCTTTCTCGGCAAACTTTGGTATAATTTCAAACTGTACAAAATCCCTTTCATAATCCTTTTCGGAAAAAGCCATATTGTTTTCCAAGCAAAACATTTTCAAATCTTCAATATTTACTTCTCTGAATGCCGTTACAGAATAATCATCTATAAATTTTTCGGTATAGTAAACTCCGACGTGCAAAAAATCTGCCCCCGATTCGTCCCATTCGGAAATGACTTTATTTTCTTCTTCGTGCGACATTCCGATTTTCAATCCAAAAAGCTCGATATTGGGATTTCTTATTATAACTCTATAAGGCTTTGTATCATTCTGAACTTTATATTCGTTTGATTCATCCGCCGAAAACATTAACAATACACCGATTTCGGGTCCCAACTCATATACCGGAGCACCCGGTCCCTGATATGAATACAAATAATTTAATTCATATCCCGCATTTATTAATTCGCTGAAAGTCATATCAAAAAAATTCAAAATTTCAGATTCTTTTACTTTAATATTATCCGTTTCATGATTACTTGTATCTGTAATATCGGTAGAATTTTCGGTTTCATTTTCGTTATTGCTTTCGTTTTTTTCAGAGGAAACCACCTGCTTCCCGCAGGAGGCAAAAGAAAGTAAGATAATCGCGGAGAAAACTATAAATATTAAGAACTTGTGCAAAAATGCCTTTTCATTGTTAAATGTAGTAATATAAGACATTCATATTCACCTCCTGTGATTTGAGTATATCATAGTAAATATTTTTTGTCAAGTAATATTTCACTAAAAACATAAATTCGGCATATTATACAAATTATTACATTATATTTTAGTTAACGTGGCTATATGACGGTATCAGATAATATAATATTCAAAATAAAATAAATATATAAAAGCCCGCCGTCATATAACGGCGGGTGATATGTAAAAATCGTTTATACTTCTTCAAATAACCATTTCTAATACGCGGTTGAATCGCCGCTCGTCCAATATACGTTTGAACCGCTTGCACTTGATGTTGTGAGTCCCCGGTCTTCTTCCGAAAGCATATTATCATTATAATTTTTGAACCAATATTTTTTTATTGAATCCGCTCCATATGTCTGATAATAGTTATCAAGTATCTTTTTAATTTCATAATTAGTCATATTTTTTTCTACTTTTTCAAATACAAAATATAATTTTCATTCTGTATGTTTTGCATAAACAGCTGTACAGGGTGCGATTTGTTGTACTCAAAAAGTTCTTCGACGGTTTTAATATCGGTGTTTTTCTCACGGTTGAATTCTGCGATATTGTCATCGAAATATTTGTAGAAGCCGCTTAAATCCGTGTCTGTTCCGCTGTTCTCGGAATATTTGCCCGAAAAATAATGAGACATATCGTATTCTTCCGTTTTTTCGAGAACGACCTTGCCGTTTTGAATTTTGACCCGACCGCGTTCGCGGTAAAACATATCCCCCGAGGTTATATAGGAAAGAATTCTTACGGGTGATGGGTATTCAAGAAATTCGTTTGCGATTATGTCGTAGCAGAGATGCCCCTCATCGTCAACTCCGACGGAGATTGAATTGAAATTAAGTTTCTCTTTTTCTTCCGCGCTCGGATAAGTAATCCATTTTTCGTCCGCAAATATGTGCGATATACCGAAATTGTACCATATTTCCTCAAACACAAAAGCGTTGCCGGCGGAAAACATACGATAGTTGCTTTCGTGATTGAAAAACGCGTGAAATGTTTCGGTTTTTTCGCCAAACTCCAATTTGATTTCGATTTTTTGCAGGCTTGCGGCGCTTATCTCCGAATCGAAACTGAAATTGACAAGACAATCGTTGTAAAAATATGTGCAGGACGGCTTTAAGACGTCATAGCCCGATAGCGATATGCCGCTTTGCCTTTTGGAGAAACAGTAGATGAAACGCGGCGTGTCATTTGAAAAAAGTCTGAATTCCTCTCCTCTGTCCTCGTAACCGAACCTCTCTGAATTTTCGTTTGGAATAACTTTTTCGAGCGAAATCAGACCTTTGAATGCCAACGGGTAAAGATTTTCAGTGTTTTTACCGAGACGGATTTCGGTTATTTTGTCCGCGTTCGGCGCACCCTCAAACGCGCAATCCGCGATTTCGGTCACATAGTCGGGAATAGTCACAACGGTATCTGTGCCTTTATATTCCGTCAGAACACCGTCAATCGTAACAAAATTGTCGTCTGGAATATACGTTTCGGTTGCCGCGGAAGTTTCCGTTTCGGTGACGTGTTCCGATAGTGTCTCCGCTCCCGTTTCGGCAGATTCGCCCGTCTCCGTCTTTCCGCAGGAGGCAAAGGAAAGTAAGATAATTGCAGAGAAAACTACAAATATTAAAAACTTGCGCAAAAATGCCTTTTCATTGTTAAATACAGTAATATGAGACATTCGTATTCACCTCCTGTGATCTGAGTATATCATAGTAAATATTTTTTGTCAAGTAATATTTTGCGTCAAAGTGCAATTTTATCAACATACCGTCCGCCGTCATATGACGGCGGGCGATATGTAAAAATCGTTTATACTTCTTCAAATGACCATTTCTGATATGCGGTTGAATCGCCGCTCGTCCAATATACGTTTGAACCGCTTGCGTCGGCTGCTAAATAATATGGTGACGATCCCGAATCAGACTTAATAAAATAATATGATCCGCTTTTTTCAACGACAACCGGTGAAACAGTTTGGCCAAAAGTATAGTATATTTTGCATTGAGCACCATCGCTTAATATAGGTTTTATGCCGTAATCCAAATCAAGAAATGTTTTTATATCGTACCTCATAACATCCCATTTTTGATTGTTTAGTCTATTGCTCGCAAGTTGAACTACTCTATTCCCCTCTGCCACTTCACTATTTAGCACTGTCAAAAACTTTCCGGATCCGGCGTTTTTAATTTTTGAATAAGTTTTGGGAGCTTTAATAATATATTCTGCCCTACTAAGTATATCGCTAATGCTTCTGTTACCGGAGTAACCGTTAAAATTCCCCCAATTTATTCTGCAATTATCTTTTGCCTTAGGCGGGCTTCCCCAAACTTCTCCAACCTGAAACAAGTCCCCATTGACATACCAGACAATAGCCAAATGCCCATTACATCTAACAATATCGCCGGGTTCAAGCTTTATTGATGAAGTGAAACCGTTATTGTACTTTTTCCACCCATATCCACAATCACCGCCGTTTGCCGGAGTAGAAGATGTGAAAACAGGGTAAGAGCCGAATGTTAAATATGCAATGTAAAGTGCAAATGCGAAGCATTAAATCTCATCTGCAAAGCTATTGCAACCACAACTTCCATTTGTTGTACATCCGCTACTATGATGATTGCAAGGATTTAACGTAACCGAATTAGGATCATTTGCGCTTGATGGGTCATGATTCCAAAAGCGATAATGTACAAATGTTTCTTGTAGTTCTTCAATTTTGTTTATAACTTCAATGTTTGTCATAAAATATTCCTTTCGTTACCCATATTTTTTTCTGTTAAATTCAATCAAATCATCGACATTTTCAAAATCCGTTTGCCCCGTCACCTCTGTCCACTGTGCAAAATATTCGTCAAGATCATAAATATCACTGACTTTAAAGCTCTCCTCGGCACTAAAAATCGGATCCGCATCCTCAAAGGTCACCTTTCCCTTATCCGAGCAAAACTCATCACGGTTCACACAAAATTCAAGTACATCATAAACATATGTGGGATGATAATATTTTTTAATCCAACGTTCATAGTAAAGTTCATTGTCATCGGTTACGGTAAACCATAACACATAGGCGTTTTCGTCCGAGCCGAAGCTGTGATTTTCATAAACTCCGTCTTTCGAAACGCACCATAGGCTGCCTGCTTTTCCGTGAATGAAGTCGGTTATGATATACATATTTTCTGCCGAAATAACCTTTGTCTCGGCTGTCGGCGCACAGCTTATCGGCAAGTAATTCGCGCCCGAATGTGCCGCAAGAAGCGGAACATCCTTTTCAAACACGTTTACTTCCGTCACATCAAAAACCTCTGTTTCGGGACTGTATTTAATTTTGAAAACGGCTTCTCCGAAAACTATGTAGCCATCCTCGCACGAAATATTGTCAAAAGAGGTCACTTCCTCGTATATGCTGTAAAAATCAAGCTCGGAAGCGGTCGAAAAATCAAAATATGCAAGAGTTTTCCCGGCCTCCGTATCAAGGTTGCTTTTAAGAAATCCGCCCGAAAAGGAAAAATAAATATTTCCCACGGCACTCGTTAAGCTGTCAAGCCCGAAAAATGCTTTTGCGGATATTTTTGTGACGCCGCGTCCGAGGCGGATTTCGGTTATTTTATCCGCGTTCGGCGCACCCTCAAACGCGCAATCCGCGATTTCGGTCACATAGTCGGGAATAGTCACAACGGTATCTGTGCCTTTATATTCCGTCAGAACACCGTCAATCGTAACAAAATTGTCGTCTGGAATATACGTTTCGGTTGCCGCGGAAGTTTCCTTTTCGGTTATGTATTCTGTTTCCGTTTTTTCGGCGGTTTCCGTTTCGACAGATTCGCCCGTCTCCGTCTTTTCGCAGGAGGCATAAGAAAGTAAGATAATTGCAGAAAAAACTATAAATATTAAAAACTTGCGCAAAAATGCCCTTTCATTGTTAAATACAGCAATATAATACATTTACATTCACCTCCTGTGATTTGAGTATATCATAGTAGATACTTTTTGTCAAGTAATATTTTACGTCAAAGTGCAAATTTGGCAAAATATCACCCGCCGTCATATGACGGCGGGCGGTGTAGTGTATAAAAATCGTTTATACTTCTTCAAATGACCATTTCTGATATGCGGTGGAATCGCCGCTCGTCCAATATACGTTTGAACCGCTTGCATCGGCTGCAAGATAATAGTCTGCTCCGGATTTAGTTGTCCTAATTTTATGATATGAACCGCTCGTCTCGATGGTTACAACAGAGCCAGACGTGGATTTTTCGTAAATTCTTGCATAATTATCGGAATTCGATGTGTATTTTATCTCGTAAGAAGCACTGTTAGCAGAAGAATCGGCAAGAGTAGAAATTATATGTCCGTTGTTTTCCGTCGGAAAGGCTATCCATTTCCGTTTGATCTCGGCTGCCGTTGAATTCAATTGAACCACTCTTCCTCCGGATACAGCACTACTGTCCATAACAGTTAAATATTTTCCGGATCCAACGTTCTTTATATTATATGTCTTTGGGGCTTTAATTACATATCGTGCAGCTGCCAATACGGTAGAGACAGCAGCATTAGCACTATTCCTGTTAAAGTTTCCCCATTTTAACTGACAACCTTCGTCGCCTAAACACTGTGTCACAGAAAAAGTACCATCAGAATTCACTGTACAAACCACAGCTGAATGGCCGGAGCTTCCACTTGTACCTGTTCTTATTATATCACCGGGCTCTAATGTCAAAGAGGTTAAATTGCTTTTATATATAGTCCAACCACCTGAAAGTGCAGTTCCATTTGCAGCATTCTCTATATTTCCGTAAAGCAACTTATGCCCAGATATCAAATAAGCTATAAAAAGCAAATATCCGTAACATTGCCACGCATTTCCGAATCGATTGGATGTACAATTGTCACGCGTACAACCGCTATCTGTAACGCCCCAATTAATCTCTGACAACTGTGATTCAATTAATCATTCATTCCAATATTTGTTGTCGTATGTGTAACTGTATCTGTTTATAATGTTTTTTACTTCTTGGTTTGTCATAATACTTTTTCTCCTTAATATCTATGATTATCACTTTCTTCCTTCGGACGCCTCACATTTGCCTCAATCAGTTCGTCAAGAGTGTCATATTCACCTTCGCAATAATACTTTTCGAAGCACTCGTCAATATCTTTTCCGAGCATCAGCAGCTGCTCTGTAAGGTTATAAGTCCTTTCGGATATATATACAGGTCCGTTTTCATCTGTCTCTACCCGACCGTATTCGGAGCAAAGTTCCGTTCTGCTCATAATTTCGTTATAGATCAGAAAAAAGTTCGTTACGCCGTGTCCGTTTGTAAAGGCAGAATATTTGCACGGCATTTTACAATATTTTAATTGTCCGTCTTTCTTAAAAACCCTCACGGTATAATCGGTATTTCCGTTCACTTCAAATATTTTGCCGCACGCAAAAAGATATGTTTCGGCAAAATTATTTGTTGCTCTCGAAAAGACAAATGCTTCTTCGGTCTCAAACGCACGGAAACGATAAACACCGTCTAAGGAAAAGCTATCGAATTCTTTTATGTAATTTTCATATGCAATAGCATTTAAGACACAATAATATCCAAAGTTTCCCTCGTTGATTTTTATATCGAGAAGCGCATCCGATACGGCGATTGTAACTTTTTCTTTTTCAATATAATAATCTGTCTCTGTCAAAAAATCCAAAATACCGTTCAGTTCATAACCAAAGCAGAATATTATCGGTTGACAGAAGCTCGAAAGCGCATAAACAGTCGGAAAATATTCGCCGTCCAAAGGATAAATATCTCTATTATCGAAAGAAAATTCTTCAAAATAAGGATTTTTTCCCGTTTCGACTTTTATGAGCGCGTCAAGCCCGAAAAAAGCCTTTGCGGATATTTTTGTGACGCCGCGTCCGAGGCGGATTTCGGTTATTTTATCCGCGTTCGGCGCACCCTCAAACGCGCAATCCGCGATTTCGGTCACATAGTCGGGAATAGTCACAACGGTATCTGTGCCTTTATATTCCGTCAGAACACCGTCAATCGTAACAAAATTGTCGTCTGGAACATACGTTTCGATTTCTTCGACTGTTTCCGTTTCGGTGACGTGTTCCGATAGTGTCTCCGCTCCCGTTTCGGCAGATTTGCCCGTCTCCGTCTTTTCGCAGGAGGCAAAAGAAAGTAAGATAATCGCAGAGAAAACTATAAATATTAAGAACTTGCGCAAAAATGCCTTTTCATTGTTAAATGCAGTAATATTAGACATTCATATTCACCTCCTGTGATTTGAGTATATCATAGTAAATACTTTTTGTCAAGTAATATTTTACGTCAAAGTGCAATTTTAGCAAAACATCGCCCGCCGTCATATGACGGCGGGGGATATGTAAAAATCATTTATACTTCTTCAAATGACCATTTCTGATATGCGGTGGAATCGCCGCTCGTCCAATATACGTTTGAACCGCTTGCA
>CAKRPQ010000065.1 GCA_934385225.1 uncultured Eubacteriales bacterium
ACATTTCGCCTCTCCATCGTGCTTCGGGAAGAACCGTAGGTTCTTCATAGTCGGGGCGGTTGAACTTGGACTAAATCAGACTTCACCCCCGACTTTGCCTCCCTTGTGTAAAGGGAGGTGGATTGCCGCAAAGCGGCAAGACGGAGGGATTGTTTTTCCGCCGAGGTGAAGTTGTGCAGTCCCGTTCTCCACTTTTCTCTTGATGCGACAGGCGCAAGAGAAAAGTTAACAAAAGAGAAGCGCCGATAAGAGGTTTCGCCGTCTGCGGACGGCGACAAAAGGCTCTGCCTTTTGAATCCGCAAGCCTTTGTAAAGGCTTGACCTAAACTTTCGAAAAAGGCGAGACGAAAACTTTTAACATACGTCGGGCTAAACCTCAATCAATCGACGCTCCCGCCAGTCCCACTGCCGTCTTGGCATCTTCCTCGGCAAGCTCCGCAAGCATTTCCGCGCGTTTATGCACGCGCTCCGTTATCTCAGCGCGTTTTTCGAGAAGCTCCGTCGTCGCGCCCATTATCTCATACGCCTGCGCCGTATTCGCGTCAAAGCACGCAAACTGCTCCGAATATTCGACAAACGCCTTTACCTTCGGGTCATACGAAAGTCCTATCGCCGGTATCTCCGCCGCCGTCGCGTATATTATCATATGCAGTCTCATTCCGATAACGAAGCTCATTCGGCCGAGCATTGCGACGACCTCGGACGCGGTAAGCTCCGAGAATATCTTAAATTCGGGTATTTCTCCGCCCGTGAATTTTCTCGCCTTTTCGGCGACTCTGCGGCATATTTCGTCGTCATAAGCGCGCTGAACGGGTATAAAAATCGGCGTTTTTCCCGTCCGTTTCACTATCTCCGAGATCGCTCTCGCCATAACGTTTTCGAATTCCTCTCCGCTTCTTCCGCCGTCCGACGAGCGGAGCGTATCCCATTTACGGAGCGACACGGCAAAGCAGTTTCCGATATCCTTTATCCCGTTTTTTTCGAGAATATAGTCTATTCGTCCGTTTTCGGCCGGCGCGAGAGTAAGTGCCGGGTCTGCCGTGACGCGCACGGGCGTTTTAAGTCCCTCACAGGCGCCTATTCTGCGCAAAAGATCAAGCGAGGACGGCTCGCGGAGCGTTATCACGTCCGCCTTTGCGAGGACGGCGCGCACCTTGCGAACCGCGGTGTCGCCGTAGAGCGGACCTATACCGTTCGAATAGACCATAACGCGAAGCCCGTGACGGACTGCCATATTTATTATCTGGATATAGTATTCGAGCGACTTTGCGCTCGTATTGTTTTGCAGGAGCGAACCGCCGCCGCTTATAAGCAGTTTTGCGTGTCTCATTTCGCGCGCAACGGCAAAAATATTGAATCTGTTGACGGTTTTTACGCTGTATTTACGCGTCATTTCGCGCGGGCGTTTTGTGAACGCCGTTATACGCACGTCGGGATCAAGGCGGCGCAGACCCGCTATTATCGAGAGCAGAAGCGAATCGTCGCCCATATTTCCGAAGCCGTAGTACCCCGAAAAGAGGATATCGCTGTATTTTTTATATTCATACGGTCTGACCGTCTCATAAACGGCGAGGCAGTCGCGTGCCATTCGGTCGGCGGAGTAATTTTCGGCGATAATGAGCCTGTTTTTCTCGCCTATCGCGCGTCTCTCGTCCTCTCCGCTATCCATAAGGCGGCAGATGTCGGCAAAAAGGCGTTCCTTTGTCGACTCCGCGCAGCCGCGGCAGCAGAAGTTGGTCGAGACGGCGGTGTCGTAATTTTCGTCGTCAAGGATACCTATATATCCCTCGTTTCCCGCGATAACGACGGGTTTTGCGGCGCTCATTGCTTCGAGAACGGCGCGCGAAACGCCGACGAAGATATCCGACATGGCGATGAACTTATTTATATCCGTTCTTGCGCCCGTCATTTTAACGAAATCCGCGCCGACTTTCGCGTTTGCCGCGTCCGAAAGAGACTTAACGCGGTCGAAATCGTCTCCGCCGCCGACGATAACAAAGCGTATATCGGGGTATTTACGTCTGAGTTCGGGAGCAATCTCGCAGAGCATAGCCGCGACGGCGCTTCTGTCGGTATCCATACGGCTGACATAAGCGACTGTCGGTTTTTTATCCGTAAAGCCGAGTTCCGCGCGTACGTCATCGCACGGCGCATCGGCGGAGAAGTTCTTCATATCGACGCCGTTTATCGTAACCGACACGTTATCGGGGAAAACGCCGTAGTTTGAGATTACATACTGTTTTATATCCTCGCTGACGGCGATAGTTTTCTCGCCCCAATCGGAGATTTTGCGCCAGAGAGCGTTGACCTTAAAGACCCAGTGAGCCGAGGTGACGAAGCGGAAATGGAGGCGGCGCGAAAGAAGGCCGCATATGAATGCGGGTATGCGTGCGTGCGCGTGGACGACGTCGAACCGTTCCCTTTTAATAAGGCGCGAAAGACCGAAATAGGAGCGCGAGAACGCGAGCGGATTTTTACGGTCTAGCGGGAGCTTGACGTGTTTTATGCCGCACTTTTCGAGTTCTGCAACATAAACGCCGCCGTTTGACGCGACGGTTATATCGTGTCCCATACCCGCGAGTGCGCGTGAAAGTTCAAGGACGTGCGTTTCCGCGCCGCCGATATCGAACGCCATAAGCACCATCAGAATTTTCATATTGATCTCCTTTCGGGCATAGTCGGTGTTTTTGATTTGAGCCGTTTTCGCAGGGCGCGGGGGTTTTTCGCAGTCGGGGAAACTGCATTTTGGTTATCGCTTTCTTCACCCCCGACTTCGCCTCCCCTTGCCTCGTGGGTAAGGGGAGGTGGCGGAGGTGCGCAAGCCCTCCGACGGAAGGGTTGTTTATCTTTCCACCGAGGTGAAGATATTCAGTCCCAATTAACGCCTTTTCTTTTGGTGTTGCAGGCACAAAAGAAAAGGCTTTGCGAAAAGAAAAGTGCCGTAAAAGGATTTCGCCGTCTGCGGACGGCGACAAGGGCTATGCGCCCTTGACTGCACTCGCCTTTTGAAAAAGGCGAGACGAAAACTTTCACTAACTTTTAGCCTCCCCTTTTTCTCCCGATAACGCTTTATCGGGAATAAAGGGGAGGTGGCGCGAGCGCAGCGAGTGACGGTAGGGTTATTCGTCTCCACGCCGTCCTCCGTCAGATCATCTTTTCGACCTCTCCGAGGTATGCTATCGACTTCGCGACCGTCTCGGCAAAATCTTCACCGAATCCGCCTTCAAGCGATATATTCTTTGCCTTATATCCCGCGTCGTGCAGAATGCGGAAAAATTCGCGATAAAGTTCTTCATCGCCGTCGCCCGCAAGCGGAACCGTTCTGCCGTTCGTCGGGCTTGCTATATGAACGTGGCTTATATATTTTCCGTACGCTTCAAGCGATTTCACAGGCTCTTTCATTCTTCCGACGTGGAAGAGGTCAACGAGAAGTCCCACATGCGCGTCATTCACCTCGCGCACGTACTCCATCGCCTCGGCGCAGGTATTTATAATATTAGTCTCGCCCGAATTCAGCTCCTCAATACCGACAACAGTGTCATATTTTTTCGCAAACGGGAGAACCAGCTCCGAAAGGAACGACGCAATCTCCTCTTTTGCCTTTTCTCTCGGATAACCGTCGGGGACTTTTCTCGCTCCGCCGCTGCCGAAAATAATGCTCTTTATTCCGAGCGGTGCTGTCTTTTCGAAAACTGTCGCAAGATATTCCTTTATCTCTTCATCATCGCGTTCGGGTCCGACTACCTTTATTCTTCCGGGGAGAAAACAATTTGCCGAAGCGACGGTCATACCGAGGTCACGCACAAGCGCGCCGAAGTCCGCTATCTCGCCCTCGCCGAGGTTTTCAAAGCCCGCAAACGGAGGCTCGACGAATTTATAACCGACTTTTGACGCCGCCTTGATTTTTTCGTGTTCGGCCGCGCCGACACACACGCCGTAGTTGAATTTCATAAAAAAATACCACCTTTCGATTTTCTGCGGAACGGAAAACGCCCTCCGCCGCCGTTTATTCTATTTTAACACAAAAAGTCCCGTTTTTGAATTGTAAAAACGGCACTGAAAGGTTGTATATTGAACAGGAAACGGGTATCGCCGTCATTTTTCGGTCACAGACCCGCAACATTTACAGTATATCACAGATCGGAAAAAAAATCAAGCGGTTTTCGGAATAGTTTTCACGCCGTTTTTAATTTTCTACGGGACAGGCTTTTAGCGGCGGCTTTTTGGGGGATTTTTGTGCAACATATACAATAATTATGAAGTTTTTTATTTACTATTGACAAATCGCACAAAGCGTGCTACAATAAAGGTGCAAAAGGGAAAGACCCCAAAATCAGCAGGGACGGAGGTCGAAAGCAATGGTAAGGGCTTTTCAAAGACGCAAAACGATTTCAGAAGAAAAGGAGAGCGGTCCGATGGGCAACCTTTAAGGCACGCGAGAGAAAGAGCGTGCGGAATGTGAATAAAGCAAAATAAAAAGGGAGTGTGATGTTATGAAGAGGGTATTAAAGATCAAACCTGTGAGAGCACCGCACGAAGTCACAAGAACATTCACATAAGGAGAAGATCCGATGAACCGTTAAGTCCATAAATCAAAGCGCAGAACCGTTATAAGAAGCAATTAAACAGGAGCGATTTTCAGAGGACAGTCCGATGGAAATGTAAATGTAAGCGTTAAATATCGGTTTCAAAGTATAAAGGCAAAAAAGAACAGGTAAAACATACGAAATAAAGTGTTTTTCATAAATGTTCTCCTATAAGACGGCGGGAGAGTCGAAGCGCGACTCTCCCGGTTGTGTTTTATAGGGGATTTTTCATAGACGGGGCAAACGAAAGCGAAAGTTTCGCCTGTTGTGAACGTTTAGCCTCGCCATAGTTGAAAGTTTCGCCCGCCTTTGGGGAGGCGGTGCGGTCAAGGGCGCATAGCCCTTGTCGCTCGTCGAGGCGAGCGAAACGTTTCGGCGCTTTTCTTTGGGCGAAGCGAGAAGCCGTAGGCTTCTATTTTCTCATTGCGCCTGCTACGTCAAAAGAAAGGGCGTTAAAGGTGACTGCACGACTTCACGGCGGCATTTGCTTTTTAAATCGTGAAGATATTCAGTCCCGTTTTCCGCTTTTTCTTTGATGCCACAGGCGCAAAGAAAAATCTAAGGAAAAAGAAACGCCGAGATCGTTTCGCCTCTCCATCGTGCTTCGGGAAAAACCGCAGGTTTTTCATAGTCGGGGCAGTTAAATTTGGATTATTGCTATCTTCACCCCCGACTTTGCCGTCTGCGGACGGCGACAAAAGGCTCTGCCTTTTGATTCCGCAAGCCTTTGAAAAGGCTTGACCGAAACTTTCAACTATGGCGAGACCCAAAACTTTCACAAGAGGCTAACGCTCAAAGTATTATTTCCTCACCCTCTCGAACACGGCGGGCATATCTTCAAGCGAAAGCACTTTCCCGCTCTGCATTACCTCGTCCGCTTTCGGAAGCCAGATGAAGCTATTCTTCCCTGCGTATGTAAGAAGATAACCTATCTTATACCCCTCGGAATACATTCTTTCGACAATTTTCATAACGTCCTCGGCGGTGAAAAGTCTCGCCTGTGCCGCCTTCGTCTCGCCCATAAGCGAGCCCTGCGGACCGAATTCCGCTATATTTGTGACCTTTCCGTGCTCCATAAGTCCCGCATACGACTTCCCCGCACCGTCTATCTCATATCTGCCGTCCGTGTACCAGTCAAGACCCGTCATATCGACATACTCATCACCGGGGTAACAGTAGTTTATCGCAGGTTTATTGTCGTTGCGGTTATTCGGCGAATACTCCCAGAGGAGGTTATCGAGTCCGCGCTCGTTTGTGAAATAATTATGAATATATTTCCAGAGATTTTGTATCGTGTGCGCGGGGAGAAGCGCGCCGTCGTCATCGAACGGGTGAAACCAGAACCAGCCGCCGTTAAGTTCGTGGAGCGGTCGCCAGATAATCGGCACGCCGTTATTGCGAAGAGCCGCGAGCATATCCGCGTCCGCTTCAAGTTCGCGCTTAAAGCGTGCGTTCGTCTCCGTTCCCTCGGTGACAAGCTCGCGCCACGCGTCCTCACCGCCGATATGACCTCTGTCCTCGCTCCAATCGGGCATTTCGCGCGCGGGATTTGTGAAGTGGCAGGCGATGGTGATTATGCCGCCCTTTGCGGCGTATTCGACAAGCTCGCAGACCATCTGACTGAGAAGATGTCTCATATCGTCGGCAAGCGTCGGCAGTTTAAGACCGCAGCGACCGAGATCCATACCGATTATCGACGGGTATCTTCCCGTCGCCTCAAAGAACGGTTCGAGCATTGTATGGGGCATACGGCGGTTATTATTGACCTCGTCGCCGATAATAAGCATATCGTTCGAGTTGTAGACGAGCGAAAGGACGTCTTCGAGTTCTTTTTTCGTATAGATTTTGGGCGTATCGGCGAAATCGAGTTCCTCGTCGTCCGTAAAATCCGTATTCTCCGAGAGTTCGGAGAGAAAATGGTCGATAACGAGGTCAAGCGAGTGATAAGATCCGCGCAGAACGAGCCTGTCGCGGCTCGGTTCGATTGCGCCCGCCGAGTAACCGAGGAGAGTGTTGTCAAGTTCGACGATTCTCATTCCGGCGGTGTATGTATCGGCTGTGCGGACGGTTTTT
Organism: uncultured Eubacteriales bacterium; assembly: GCA_934385225.1. Classification (GTDB taxonomy): domain Bacteria; phylum Bacillota; class Clostridia; order Oscillospirales; family CAG-272; genus SIG710. Next base: position 6,660 of record CAKRPQ010000065.1, read on the forward strand.
CCGAGTTTTTCTGACATTTTTTCGGCGAGTGCGAGAGCCTTTTCGCGCACCGAACCGATAGCGAGAACCTTGAAATTTTCGATTTTTTCGCCGCAAATAAACGTGTTCATTTTTTTCCTCCGAATTGGCTTGTTTTTTATTTTTGGGGTAAGGCGAGGTCGTGAGTAAGTTTTCGCACGACTATTGTGAACGTTTCCCTTATCTCACGCTCTCAAACAACGCTTTCATCTCCGAAAGGTCAAGCACAAGTTCACTCTTCATAACTTCATCGCCGCCCGGCAGATATGCAAGGCTATGATATGCGTTATAAGTCATAAAGTACGCTATCATATAATCCTCGCGCATCATCGTTTCGGCAAGTCCAATGAGATCCTGCGCCGTGAACAGGCGTTTCTGCTCCTCAATATTTTCCGCTTTAAGCGATTCGTTTATTCCGATCTCCGCAAGAGACGCGATTTTTCCCGTCTCCATTATCTTTTCATACGATTTTCCGCTGCCGTCAACCTCATAACCGCCTGCCGTATACCAGTCAAGTCCGACAAGGTCGACATATTCGTCACCCGGATAGCAATACATTACGTCCGTACCGCCATTCGCGTTATTCGGCGAATATTCCCAGAGCAGGTTATCAAGTCCGCACTCATCCGTGAAGTAATTATAGACGTACTTCCACATTTCGACAAAAACGGACGCGTCAAGCAATTTGCCGTTATCAAACGGGTGGAACCAGAACCAGCCGCCGTTCATCTCGTGGAACGGTCTCCATATAATCGGCACGCCCGCGTCACGGAACGCCGCCAGAAACTCCGCGTCAAGCGCAAGCTCGCTCTTAAACACCTTATTTATCTCCGTTCCCTCGGTGACAAGCTCGCGCCACGCGTCCTCTCCGCCTATACTTCCTCTGTCAACGCTTCCTATGTCAACGCTTCCGCCGCCAAAGTTCCTTGTCGGGTTCGTCATATGGCAGCCGAACGTGATTATTCCGCCCTCTTTTGCGTAGTCGATAAGCTCGCAGATATAGCGGCTCTCCATATGCTTATACTCTTCGGGAAGCGTCGGAAGCATCATTCCGCAGCGTCCGAGGTCGCCGCCGACAATCGACGGCATAGCGCCGCCCGTTCCCGTGCGGATACCTCCGCTTTCAAGGTCGCCGTTTGTATAATACGCAAAGAATTTACTCGGCATCTCGCGGCTGTTGTTTATCTCGTCGCCGACGATGAGCTTTCCGTTATCGTTATACACCTTTTCGAGAACTTTATAAAGTTCTTCCTTTGTGTACGGGTTCGGTGCGTCCGCGGTATCTATCTCTGTCTTTCCCGTGATATTCGCACCGTCCGAGAGCATTGAGAGGAACTTTTCGATAACGGCGTTCATCGAATGGTAGGAACATTTAAGGTAAAGATCGCCGTTCTCGACGTAAATGCTGCCCTTTGTGTAATCAAGCAGGCTCGCGTCAAGGATAATATTGTATCCCGCGAGAGCGTTCTGCGTGACTTCGAAACTCTTTCCTATATATTCCTTTGAGAGCTTTTCGGCAAGTGCGCTCACCTCGTCGTAGTTGCCTTTAAGCGACTGATTCGAAATATCGGGCAGGTACAGGAAGCGGTATTCGCTTATATCCTTGCCGTCTATCTTCACGTCCTTCGCCTTTATCTCGCAGATATAGGAATATCCGTCGCCCGTAGGTGCGGTGATTTTATCACCCACGATGAAGTTTTTGATGTAGAAATCGACCGCTTCCAGCGTCGCCTCGGAGGTTTTTCCGACAATTACGACTTTTGTATCGGTTTTCTTTATCACATAGTCGAAATCCGACGTGAGAAGTCCGAGAGCGTCACGGCTTTCGGTTCTTTTCGTCTCGCCGACAAGAAATTCGTACTCTCCCTTTGAGCCGAAGTCCGTGCCGAGCTTAACGTCCGCGCCGACGGCGGCAAAAGCGTCACGGAGATTTGAAACGGCAGTCTTTTCGGTCTCGCCCGCGCTGTCGGAACGGACTATCTTGTAGTCCGAAATGTTGTCGATGACGGCAACTTTCACCTTTTCGGCCGATTTGTCCGTTTCCGTGCCGTCCTTTTTACCCCCGTCGCCCGTCTTCTTTCCGCACGCACAGAAAACAATCGCAAGGATCGCGAGAATTGCCGCCATGGCAAGAAGTGTTCTTTTTTTCATTGTAAAAATCCTTTCCGTTCGGTAAACAAACGGAGAATCTCTTCCGAAATCCTCCGTTCACTCCTCTCCGAACTCAAACGTTTGAAGAAATATTGCCATCTACATTATAACTCAAAACGAGCTTAATGTATATGTGATTTTTTACAAATTTACTGTGTTTTTTTGCGAATTTCAGTTCATTTCGTCAAAGAGCTTTGCCATGCGGTCAAGATCGGCGACCTTTTCGTTTGCCATAAGCTCGTCCGCGTACTTCCAGGAATAAATACCCCAGTGCCATGTCCAGGTCATAACGTATGCGGTCTTTCTGCCGTCCGCGTGGAGACGGTCGAGAAGAGCGAGCATATCTCTGCCGTTGAAGTAGCCGTCCTCGTTCTGCTCGTGGTCCTTGTCTGCGAGAACGTCGCCCGTAGGACCGAATTCGGTGATTGCGACGGGCTTTCCGACAGATGCGAGAACGTCGTGCGTTTTGCCGTCGTTATCGACCTCGTAATTTCCGCCCGTATACCAGTCGTAGCCGATAACGTCAACGTATTCGTCGCCGGGGTAGCAGTAGAGGTTCATCTCTTTCTTGCCCGTGATGTTCGGCGCATAGACCCAGAGAAGATTTGTAAGACCGAGCTCGTTCACATAGAGGTTGTAGATGTACTTCCATGCTCTTGTGTAAAGCTCTTTCGGGATAAGGTGGCTGTGCTCCCAATCGCCCTGCTCTACGCAGAACCAGAACCAACCGCCGTTACATTCGTGAAGAGGTCTCCAAAGAACGGGAACGCCCTTTTCGCCGAGAAGGCGCAGGAAGCGCGCGTCAAGATAGAGTTCGGCTTTCCAGATAGTGTTAAGTTCTGTACCTTCGGTCAGAAGTTCCTCCCACTTGTCCTCAAAACCGAGGTGACCGCGGCAGGAATCGCCGGGATTTCCCGACGGATTTGCGAAATGCGACGACGCCGTAACGATACCGCCGTTGTGAGCAAATTCGGAGAGTTCTTCCGCCGCCTGTTCCATCTGTTTTACGGACATACTCGGAATTTGAAGTCCGTAGCAGGCGAGGTCAACGCCGAGGACTGCGGGATATCTGCCCGTTGCAGCCTTGAATTTTTCGAGAAGAACGGAGGGCATCTGCTTGCCGCCGTCAACCTCTTCTCCAAAGGCTGTAATGCTGTCGTCCTCGTAGAGTTTCTTCACCATGTCGAAGAGCTGTTCTTTTGTGTACATTTTTTTGAGTGCCATAATTTTCCCCTTTCAAATTGTGTGTTGTGGATTTTGTGTTGTTAAAAGTTTAGGTCAAGCCTTTTGCGAAAGTTTCGCTATCTTTTTTGCCTCCCTTGTGTAAAGGGAGGTGGATTGCCGCTTTGCGGCAAGACGGAGGGATTGTTCACCCGCAGCCGTGAAGTCGTGCAGCACCGTTTAACGCCCTTTTTCCCCACGCGACAGGCGCAAGAAAAAGCGCTTTGCGGAAAAAGAAGCGCCGAGAACATTTCGCCGTCTGCGGACGGCGACCAAGGCTCCGCCTTTGGATACCGCAACCTTTTGAAAAAGGTTGATCAAAACTTCCCCAAACGGAAGGGTCATAAAATAAAACAAATAAACACGGCTTTTACGCCGTGTTCATTGTACCATTTATATAATCATTTGTCAACAGAAAATCCTTTTTTTACGTCAGTCTTTTTATCCACCTATTCCGCGCGGTATGTATCGCAATCGGAATACACTTGAATATCTGATCCGAATTGAGAAGCGCGACTATCCACACTATCGGCAGATTCCAGACGAACGCCGCCGCAAACGAGAGCGGCATAACTATTCCCCACGTCGAAACAAGATTTAAGAACATAACATACTTCACGTCTCCGCCGCCTTTGATTATCCCGACGCTCGTCGGCATCTGATACGCCATTCCGACGAAAATGAAGCACATAAGTATGAGTATTTCGTCCGCCATTTCCATCGCCGTCGGAGACAGGTCGTAAAGGGACAGGTACGGTCCCCGAAGGAAGAACAGGAGCGTTCCGAGCGCGAGCGCGAACAGAATATACATAAGTTGGAGCGTGCGCGAATACTCCTTTACCTTTTCGTTTCCGTTTCCGTCGCCTTTCGTTTCGCCTATCGTGTTGCCGATAACGACGGCGGACGCCGACGCCTCGCCTATGACGATGATTTTAAGATACTGGAACATAGTAACTGACACGGAATTTGCCGCAATCGCGTCCTTTGAGAGGTGACCGAGAATGGCAGTCTGTATCGGCGTCGCAATGCTCCACACAAAGTTCGAGATGAACGACGGGAGCAGTATCCGAAAAAATTTTGCGAACAGTTCTTTCGTAAAAGCGAAGATATTCTGCGTGAAAAGGCGCAGTTTTTTGTCGATGAAAACGAGATAAACGAGAACGGTGACAAGCTCCATGGCGCGCGCGACAAGAGTTCCGACGGCGGCACCCTTAATTCCCATTTCGGGCATACCGAACTTGCCGAAAATGAGGACGTAGTTTATTCCTACGTCGAGAAGAAGCGACGAAGCGGACACCCACAGCGCGATTCCGACGGTCTTGACCGAGCGCAGAGCCGAGAGAAGTACCGTCGTAATGACGTATATCGGGTATGTGAAGCGTATAAGTTCGAGATATTTAACGCCCTCGGCGATATAACCCTCGTCGTCGGTGAAAATAGCGAGAACGCCCGCAGGGTCAAGGCTCGTCCAGGCGAAAACGCCAAAGCCGAGTACAAAACCGAAAATAAGTGCGATTCCCGTAAGTTTTCTTATCGGTTCCGTCCTTTTTTCTCCCCAGAACTGCGAGCCGAGAACGACAAGGCTGTCTCCTATGGCGAGCGTTATCTGCTGTGTCATAAACTGCACCTGATTTACCGTCGCCGCGCCCGAAAGCGCGCTCTGGCTGTACGAGCCGAGCATAATATTATCCGCCATATTGACGCTGTAAGCGACGACATTTTGCAAAACGACTATACTCATAAGCGAGAGCAGTTTTTTATAAAACGATTTATCTTTTGTGAACATTTTTAATAGGTCGGCGTATCGAGCCGCCAGCCGTCCGCCGTGAGTATAAACGCGAGAGTGACGGTCGATTTTTCGCCGTCAAGCGTGCTTTCGAGCGAGACGTTTATGTACTTTGCCTTTGACGGTTTCACTATCTTCATCGTGTCGTAATCGAACGTGCGGACGGACGTGACGTAGTTTTTGAAGTTCATATTGCGGTAAAGTCTGCCGTCCCACTCATAGAATTTTGCCGCGGTAACGCCGACATCCTCGTCCGCGTAGCCGACGAAGAGTATTTCGCTTATCGGGTCGATATAATCGGGCGCGTAGACGCTTTCGGCGAGTTTTTTGAGTTCCTCCGTCGTCTGATAGGGCGATTCGTCGCGGACAAGTTCATAGCCCGAAAGACCTTCTGTCATACCGTTATAGATATTGTAATTTTCCTCGTCGTCGCGCGAATAGACAGGCACGCCTTCACCGAAAAGCACGAGATTGACCTCGGCGGACTTGTCAATTACGGAGACAAGCTCGTCCTTAATATCGTCAAGCGCGGGTGCTTTGCCGCCGCAGGAGCAGAGTGAAAGGAAAACGGCGGCGATTATTGTCAAAACTGACAGAATTTTTAATTTTTTCATTTTTCACCTTTCGATTTCGGGGTGTGTAGAACGGGGTGGTTAAGCCTTTTAGTGAAAGTTTTCGCCTCACCGATTGTTGAAAGTTTTCGTCTCGCCTTTTTCAAAAGGCGAGTGCGGTCAAGGGCGCATAGCCCTTGTCGCCGCTCGCAAGCGGCGA
>CAKRPQ010000066.1 GCA_934385225.1 uncultured Eubacteriales bacterium
CAGGATAGTAGGTGCTTGCGTGCGCGAGAATTGCGGGTACGTCCGAGGCAATAAAACCGCCCTCCTCGTTTGCCGAGACGATAAGCGGGCTGTCCTTTCTTATCGCAAAGATGGTGTCGGGAATGCTGTCGAAAATAATTCCGAAAGCATACGAGCCTCTGATTATATCCGCCGCTTCAAAAATCGCCTTGACGGGGTTTCCGAGCTTTACAAAATAGTAGTCGATGAGTTTTGCCGCAACCTCCGTGTCGGTTTCGGAGACGAACGTGTAGCCCTCTTTTTTGAGCATTTCCGCAAGCTCTGCGTAGTTTTCGATTATTCCGTTGTGTACAAGTGCAAGCGACGGAGCTCTGTGCGGGTGCGAATTGAGGTCGGACGGTGCGCCGTGCGTAGCCCATCTTGTGTGACCTATGCCGCAGGTGCCGTCCCAGACTTTGTCCGTCGATTTTATCTTTTCTTCGAGATTGTCGATTCTGCCCTTTGACTTTGCAATGTCGAGTCCGCCTTCTTCCGCAACGGCGATTCCCGCCGAGTCGTAGCCGCGGTATTCAAGCGCGCGAAGTCCTTCAAGCAGTATCGGAACTGTTTTTTTCGTTCCCGTATATCCGATTATACCACACATATGTATATACCTGTTCGGATATATGTCCGAATGACCGGACATATGCCCGATCTTTCATTTGAATTTTTGAAAAAGTGTTTTGTTTGTTCTTTTGTTTTACGGTTGTCCGTATATTTGTGTTCAAACTGCGACAGTTTGCGTCTGCCGCGGGAATATCCGCCGAATTTTCGATAATTCCCGTCCTCGTTAACCTTGGTTTATCAAGGTCTGGCGCTTTTCTTTACGAAATTACTTTGCACAGAGACGCTTTTTTATAACGTCGGCTACCTCTGCGGTGATTTTTTCAATCTGCTCCATGTTTTCGCCCTCAGCCATAACGCGGATAAGAGGCTCTGTACCTGAGGGACGAACAACGATTCTGCCTGTCTTGCCGAGAGCGTTCTTTGCGTTGTCGATAACGTCCTTTATATCCTTGTCGGTATAGAAGAGCACCTTTGCCTCCGCAGAAACTTTCAGGTTGACAATGGTTTGCGGGTATCTTGTCATGACGGACGCGAGTTCAGAGAGCTTTTTGCCCTTGCGAGCGATAAGCGAGAGAAGCTGGCAAGCCGTGAGCTGACCGTCGCCCGTTGTTGCGAAATCTCTGAAAATTACGTGTCCCGACTGTTCGCCGCCGAACGAATAATCTTCAAGGAGCATTTCTTCAAGCACGAATCTGTCGCCGACCTTTGTCGCGACGAATTTGAGACCGTTCGCTTCGCAGAATTTTCCGAAGCCGAAGTTTGTCATGATAGTTCCGACAACTGCGTCGTGGTTCAGTCTTCCTCTTTCTTTGAGGTCGAGTGCGCATATTGCCATTATCATATCACCGTCGATAATATTTCCTTTTTCGTCGACCGCAAGACATCTGTCCGCGTCTCCGTCAAAGGCAACGCCGCAGTCGAGCTTGTTTTCGACAACGTATTTTGCGAGGTTTTCGATGTGTGTCGAGCCGCAGTTCGCGTTAATGTTAGAGCCGTCGGGCGTGTCGCAGAGAATATGAGCGTTTGCGCCGAGTTCTTCAAAGAGCTGCCTTGCCGTTCTGCTTGCACTTCCGTTTGAGCAATCGACCGCAATGTTAAGTCCCTTGAACGAGTAGAGAACACTGCTCTTGACGTGGTCGATGTAATCTTTTGCGGCTTTCTGCGCATACGAAACCTTTCCTACACCTGCGCCTACTGGCGGAGTGAGTCTTGACTCGTGGTCGAGAACTATCGCTTCGATTCTCTCTTCGAGTGCGTCGGGGAGCTTGTAGCCGTCTCCGCTGAAAATCTTGATTCCGTTGAATTCGGAGGGGTTGTGAGACGCCGAGATCATAACGCCCGCGTCAGCCTTGTACTTTCCGACAAGATAAGCAACCGCGGGAGTGGGTACAACGCCGAGACTGATAACGTCCGCTCCCATTGAGCAGATACCTGCCGTGACCGCGCACGAAAGCATATCGGACGATGTTCTTGTGTCCGAACCGACAACGAAAAGCGGTCTGCGGCGGCAACCGTCTGCGAGAACTTCTGCGGCGGCTCTCCCTATTTCGAGCGCTCTTTCGCAGGTGAGTTCCGTGTTTGCGATGCCTCTTACACCGTCTGTTCCGAAAAGTCTTCCCATTCTAAAATTCCTTTCTTACTGTTTTTTTACGATGTTTTCTCCGCTTTTGAAAATGCTGTAAGCGGGGACAGCTCCTCTTACCGAGGAAAGCGGGTAAACGTTTGTGTGTTTACCTATGACGGTGCCGGGGTTCAGAACGCTGTTACAGCCTACTTCGACAAAGTCGCCGAGTATCGCGCCCATTTTTTCGAGTCCCGTTTCGATTTTTTCGTCTCCCGATTTTATCGTCACGAGCGTTTTGTCGCTTTTGACGTTTGACGTCACCGAGCCTGCGCCCATATGCGATTTGTAACCGAGAACGGAATCACCGACGTAGTTGAAATGCGGAACCTGACAACCGTCCGAGATTATGCAGTTTTTAAGCTCTGTCGAGTTGCCGATGACGCAGCCGTCGCCGACAAGAGCGCTGCCGCGTATAAACGCGCATTGCCGGACTTCTGTGTTTTCACCGATGACGGCGGGCGCGGATATCGACGCGAGAGGGCTGACTTTCGCGCTTTTCGCGATCCAGACGTTCTTCGACGGAGAATAATACTTTTCGCTTTCAAGAGTTTTTCCGTATTCAAGAATGAAATCCTTAATGTGCGGAAGAATCTCCCAAGGGTATTCACAGGAGAAAATCAGCTTCTCTGCGGCGCTGTGACCCCTCTCAAAAAGCTCGCTGCATTTTAGTTCACCTTTCAATTTTTCACCTCCTTATATGACATTGATAATATATGTAAACGCGCGCCAGCGCGTCTGCATCGTGTTTCAGTCGAGCGTCGGAAAGGACGTAAAGTGCCAGCCGTCGCCCTTGTTTTCGAAAATGTAGTCGATGAAAACCACATTGTCCGTGTCGTCCTCGCTCATTTTTTCGTAAGTGATTTTTTCGGTATATCTGAAAAGAGAGTCGGTGAATTTGCTGAGGAAAAATTCGTCCGAAATGACCTCTCTGTCGTTTGCATCCGCTATTTTCAGCTCTTTTACTTCATATTCCGTTTCGGGCGGCATAAAGCAAAGGGTGTTTTCTATTGTGGTGTAGTATTCTTTTGCGAGACTGCAAAGTTCTTCCGCATACTTCGGCGCAAAGGTCGAAGTTATGTATTCCGTAAACTGATCGAACGGGTCTTTGACATTTTCTCCGCTTTCCGCGGTGTCCGCATTATCTTCAATAAACGGAAAATCAACCTTGTAGTAAAGATTTCCGTCGCTGTCGGAGAAAGTGGCTTTGTCTGCGTTGTAGGGAATGTTTTCCTTGTAGGGCGGCAGCAATTTTATGAGCTCTACGGCACTTTCGTACTTTAATTTTATGAACTGCACCGCTTTTTCGTTATCGACAGGTGTGCGGAGCAGACCCGTATCCTCGGTTTCGGGAACGGTGGTTTCGGCAGCTTTCGTTTCAGTCACAGCGGGTAGAGTTTCGGCGATTGTGTCCGAAACGGTCTCGGTGTCGATCGTTTCACCGCCATCTTTTTTGCAGGAGGAAAGCGAAAAGGCTGTTCCCAAACCCAGCGCGAGGACAAGCGAAAAGGATATTATTTTTACGGATATTTTATTTTTTTTCATAATGAAACCTCCGTATTTGATTAACTATAATATTATACTTCAAAATCGCATTTTTGTCAAGTGACCTGTGATAGTCAATAATACCGAAAATAAACGCGCGGAACGCATAAAAAAGTGCAATTCGGAAAAACTGAAAGTGATAAAATATACGGAGTGGTAAAATGAAAAAATCAATAATCAGGCTTGGCGTGCCGATCCTCGGTTCTGCGTCCGTCGTCGGAAAGAAGGAACACGACGGTCCTATCGGCGACGTCTTCGACCTTCACGATGAGGATGACACTTTCGGGCAGAAAACATGGGAAAAAGCCGAGGCAGAAATGCAGCGCCTTGCGGCTAATACCGCGCTCAAAAAATGCGGTATGACAGAGAAGGATATAGGGGTAATGTTTGCGGGTGACCTTGTCAATCAGTGTACAAGTTCCGCTTACGGACTTCTTGATTTTTATGTTCCGTATTTCGGGCTTTACGGTGCCTGTTCGACTGCGGTGGAGGGACTTATACTTTCGTCGGTAATGACAAAAAACGGTATATACGAGCACGCGATGTCGGTTGCTTCGTCGCACAACTGCTCCGCGGAGCGGCAGTTCAGAACGCCGATAGAATACGGCGCGCAGCGCTCGCCTACGGCACAGTGGACCGTAACGGGCGCGGCGGCGTTTATTCTCGGAAGTGCGGACAGTGCAAGCGGAAAGGCGGAGATAGTCGATGCAATGCCGGGCATATCCGTAGAAAAGGGAATACGAGACGCGTCTAATATGGGCGCGGCAATGGCACCTGCGGCGACGGACACGCTGCTTAGATACTTTGCCGAGAGCGGAAAGAAACCGTCCGATTTCGATGTCATTGCGACGGGAGATCTCGGTTTTGAAGGGAATGCGATCCTTCGTGACCTTCTCCACGCCGAGGGAATAACGGACGGACTTGACCGTCTTAACGACTGCGGCATGATGATTTACAGCCGAGGGGAACAGGACACACATTCGGGCGGGTCGGGCTGCGGGTGCAGTGCCGCGGTCTTTGCGTCTTACTTTTTGCCGAGGCTTGAAGACGGCAGAATAAAAAATATGCTCCTTATCGGCACGGGAGCGCTTATGAGCCCTGACAGCATAAAGCAGGGTCTCGGAATACCGGGTATCGCGCATCTCATTTGCGTTAAAGGAGCTGTGTAAAATGGGTAGTATTATGGATTATGTATGGGCTTTCGTCGTTGGCGGAGTGCTTTGCGTTATCGCGCAGATTCTTATAGATAAAACCGCGCTTACACCCGCTCGGATACTCGTCTGCTACGTTGTCGTCGGCGTAATTTTCGGAGCGGTCGGTCTTTACGAGCCGCTTGTGAAGTTTGCGGGTGCGGGCGCAACGACGCCTCTTACAGGCTTCGGGTATCTGATTTCAAAGGGCGTAAAGAAAGCCGTCGGCGAAAAGGGACTTCTCGGTGCTCTTACAGGCGGTCTTACAGCCGCTGCGGGAGGAATTTCGGCGGCAATTTGTTTCGGTTATCTTGCGGCACTCCTTTTCAGAGGAAAACCGAAAGGGTAAAATCATTTTTTCACGGGTTTGAAGAACTGGTAGAGGTTGCAGGGAATCATACCGTTGTAGAGCTTCCGTTTTTTGTCGGCGCGTCTGCCGTATAGACGCTCAAAGTCCTCGCAGGACGTCAGAACGTATATCTGCCAAGGCGAAAGAGCCGAAAAGACGCGCCCCATTTTTCCGTAAAGCTCGCGAACCTCTTTTTCCGTCATCATACGCTCGCCGTAGGGCGGATTGCAGACGATCGTACCGCGCCTGTCGGGTTTTTCGATAGTCAGGGCATTCTTTTTGAATATTTTTATGTGCGTCGCAACACCCGCTCTTTCGGCGTTTGCCTTTGCGTATTCGAGAACCGAGGCATCGATGTCGGAGGCATATACTTCAAAGCCCGATTTGTCGTTTATCTTCGATTTTGCCTCATCGCGTGCCTCGTCCCACGAGTCGCCGGGAAGACAGGAGAAACACTCACCCGCAAAAGAACGGGAAAGTCCGGGCGCGCGGTTTGTCATTATCATCGCGGCTTCGATCGCTATCGTTCCCGACCCGCAGAAAGGATCCCAGAAAAGCACGTCCTCGCGAGGTCTTGATGTGAGCGCGACCGCCGCCGCGAGCGTTTCGCGAAGAGGCGCCGCACCCGCCGCCGGTCTGTAACCGCGCTTGTGGAGAGGTGTTCCCGAAGTGTCTATCATCAGCGTGGCGACGTCCTTGAAGATGAAAAATTCAATCTGATATTTGTCGCCGTCCTCCGATAGCCATTCGGAACGGTATTTTTCGCCAAGGCGGCTCGCAACCGCCTTTTTTATTATGCTCTGGCAGTCGGGAACCGAAAAGAGAGTGCTTTTTATCGCGTGTCCCTTGACGGGAAATGCGTCCTTTCTGCCGATATATTCTTCCCATTGGAGTGCCTTTGTGCCGTCGAAAAGTTCTGTGAATGTCGTCGCCGTGAAACTTCCGATTTTTATAAAAATATGTTCCGCGGTTCTTAAATTTATGTTTGCTCTTGCGGCGTCATCGGGGCTTCCCTCGAATGTGACGCGTCCGTCTATCGTTTCAATTCTTTTTAGTCCGAGCGCGTCGATTTCTTCTCCGAGTTGTTTTTCAAGCCCGAACAGGCAGGTTGCGACGAATTGCATTTTCGTTTTATCGTCCTTTCGCTTTTTAGATAATGTAATTATACTTTAAACGCTGCGTTTTGTCAATAGTGGTGTTTTTTTTAATTAAAAACTTGATTTTTTATATTGACAGTGTCGGTTTAACTATGATATAATTGAAAACAGTAACATGGAATTTTACGAATTTGAAAATCTTTTACTGCCGTCTTGGCAGTGGCAGATCGGAGTACAGTATGAATTATATGATAGGTTGTAATTTTTGGGATTCAAAATCCGGCACGGATATGTGGAAGAATTGGGATGCCGATTCGGTGTTTCGGGATCTTTCCGCACTTTCGGAGAACGGAGTGAGATATTTGCGTGTTTTTCCTAACTGGCGTGATTTTCAGCCGATAACGCATCTTCGCGGATGGCACGGAAAACATATGGAATACCGCCTTTCCGATGACAGACCGCTTTTAGATGAATTCGGACTTGACCCTATAATGCTTGAACATTTCGAAAGTTTCTGTGATATTGCCGAAAAAACAAACATAAGGCTTATAGTATCCATAATTACCGGTTGGATGAGCGGAAGGCTTTTTGTCCCGCCTGCACTTGAAGGCAAAAATCCTATAAGTGATCCCGAAATGCTTAAATGGGAAACAAAATTCGCACGCGGTTTTGTCAGAAGATTTAAAAACAGGAAAGAAATTGTAGCGTGGGATCTCGGAAATGAGTGCAACTGTCTCGGCGAAGCCCGAAACGAGGATGAGGCATGGCTCTGGACTTCAACAATAAGGAATGCAATACTCAGCGAAGATAACAGCCGAATTATTATGTCCGGAATGCATTCTCTCGGTGTAAATCAGAATGAAAATCCGTGGACGATACAGGATCAGGGGGAACTTACCGATGTGCTTTGCCCGCATCCATACCCGTCACCCACTGTCGGGGGAGATGTTGAGCCTGTAAATACACTGAGGACTACACTTGTTCCTACGGCACAGGTTGTCTATTATTCGAGTGTTTCCGGAAAACCTGCTATGATACAGGAAAGCGGAACATTTAACGATATGGTATGCTGCAAATCTGTTTCGGCAGAATTTTTGCGCGTTAACCTTCTCTCGGGGTATGCAAACGGCTCGCTCGGTTACCTTTGGTGGTGTTCGCATGAACATCTTCATCTGAAAAATCCTCCGTATTCATGGAGTATGGTTGAAAGAGAACTCGGATTGCTTTACTCGGATCGTAGTCCAAAGCCTGTCGCTTTGGAGATGAAGCGCTTGACAAAAGAATTCGAGAATTTACCGGATGCGCTTCCGAATCGTGACATTGATGCTGTATGCGTAACAACTAAGGATCAGGATTTTTGGCATATTGCGGTTACCTCTTACATACTTGCGAAGCAAGTGGGGCTTGAAATGGAATTCGCATATTGCGAGCAAAAGCTTCCAAAGGTTAAAATGTATATTGTTCCGTCGATATGCGGTTGGTCACCTTTCGGAAAGGAATTGCTTGATTCGCTTTTTGAAAGGGCAAATGAGGGAGCAACAGTGCTTTTTACAATAGATACAGGAATGATAACAACTTTTGAAAGTGTTACGGGACTTAAATCAAGAGGAATGATGAACGATTTTTCGGAACACATCTGCTCGTTTGACGACACGGAACTCCCGTTCAAATACTGTAAAAAATACCTGCTTTCGTCAATAGGAGCTGATGTTATCGCCTCCGATAAAGACGGAACAGTTATTTTCTCAAAGAATAAATACGGAAAAGGCAATATTTATGTTCTTAATTTTCCGCTTGAAAAAAATCTTTGGGATAAATGCGGCGTGTTTACAGATAAAGACTTGCCATACTATAAAATATATAAAAAAGCGGCAGAGGAGCTTGACCTCGGTAAAATCGCAACGTCTTCAAACCCTCTTGTCGGTGTTACGCAACATAAGTGTGACGATGGATATTATGTTGTTGCTGTTAACTATTCCGATGAAGATGTTGAGATGTGCGTGAAATTTGCAGACGGAATTCGGTACGAGGTTATTTACGGTAATCCCGATAAAATCAATGCGTGCGATGCCGTGATATTCAAAACAAAATAAAAAATATGCTCCGAAAGATGTAAATCTTATTCGGAGCATATTTTTCAGTTTCCGAACGAACTTGCCTCTTTGATAAAGCCCGACGCTATTTGTCTGCCACCGCGTGAAAGGGTGATTTTTCTTCCGATTATGTCGCAGAGTGTGAAGCGATCGGTCATAAAAGAAACATAACCGCGTCCGCCGCGCAAAAACACGGGCGGAAGATTTGACGTTCTGGCGCGGTAATTGTATGCCTTTTCCTCGTTTTTACCTATGTTTCTTTTGCCGTCGATCTCCATATGGCAGGCATCATAGCCGTCGTCGAGTGAGGAAAATCCCGAAAGCGATGCATTTATGACGATTCCTATCGGGGTGCTGAAAAATTCGATTTTGGCACTGCTTTTTTCATTTTTGTCTTTGTCTGCATTTTCGTTTTGTTCTGTTGTTATAAGCGATGAAAACGCACTCGGACGTCGATCCCTTATCAGACCCGCGTATGTACAGTATTCGTTCTCGTGCGGACTTAATGTATTTTCCGTTTTTTCGGGCATAATAATATTCTCCTTTTATCTTTGCCAATGATATATCATTGCGTTAATATTATTATATTCCCCGGCGTCCGAGAAATTGCTCGAAAAAAGAACTTCACAAAAAATTAAAAAAGGGGACTGTTAAAAACTCAACGTTTTTAACAGTCCCAAAATTATTTTTTATTTTACTTTGATAATAGACGCGTCCCACATCTTCGGCGGCTCGTAACCCATGAGCATTACCATGGTTGCGGCGACGTCGGAAAGACCGAACTTGCCCTCGTCGGGTTTTACAGTATATTTGTCCGCGCTGAAATTGTCGTAAACGATGCACGGAACGGGGTTGAGCGTATGGCTCGTCTTTGCCTTGAACTTGCCGTCCTTGCCAACCTTCGGCTCGTGTGTTTTCTTGTCAAGCTCGTACATTTCGTCGGCATTTCCGTGGTCTGCGGTGATTACCGCAGCACCGTGGAGCTTGTCGACGACGGCGAGTATTCTCGCAAGTTGGAGGTCAAGAGCCTCCATGGAGCAACGCGTTGCTTCCATATTTCCCGTGTGACCTACCATATCTCCGTTCGGGAAGTTTACGCGCAGATATCTGTATTTTCCGCTTTCGAGGCATTCGATGAGCTTGTCCGTGATCTCGGCGCACTTCATCCAGGGTCTCTGCTCAAAGGGAACAACGTCGGACGGAACTTCGATGTATGTTTCAAGCTCCTCGGAGAACTTACCGCTCTTGTTTCCGTTCCAGAAATAGGTTACATGACCGAATTTCTGCGTTTCGGAGATAGCAAGCTGTGTAACACCCGTGCTTACAAGGTATTCGCTCATGGTGTTTGTGATTTCGGGAGGCGAAACAAGGTACTTGTGCGGTATATGAAGGTCGCCGTCGTATTCGAGCATACCTGCGTAAACGACTTTCGGGAAACGAACTCTGTCAAATTTGTCGAATTTCTCGTCCTCAAACGCCTTTGAAATTTCGATCGAACGGTCTCCTCTGAAATTGTAGAAGATGACGCTGTCACCGTCGTTTATCGTGCCTACGGGCTTTCCGTTTTCCGCAATAACGAAGGGCGGGAGATCCTGGTCAATGACGTGAAGCTCGTCGCGGTATGTCTTTACCGCCTCGGCTGCCGATGCGAACTGTCTGCCGTCGCCGAGAACGTGCGTGTGCCAGCCGCGCTCTACCATGCTCCAATCTGCCTCGTATCTGTCCATTGTTATCTGCATTCTGCCGCCGCCGCTTGCGATTTTTATGTCAAAATCGGGGCTGCGGAGCGATGCGAGAAATTCTTCAAAGGGTTCGATATAGTCAAGCGCAGATGTTTCTCCGACGTCTCTTCCGTCGAGAAGAGTGTGAATTCTAACAGTCTTTACGCCCTCTTTTTTGGCTTCGGCTATCATTGCTTTAAGATGATCTATATGTGAATGAACGTTGCCGTCCGAGAAAAGACCGATGAAGTGAAGAACGGTGCCGTTCGTTTTTACGTTTGCGATAAGTTCTTTCCATGTGTCGGAGGCGAACATCTTACCGCTTTCTATCGACTGCGAAACGAGCTTTGCGCCCTGTGCAAACACCTGACCTGCGCCGAGAGCGTTGTGACCGACCTCGGAGTTGCCCATATCGTCGTCGGACGGGAGTCCTACTGCCGTACCGTGTGCTTTGAGCTTGACCATGGGGTATTTTGCCATAAGCATATCGAGTGTGGGTGTGTATGCGCACGCAACCGCGTTCGCTTCTGTTTTCGGGGCAAGACCTACGCCGTCCATTACTATCGTGAGGACAGGACCTTCTATTCCGTCAAAACCTTTTAATTTTTCGAGTTTAGCACTCATGATAAAAATCTCCTTCTTGATACTTGAATGATTTTTCATATATATTTTACCATATTTTTGCCGATAATCAAGGGCTTTTCAAATATTCGGAATGTTTTTTAACATATTTTTTACCTTTTTACGTATCTGACCGAGAAAGGCGGGAGAAAATTCACATCGCCGCCCTCTTCACCCGATAAAATATCGTAACCGCCGCAGAGAACGTGAGGAGGAAGCGAGTAACCCTCTTCGTCCGCGTTTACGGCAATGACGGTGCCCTCGCCGTTATAATTTCTCTCAAAGACAAGCTGCCTGTTTGTCATGTGAATGATTTTGAAACCGCCGTATGAAAGTTCGGGAGTGTCCCGTCTCGCTTTTATGAAGCGTGATACGCTCTCGGAAAGAGTATTTTTCACGGGAGCGTCAAACGACGGACGAAGCGCGTCGTCGCCGTTTTCTTTTCGTCCTTCCGCGCCCCATTCGCTTCCGTAGTAAACGAAAGGAATACCCGGCATACCGAAAAGAAGCCCGTATAGCGGTACAAGATGCTCTTTTCGGGTGAGAATGCTCGCAATTCGCGTTACGTCGTGATTGTCGGCAAATGACGCAAGATGCCTTCCGCGGTATAGACACCAAGGTTCAGAGCCGAACTGCCGAGTGAGCGAATGACCTATTTCAAACATATTCATGCTGTTGAAAGCGGAGTAAAGTCCCTTGTAACATTCGTAGTTGGTCACGCTGTCGAGCGTGCCGAGCAGACGGTTGTAGTCGCCGTGTATCATTTCGCCGACAAGGAAAAAGTCGTTTTTTATGCTTCGGCAGGCCTCCGCAAGCTCACGCATAAAGCCGCCGTCGAGCATATATGCCACGTCAAGGCGCAGACCGTCTATATCGTAGTCCGCTATCCAGCCTCTGACGGAGTTTATGAGATAGTTCCTTACATCGGGATTTCCGAGATTGAGTTTGACAAGCTCAAAATGCCCCTCCCAGCCTTCGTACCAAAAGCCGTCATCGTATGCGCTGTTTCCGTCGAACGATATGTGAAACCAGTCCTTGTACGGCGAATCCCACTTTTTCTCGCGGACGTCACGGAATGCGAAAAAATCGCGTCCGACGTGATTGAAAACACCGTCGAGAATTATTCCGAGTCCGTTTTCGTGCAGCGTGCGGCAGACGTGTGCAAAATCCTCATTTGTGCCGAGCCTTGCGTCGATTTTACGGTAGTCGGTTGTGTCGTAGCCGTGCGTTCCCGACTCAAAAACGGGGCCGAGATATACGCCGCCTGCGCCGAGCGAGGCGATATAGGGTGCCCATTCGGCTGTTTCTTTTATCCTGTCTGTTACAATGCCGTCGTTTTCCCGCGGTGCGCCGCAGAAGCCGAGAGGGTATATGTGATAAACGGTTCTTTCATAAAAATTCATTGCTTTGCGCTTCCTTCGTGTAATTTACCTTATATGATAACGAAAAACTCCCGCCTTGTCAAGCGGGAGCCTTATGGAAAAAATTATTTTTCGAGGTCTGCGGGGAAGTAGGCGTTTGAAAATGCCTTGTATCCCATGTCGTCAACTATCATAAATCTGAACCAGTCTTCACTCTTGTCAGG
>CAKRPQ010000067.1 GCA_934385225.1 uncultured Eubacteriales bacterium
TTTTTACGTCTCTCGGCGGAACGTACGAATAGGTGAACATATAAAAAGCTCCTTTCGTCTTTTAGTATAGCAGAAAAAAGTAATTTTTGCAAGTGGCTTCGGTAATTTCTCAAAATTGGGAGCGGAAAAGCACATTTGAAAGGATACTCGCATAGAATTAAACAGAACATTTAATGAAAGGCGGGTCGGTATGCTGTTAATAAAACCTTACATAAGAGAACGTGCCGTTGAATACGCGAGGCGCTGGGCACTAAGCCGCAATCCTCTCTTTACCGATTTCACAGGTCAGGGCGGCAACTGCACAAACTTCGTGTCACAGTGCGTTCTTGCGGGCAGCTGCACTATGAACTACACGCAGACGTTCGGCTGGTACTATATTTCGTCGAGCGACCGCGCACCGTCGTGGACGGGCGTTGAATTTTTTTACGATTTTATGACAAGAAACACGGACGGCGTCGGTCCATTTATGCGCGAGGTCAGGCGGTGGGAGCTTGAAATAGGCGACGTTATTCAGCTTGCGAACGACGAAGGCGATTATTATCACACGCTTATAGTCAGCAAGATAGAGGGCGCTGTGATATACGTCTGTGCACAGTCGAATGACGCGCTTGACAGGCGGCTAAGTACATACGATTATGTTTCGGCACGCTATCTGCATGTCGAGGGCGTTCGGGTGCAGTTCAACGACGCGGGGTGTTTCGAGGGACTTATAGAGGGAGAAGTCCTGCCGTAAAAAGCGGTATAATAAAACAGACCGAAGCGAAAACCTCGGTCTGTTATTTGTATGCGGGAAGTTTATCAATATGTTGCGGCATTATCGCCGGCATCGGCAACGACTGTATGACCGCACACTATTTCTCCTGCCGTGCTCAAAAGATATTTGGCAAGTTCGGCGATTTCTTCCGGACGAATGAATCTTCCGAGTGCATGACGCGGATACGGCTGATCGATTGACTTTGCATAGCTCGAAATCATCTCCGTACATGTTGCTCCCGGGGCAATTCCATTTATAACAATGCCGTTTTTGCCGTACCTATTTCCGAAAGAACGTGTCCAGCGTATAAGAGATGTTTTGGCTGCGCCGTATGATCCTGTTATACCCATACAAGCGGCATTGGAGGCAATATTGAGTATGTTGCCGCGGCGATTGCGTTCAAGAAGAAAGTTTATCTCGTCCCTCATAAGGAAAAATGCACCTTTGTAGTTTATATCATTCATTAAATCCCACTCGTCGGGAGTTATGTCCCATGGTTCATAACCGCGTCCGAGAGCCTGTTCGGAACCGAGCGCGGCGGAGTTTACGAAACCGTCTAGCCCGCCCGCGAGTTTTTCTGCTTCACAAAGTTTCGCAGGTATTGAATCACAATCCGAAATATCCATTTCCGTTGTGAAAATTCGATCGGAAGCTAATTGATCTGCTGTTTTGATAAGTTTTGATGACGTTCTGCCCGCAATGACAACCGTAGCGCCTTCTGCAAGCAATCTTTCGGCAATAGCCTTGCCTATGCCGCTTCCGCCGCCTGTTATAAGGAAATGAGTGGAACGCAGCGAATTGTTGATTTTTGTCATAATAGATCTCCTATCATATTTTTGAATTTTTTCATTGAAGTTTCGCTTGGCACTGTAAATATCTGCGGTTCACCTAATCCGAGCGCACGGTATTTTCCTTCTCCCATAGAATGATATGGGAGAAGTTCTGCTTTTTTGGGAGGGTATCTGTGAAGGAAGTCTGCGATCTTTTCGAATTCCTCATCGTTTGCATTACATTCGGGTATCATAGGAACACGAACAATAATTTCAGCATCGGCATCAAGAAGTCGCTTATAATTTTCAATCAGGAGCGCGTTGTCG
Organism: uncultured Eubacteriales bacterium; assembly: GCA_934385225.1. GTDB lineage: Bacteria > Bacillota > Clostridia > Oscillospirales > CAG-272 > SIG710. The sequence continues at coordinate 1,852 of CAKRPQ010000067.1, forward strand.
GCGCCGGTAAAATCACGGTGAACCGATGGCGTGATACATTTAATATCGTATAGAAAAAGATCCGTATACGGAATTACCTTTTCAAAACATTTCCTCGGAACATTTCCTGCCGTATCAACGGCTGTATGTATTCCGTCCGCACGGCACTTTTCAAGCAGTTCAAGGAGAAAATCCGTATAAAGCATACATTCGCCGCCCGAAAATGTTGCGCCGCCACCGCTTGCATCATAGAAAGATTTATCGGATTTAATTATTGCAAATATTTCGTCCGCTGTTTTCTCTTCGCCGCATATCCTGCGTGCTTCCGACGAACAGTAGAGAACGCATTTCCCGCAGAAGGTGCATTTTTCAAGACGGTTCGGGCATACTTCAAGACATTTTCCACAATGCGTGCACTTGTCCGCGTAAAACAGCATCTGCTTTTTCGGATTTTGGCTTTCGGGGTTGTGACACCACTTGCAACGCATATTGCACCCCTTGAAAAATACTGTCGTTCGAATGCCCGGACCGTCAACAAACGATGAACGCTGCACGTCAAAAATCATCACTTTATCCATATCCTGTTCACCTTGTATGCTCGGTTCTTTCGATAATATCGTCTTGAATACTGTCTTTAAGCCTTACAAAATAATCCGAAAATCCTGTTACTCTCACGCGTAAATTGCCGTAATTTTCGGGATTTTTCTTTGCCGCAAGCAAATCTGCCTTTGAAACGTATGTAAGCTGGAAATGTATTCCGCCGTTCTTAAAATATGTTTCAAACATATCCACCGTTTTATCAAAATATTCGTCATTTTTTATAAGCTGCTCATCGAGTGAAATATTCGTAACGGTAGAACCGCATGAGATTGCGTTTTTGTCAAGCGACGCAATGGAATTCAGCAGTGCCGTCAGCCCGTTTCTGTCCCGTCCCTCGCTCTGACCTATTCCGAATTTCAATAAATCCCCCGCAAACCTTCCGTCAGGAGTCGATTTTGTTTTTTCGCCGAACCATTTGTGATGCTCGTTGTATCCGAGCAGATCTCCAATCAGCCAATGATAGCCGAATACATTCCTTTTATCTTTGAGGTATCTGTAAAAGCTTTCATATAGTCTCTGTGCTACGGAATTTGACAAATCATCGTCGTTACCAAAAAACTTTCCTTTTTTGATAATGACGTTCCTCATATCTTCGTATCCGCGCCAGTCTGCTTTAAGCGCGTCGGCAAGCTTCTGCATAGTGAACAGCTTTTCATCAAAAACAAACTGCTTTACCGTAATCAGCGAATCTATAACATTTGTTATGCCTATCAGCATGGGAGAAGCGATAACCACATCTCCTCCGCCTTGCGTAAGGCTTTTGGCATTTTCAATACAGCCGTTGAAAAACAGGCTTGACAGATAATTTATATCTCTTGCGCGCAGAAGATTGTATTTGTCGTCATAATCATAAATTTTCTTCAAATCCGAAAACAATTCTTTTTCAAAAGTTTCGTAAAATTCATTAAAGCTCTTTGCGTTTATAATGCTTTCCGATTTCTTATGAAACAGCGTTTCAACCGATTTTAAAATATTTCCCTTTGAATTACTGCCCGTTATTGCTCCCAAAAATGCCGGTTCGTTACAACCTACCATTGTATATGAAACAGCACGTTCGTACGGAATACCGCAAATTTCCGTATAGCATTTTATCCTCTTCTCATCATTTGTGAACGCAATTCGTTTATTAATATCGTTTCTTTCGGCGTCCATCATGAAACGCAGTACATCATGCGGCGTTTTTTCTGTCCAGCGCAAAGTAATCTGCGGTGTGTATATCGGCAGCTCCATAAGACTTTCAACAATAAGATGAGATACCTCGTTAAAACCGTCTCTTCCGTCGGGCAAATACCCACCAATACAAAAGTGAGATTCCGCGCCACGAGTAAATAAGAAATGTGTGGGATGGTTTTTTGCCTGAATCATCAAAAACAGTTCCTGAAGATATTCTTTTGCTTCTTCACGGGTGATAATTCCGTTTTCAATATCGTATCTGTAAAACGGCGTTAAATATCTGTCGAGAGTTCCAACGCTGTCGGGGTCTGCACTGAAACATACATAGATTGAAAGCACCGCTTCATAAAATCCCGACGGTTTATTTTCCGGCACATTGAGCAGCGCTTTTGAAAGCCGCGTAAGGTTTTCCTTATGCTCCGTATCTGTAACCTCCGCTGCCAGCTTTGCTGCCTTTTCCGAGCATATATGCGCCCATTCTATAAGTGCTTCGGCAACCTTTTTTATTCCGTTAAGGAACTCTGTTTCCTCTTGTTTTTTATGAATTTTCAGAGAACTATCTATTTCGTCGATTATTCCGCCAATTCCTTTTTCCAACATTTTTTTATAATCAGCCGTTGCGTGCTGCCACTCCATGGTTGACAGATTATCAATAGGCTTTAAGTAAAAATAGCTCAAAGCCTCCTCGGTTGCCTTGTGTCCGCCGCGCGAAAACGCATCGCCGACAACACTGCCGTCGCATCTGAAAAATCCTGTCAGCTTTGAATACTCGGTGATCATAGGCTGCTGATTTTTAATATATTCACAAAGACGCTTGACCTCTCTCTCGATTTTTGAAAGAAACAAATCCTCTCTGTCAAATTCTGTTTTCACAGGAGAAACATACATATCTCCGTTCAGTGTAAGTTCCGTAAGTTTTTTAATTCTTTGATTCATGTCAATTCCTCAATTTTTAATTATTTATAAGCTATAAATATTTTTATAAAGTTGCGGCATTGACTTCACCGTCTGCCACAACGGTATGTCCGCATATAATTTCTCCGTAATCACTCATGAGATAATATGCCAGTTCTGCGATTTCTTCCGCGCGAATAAGTCTTCCTACCTTGTATGTTCTGTTCTTTTAATAATGTCGTCTTGCAGATTTTCGTTAAGGAACACAAAATAGTCCGAGAAGCCAGATACGCGAACACGCAGACTCCTGTATTTGTCGGGGGCTTTCTGCGCGTTTATAAGATCCTCCTTTTTGACGTATGAGAGCTGGAAGTGTGTTCCGCCCTCTCTGAAATATGTTTCGAACATAGTGACAAGCTTTTCAAAACTCTCGTCGTTTCTTATCAGTTTTTCATCGAGCATTATGTTTGTTACGCTCGGACCTGTGAGTATTGAGTACGGATCGCATTTTGCAACCGAGGAAAGAAGTGCCGTAAGCCCTGCACGGTCTTTTCCCTCGGATTGTCCGATGCCGAATTTGAGGGGATCGCCGTCGTATCTTCCGTCGGGAGTTGCAGCCGTTTTATCGCCGAAAAATTTATGATGTTCGTTGTAGCCTATAAGATCGCCGAAAACATATTTTTTGCATAGAAATGTGTTCACATTGTTCCATTTATCAAGACTGCCGAAGAACATATTTGCAATTTTATTTGAATGCTCATCGTTGTTTCCGAAAAATTTGCCCTTTTTCAGAATGTAGGTTCTGAGATCTTCGTATCCGTTCCAGTTGCTTTTCAAAGCATCGACCAACTCGTTCATTGTAACGACTTTTTCATCGAAAATAAGCTGCTTCGTTATCGAAAGCGAGTCGATAACATTTGTAATTCCTATAAGCTGCGAAACGGCTATATAATTCTGCGTTCCGCCCTGTGTTATGCTTTTTGCGTTTTCGATACAGCCGTCGATTAAAAAACAACTTACAAGATTGCAGTCACGTGCTCTGATATCCTGAAAGCCTTTTCCTATTTTGTCGGATTCCCAGAGGTCTTTTGAAAGTTCCTCCTCGAATATCGAATAAAATTCTTCGAAATTTTTCGCTTTTTCAATATCATATGCGCGGTTTGTAAACAGATTTTGAATGCATCTCAAAATGTTTGTCATATCGAACCCTAATACGATCTCACCCGGGAGCGCTATTTCATTACAGCCGATCATAGTATAGTTTACCGCTTGTTTATACGAAAACCCTTCGTAATTCATTAGCCCTCTTATTCGCGGTTCGTCACTAACAAAAGCAATGCGCTTGTTCGGGTCGTTGCGTTCGCAGTTCATCATATAGTACATAATTTCGTGCGGTGTTTTTTTCGTCCATCTGAGGGAGATCTGAGGTATCCACGTCGGGAGTTCCGTAAGTGCATCGACGACGAGTCTTGAAAGCTCATTAAACCCGTCTTCACCGTCTTCGGTGTAGCCTCCGACGCAAAAGTGTGATTCGCCGCCACGGTAAAAACGGTCTGAACTTTTATGAATTCTTGCTTGCAGCATAAGGAAAAGTTCCTGCAAATACTCTTTTGCTTCTTCTGCCGTAATTTTTCCGTTATTGATGTCGGCTTTGTAGTAAGGATATAAATATCTGTCGATAAGACCTATGCTGTCGGGCAAAAAACCGTAGCATACGTAGAGAGAAAGTACGGCTTCGTAAAAGCTCTGTGCGCTATTTTCGGGAATGTGCGTAAGTGATGCCGAAAGTCTGTCAAGATTCCTTTTGTATTCTGCGTTTTCGGTCTTTTCCGCGAGCAGATGTGCTTTTTCGGAGCATTTGTGTGCCCAATCCACGATGGCATCGCATATATCCGACTGGATTTCGAGAAATTCGAGTGCTTCGGGGTCATTCTTATGAACCGATACCGAACTTTCTATTTCTTCTCTTATTCCGTTTATTCCTATCCTGATTATTTTGCCGAAATCGCCCGCGCTGTGCTGCCATTCAAAGGTGCGAAGGTTATCTACGGGTTTGTTATAGAAATTTCCACAGGCAATTCCGAAGTTTTTGTGACCCGACCTGCCGAATATATCTCCTTCAACGCTATCGTCAAACTTTATAAGTCCTGTAAAACAGGATTCCTCCAAAATCAAAGGTTCTTGATTTCTTATGTATTCGCAGACTCTTTTGCCCGACATTCTTTTCGGGGATAAAAAGAGGTCGCACCTGTCATACTCTGTTTTCACGGGATAAACATACATTTCTCCCGCGATTGTTTTGTCTGTCAGTTTTTTTATTCTTTCGTTCATAATAAAATCCCTCCGAATTTCCGGTTGACAACAGTATATCATTCGGAAAAATTTTTTGCAATGGATTCTGTGAGCAAACTTGGATTCTGTGATACAAAAATATTGACAAACCCCAAAAATACGGTTATAATTTAATAGGGTGAAAAAATGAAAATTTTTCTAAGTGACAAAACCGTCATAACCGAGATACGTCACATCGGGAAGTATGGCTCCGAATCGGACGAACGTGTGTCGCACTATGCTCCATGCAGCGCATCGTGTGAGCTTATTTATAATGTTTCCGGGGTTCATCGGACAGAATATCTCGATAAAATCGGTGTTACTCACGCGGGCGATTTGCGATTTCTCCCGATCACGCAGAAAAAAGGGAAGTATATCGTAACACGGATCGAGAACGGTGTCTGTTTTGATGTTTTCTTTAATATGACAGGCGAATTTCAAAATGAAATGGTTATATTAAAAGCTCCCGAAAGGGAGCGTGTGGGATCGCTTTACGAAAAAATGTATTCTGTCTGGAAGGCAAAGAATGTCGGATATTATGAGCATGCGATGTCACTGTTTTATGAGGTTATAAGAATAATTAAAAAATCGTCGGAGAACAGTTATGTTCAAAGCGGGAAATATGAGATTATTCGCCCTGCGGTCGAATATATGCGCATGAATTATTCTGCTCCCGATTTCGATTATTCGTTGCTTCCCGCGCTTTGCGGTGTCAGTTACAGCTATTTCGGAAGGCTTTTTAGCACTTGCATGGGTATGTCTCCTCGCGAATATATTACAAAACTGCGCCTCGAAAGCGCGTGCGAAATGCTCCTTACAGGCAGAATGACCGTAAAGTACATCGCGCACGCGACAGGTTTTGACGATGAATGTTATTTCAGCCGCATATTTTCGGCGCGGTACGGCAAATCGCCGAGAGAATATATGCATTCAGAATAAGCCGAAAATATAATATATAACCCCGTAAAGCGCGCCCGCAAGCGTTCCGTAGAGAAGCACGGGACCCGCAACGGTGAATATTTTGGAGCCGACGCCGAGAACAAGTCCTTCGCTTTTTGTGTCAATGGCGGGCGAAACGACAGAGTTCGCAAAACCCGTTATCGGCACGAGAGTACCCGCGCCTGCGAACTTCGCTATTTTGTCAAAAACACCGATTCCCGTACACAGAGCCGCGAGAAAAATGAGTGTTACCGATGTCAGTGTACCCGCGTCGTCTTTTTCCATACCGAGCATCATATATAAATTTGTGAGCAGCTCGGCAAAAGCGCAGATTGCCCCGCCGACGCAGAAGGCTTTTATGCAGTCGGGTACGACAGGGGATTTCGGCGCGTGCGCGGTCGCGTATTTTTTGTAGGTTTTCTTGTCAATATTCATTTTTCGTTTCCTCCGCCCTTATTTTTTCACGGAAGCGCGGATTTATGCGTAAAAATTCATAAAAAACACTTTACAAAGCCGTTTTTTCGGCATATAATAGATTCGGAACAGAATTTACGAAAGGAAGAAGATATATGTCAGGTTTCGATGAATTTATAGAAAAAGCAAAAAAGGTCGCTACGCGCGCGGCGGGCGAAACGGTCAAATTTACAGATGTCACGACGACAAAAGTGAAGATCAAGGCAGAGGAGGCAAAGCTCTGCGAAAGATACGAAAGGCTCGGCAGAGCGGCTTACAAAATGCTCTCCGAAATGAGCGTTGTTTCGGACGAGATCGCGGAGGCACTCGGGGAAGTCGAAAACGAACGTGTGAAAATTAAGGAGCTTAAAGCCGTTCTTGCCGAAAAGCGTGCCAAATACAGCGAAAAATCGGAAGAGAACAAAGAGACGGCGAATACGCAAAGCGAGGAAGGACCGACGGAGACCGAAACCGCCAACGTCGACGCCAAAGCCGACGCCGATGTCGATGAAGATACAGCCGCAAGCGATGCGGAAGCAGGCGATACCTCCGACGAAAATGCGGATAACTACGCAGAATAACGGAATTTGAGATCAAAGAGGACGGTCTTTGCCGTCCTCTTTCTTTTGCACACTTTTTGCGTTTTGATATTGACATTGCGTAAAAAATGAGTTATAATAAAATATATGCGGGTGTGGCGAAACTGGCAGACGCGTAAGATTTAGGATCTTATGTTTATTCGTGCAGGTTCAAGTCCTGTCACCCGCACCATAATGAATTTTTGAGAGGCAACAGACATGGCAGAAAATGAACTTTTCGATCTCGCCCGGCTGTTCGACATCTGCGAGGACGAGAACGCGACGACGGTAGAACCTTACGGAAACGGACATATAAATTCTACATTCATCGTTAACGGGAAAAAGAAGTATATACTTCAAAAGATAAACACGAATGTTTTCCCGCACCCGATCGAACTTATGAACAATATCGACCTTGTGACCGCTCACATAAAGAAAAAGCTCGCCGAGGAGGGCGAGGATACCGAGCGCGGAACGCTCACCATCATAAAAACGAAGGACGGAAAGAACTACGCGGAGGACTGCGGCGAATATTACAGAATGTTCGGCTTTATCGACGGCGTTTCGCACGATAACACGACAGACCCGTCCCAGCTTTTCAGAGCTGCGAGCGTTTACGGTAAATTTCAGAAAATGCTTTCCGATTTTCCCGCGGAAAAGCTGTTTGAGGTAATTCCGAAGTTCCACGATACGCCAAGCAGACTCCTGAATCTTGAAAGGGCGATAGCGGAGGATAAGAAGGGAAGACTTAAAGAAGTTAAAGCCGACGTTGAATTTGCCCTTTCCTATAAGAACGATATTTCCTGTGTCACAAGCGGCATTGCCGACGGAAGCATACCGCTCCGCGTAACGCACAACGATACGAAGCTGAACAATTTCCTTTTCGATAAAACGACAGACGAGTGCCTTTGCCTTATCGACCTTGATACGATAATGCCGGGTTCGCTTCTCTACGATTTCGGTGACGCACTCCGCCTCGGAGCGTCGAGCGCGGCGGAGGACGAGGCTGATCTTTCAAAGGTCAATTTTGTATTTGAGCCGTTCGAGCAGTTCGCGCGCGGTTTTGTACTCGGAATGGACGGAAAAATGACAAAGCGCGAGATTGAGCTCCTCCCGTACAGCGAGCTTCTTATGACATATGAAGTCGGAATCCGCTTCCTTACCGATTATCTTGAAGGCGATACATATTTTAGGATTGCGTACCCCGAACATAACCTCGTCAGGGCGAGAAACCAGCTTATGCTTGTACGCCGCCTTGAAGAAAATATGAATAAGCTGAACAAATTTATTGAAAGTATTTTATAAAAATAGTTGTCGAATTTGAAATAACCCCGAAAGCCGCAGACTTTCGGGGTTATTTGTGTCTCTTTGAAAAAATTAAATTTTGCGAAAAATCAAAATGTTCGGTTGCTGTCTTTGATTGAATTCATCAACATATTGTGAACGGAGAGATCATAATCGTAAGTGTATTCTTCTTCTTTTTCGCCTTTTATTTTATTATAAAAGTCTTTCATCATTTCATCATATCTGCCAAATGGCGGGAAATGTATAATTTCACTTCGCATAGAAAAGTTTCTCACATTTTTAATGTGATTTTTGTAAGTGATTTTACATTTCACATCCTGCGGACAGATGATTCCGGGTATGTCGAGGGGATTTTCAAGCGGCATTATTTCAACTGTGCCGTTCGTGCCTGAGATGATGAGCTGGCGGCGGGCGTCGCCGTTCACCTCTGCCGCCGAAGTTTTAATAAAAGAATATCCCCTTTTATACTCATATAAAACAAATCCTGTATCTGTGCATGAAGAATTTTCGCTTCCTGTTGAAAAATTATAAGGAATTACTCTTTTAGGATTTCCCATTATTTTATACATCAGATCGGTGAGGTGACAGCCCAGATAGTACATCATTCCCGACGGCAATGAACCGAGCATATTCAGCATATCGCTCGAGTATTTAATGCTCATGTGGGCTTCAACATAATTAATTTCTCCAAGTGCCCCCGATCTGACAAGCTCTATCGCTTTTTTTACCGCCGGGTTATATCTGTACATGTATCCCATATGAAAAACGGTTCCGTTTCCCTTCGCAATTTTAACGGCTTTTTCAAAGCTTTCTGTCGCGCCACCCGGTTTTTCAAGATGAACGTTAAATCCGGAACTTACAAATTTTAATGCCGCCAAATCCTGTTCAAGCTCGTCGGTTTCGATGATTACCGCGTCAAGAGCCTTGTTTGTCAGAACATCTTCTTCGGTGAGCCAATTTGATTCTTTATAACATTCGGTGCTCATGGCGCGTTTTCTGCGTTGCTCGTTCGGTTCGCACACCCCGACAATTTCAAACAAGTCCGGCATTGATCTCATTGTACTCATGATATGATCCGAATGACAGCATTCCCATGTTCCGTACTGAACAACTTTTATCCTGTTCATATATCCTCCCAAAAAACGAGTCCGATTAGGTCACAGCCGATCCCAATCAAAAATTATACCTATCGGCAACGTGCCGCGACAAAGTCTTTCATATACGGAATGTGCATCAATAGGAGAATGAACTTCGCTTATCATACGTTCGAAATTCAACGCCTCTTTTGCGAGGTAATTTAATGTAACACGGCAGTCGTCCATTTCCGTCCAATTGCCGGGGCGGGATTCAAGAGCGGGTCTTGCACCGCTGTGTGCGCCGATCAGCTCTATGCCCGGACGGTGAACATCGTTGTAGAAATCAATCTCTGTGAGTTTCCTTGTACATCCGAGCAGTATTACCTTTCCGAATTTTTTTGTGCATTTCAGGCAGGATCTCAATGCGTTCGGATTTCCTGTGACTTCTATTACGGAATCCACGCCGCTGTATTCTGTTATTGCTTTGACATTATCAATATAGCCGGGATCGGTTGGGTCAAGCGCATAGTCGGCACCGAGTTTAAGGGCAAGCTCGCGACGTTCCTGAATTGGATCGGATACTATTATATTCAATGCTCCGCACAGTTTTAAGTACTGTACCGAAAACAAGCCCAAAAGACCGAGACCGCAAACAAGACAATTATGCCCGATTTCTATATTTGCTTTTCTTACAGCGGCAAGAGAAAATCCCGCAATAATGGTAAATGCGGCATGTTTCAAATCGACATTGTCTGGAATCTTAACCACTTCTTTCTTATCAACCGTGCAATATTGCCTGTGACCTCCGCCGTGAACCATAACTCTGTCACCGACAGCAAATTCGTTGACGCCATCACCGACCTCTGTGATTATTCCGCTTCCGCTGTACCCGGAACTGCTCGGAAAATCAAATTTGCAGCAGTCGTCACCGTCTTCATTGGCGGTTATAAGTGCCCGTTCCGTACCTGCACTCAGTGCCGAATATTTGAGTCGAACTTTCACTTCGTTTTTTTGAGGTGCTTTTTCCTCCGCTTCGCAAAGCTGTGCGTCATATTTTGCAACAAACACTATTTCTTTCATTATCCGTTAATCCTCCCCGGAATGACCCGTGTATACA
>CAKRPQ010000068.1 GCA_934385225.1 uncultured Eubacteriales bacterium
TCTATGCAATTCGTACAGAGACTATTATTTCGATAAATATGTAAATGATTTTGATATTTCTCTCGATAATTTTTATGCCGAGACGGAAGATCTCGACTATATGGACGCGGTGACGCTCCTGCAAAAAAAGGCGAACAAAATAACAAATTATCTCTACGGGCTTCAATATAAAAATTCATCGTTTGTGTCATCTGACGGTGCCACATTTGCGTCGCTTGCGGCAAAAACGTCAAATCTCAGCTCGTCGCAGATATATGATGCGCTCTACGCTTTCGTTTTGCAGAACGGAATATCGAAGGACGCCAAGGTTTACGAAAGACGGCTCGCTTACATAAATTCAAGATACGGTTTTGACCGCGAGGAGCTTGACGCCGCCTATAACACGACTTCCGCCGCGGTTAAAAGGTATGATAAGGATATGGCGCGCATAGTTCTCGTGCCGACGCTGGGGGACGACGGCAATTTCTATATGGGTCGCACGAACATCGGCATTGACGAGCTGTCTCTGCAAGCGGTTGAGTTCAGCAGCAGCATAGCGACGCTCGAAAAGAGTATAAAGGATAACGAACTAAAAATAGAAAAATTCAAAAATGCCGTCGGAAATACCGACGAAAATAAGCAGGCTGCGGACGAACTCATAAAAGAGATACAGATTTCGCTCAAAGTGCTTGCGGAGGAGGCGCGTTCTATCGGACGCGAATACTATTCAAACCGTATGAACCGCTGTGTTTCCGCCTCTGTTTATACGGACGGCATAATGTCGCAGGTAAAGAAAGCGGTGCCGATATTCGTTCTTGCATACCTTGCGTTCTGGGCTTATAAAACGGCGCAGGGAATATCCGAAAATGTGAACGGAAAAAGGAGAAGCAGATGATGGAAGAAAAAAAGATATTCACCTATATAAAAAAGCTTTTTCCGTATATTTTCATTCTTTCCGCCTTCGCTTCGGTTTTTGTGAACTATTCGCTTAAAAAGCAGAGAACTTTCACCGCGTCCGCGGTAATAAACTACAACTACGAGGCGGCGGAGTCGGGCAAAACGCCGATAAATACCGATCTTGACGTCGGAGAGATAAAATCCTCCGCGATTATGAGTAAAGTAATAGACCGCCTTTCACTCTCGCAGAACTATTCGGTGGATAAACTCACCTCGCGCCTGTCCGTAACGCCTGTTCCCGACGCGGATAAGGAACGCAGAAAGGAAGCAAAGCTCGACGAGGGAGAGGAATACGTCTACGAGCCGACAACGTATATTGTTTCGTTTACGGCGTATAACGACGAAGGTGAAGGCTTTGCGCGAATGATGCTCGACGAGGTTCTCGACACATATTTCTCCGTTTTCGGCGAGAACTATATAAACGTTGCGCACATAAGCAACAAGACCGAAAAAATATACGAGGGTAATTACGATTATCTTGAAACCGTCGAATATATCGACTCATGTATCGAAGAGACGATAAACGTGCTTTATCAGCGCAACGCGGCATACCCTTACTTCCGTTCGACAGAAACGGGGACGTCGTTCGACGACCTTATAGACGAGTTCGACTTTATAAGGAGCGTCACGCTCAAAGACCTTATCGCAAAGATATACAAGTATCAGGTGACGAAAAATGCCACGCTTCTCCGCGCAAATTACAGAACGAGAATTGACGACAATAAGATAAAGGCGGGAAACGAGATCGATATGTCGGACGATATCGAGGAGGTTATGGCTGTATATGTAAAGAAAATGCGCGAGTCCGGAAATACAAATATCACATATGAGTACATCCTCGACACCGTCCACGAAAAGGATATAACCGACGGTGACGGCAACGTAATATCGGGCGACAAGACCGTTACATACGACGAGCTTATCTACGCATGGCGCGATCATAACCTTAACGACCTGCTTGCGGCGATAGATACGGAATATTGTAATTTTGTTCTTGACGCTTTTGATGCCTGCACAGGCAAATGCGGAGGGATCTGCGCGAAATCCGAAAAAACGTGTACGCAGATATCGAATCCCGACTACGCAAATATCGAAGCCGATATAAAGAGCGAGATAGAGAGCGTTACGGACGAGCTTTCCGAGCTTTATAAAAACACGATACAGACGGGAAACGAGTATAACGAGTACCTCGGCTGCAAAAATATATCCATTCTTTCGACGTCCTCCTCGCTCGCAAGTATTAACGTCGGTATTTACAGCGCGATTGCCTTTGTTTTTATAATGGTCGTTTGCTGTGGCGGTGCGGTTCTTCTCGGAAGAATGAACGACATAATCATTTCAAACTTCTATACAGACAAAAAAACGGGCTTCCGCAACCGTCTGTACTTTGATAAGTACCTTAAAAAGACGAGCAGAAAAATTCCCGATGACGGAACTGTGATCGTGTCGGTTTCGATAACGAATCAAAGGGAGATAAACGACGCGCACGGCAGAGATGTCGGCGATGCGGTGATAAAGCTCTTTGCGGACGACCTTAAAATGGCGTTTGCTAAGATGAGAGCGATGTATTTCTATAATGAAAATTCGCATTTTATCATAGTTCTTGAAAAGACGGACGCGATAACAGCCGATGACGCCCTGAGAATCTTCGGAATTACGCTTGACGGCAGAGAATCCTGCGAAAACGTCGCCATAGACTATAAGATCGGCGTTGCGGAGACTTTCCGAGACAGAGTAAACTCGGTAAGAAAGCTCCTTGTCGAGGCTGTGAACAATTCCGCGGATTACAAATCCGAACCCGTAGGTAAATAATCGTAAAAAGGGAGAAAGGGGGCGAAAATATGCTGTTACGGAAAACGGCGAACGCTTTTGTAAAGGTTTATTTTACCGCGCTTGCGTTTATGATGTACTTTTTCATAAACGAGGTTGCGTACGTCGGCGGAATAGGCGTGACGTACCGCCATATTTTCGCGCTCGCGATAATTGCGTCGGTCTTTCTCCTGTTTCTTGCAAGTCCCGATGTGTCGAGAGGCGCCGTCTCTCTGAAATCCGCTCTCGTCTACGCTTTGCCGCTTCTCGTGGTGCTCGTTTCGTCGATGCTCGTCTGGGTCGTCGATAAGAGCGATATATCTACGATAATGCGCGGAATTTCGGGCTGTATGATTTACACAAATCAGCTTTCGTGCGCGCTTGCGGCGGCTGCACTGCTTTACGTTTTCGGCGAGGACGGCATATGGTATAATATGCTCGCGCTCGTTTCCGCCAACCTTTTTATGATAGTGCGTATAATGCTCTCGGACGGTATCGCCGCATATATGAAAGAATTTTTCGTCCTTCTTTTCAGCTTCGCGGGTAATACGGGAGAAGTCATTGTCAAGGCGGAGATACACGAGCTTGCGTTCTGTATCGGTGCGTACCTGATCTATATGCTTTTTAAGCCGAAGAAAAAGCTTTGGTTTTGGCTCCTTTTCGGAGCGGCGTCGTTCTGCTTCCTTTCCGCTCTCAAACGTATCGCCGTAGTCGCGATGGCTGTCGTCGTATTCATCGCTCTTGTAATGCGTCTTGCGGGAAAACTGTCAAAAAGAACCGCCTGCGTGCTTGCGAATACTTTAATGATAGTCTTTTCCGTGCTTCTTGTCGCCTATATCGCGGCAATAAAGGCGGGCGTTTTTACAGTGCTTGAAAACGCGGGTATCGACACGAGCGGACGCGCGTATGTCTATTCACACGTTGACGGGTACTACCGTTTTTCACCGTCGTTTGTCGGCAACGGAATAGGTTTTCTTACATATCGCCTGAATGAGGTCGATTCGCTCGGCGTGTCGGCTGTGCATAACGATTTTCTCCAATTCTATATAGACCTCGGATTTTTCGGTTATATTCTCTGGATCCTTTCAATGACACTTCTGCGCACGGCGTATTTCGGCAGAAAGGGCGACGGCGAGACAGCGACGGTAGCTGCCCTTTTGATAGTATATCTCATTATCGTTTCGAGTACGGATAATACGATAAATTACCCGCTTCTGACAACTGTTATCGGCGTGCTTATAATCGGCAACAAATACGACGAAAAAGCGTCTAAACAGAGCGAATATTTTGAGACGCACCCGTTTGGAGTATAGATAAAATGAAGATTTTGATGGTTAATAAATTTCTTTACCCGCGCGGCGGTGCGGAGAGTTATATGCTCGGTGTCGGAAAGTATTTCGAGGCGCAGGGACATCACGTCGAATATTTCGGAATGTACGACGAAAAGAACACCGTGGAAAACAGCGCGCAAGAATATACGACGAATATGGATTTTCACGGCAAGACCCTTTCGCGTTTTCTCTACCCGCTTCGCATCGTTTATTCGCGCGAGGCAAGACGCAAAATAGGGAAGGTGCTTGACACCCTCAGCCCCGATGTCGTTCATATGAACAATATCAATTTTCAGCTCACGCCCGCAATTATCGATGCCGTTAAAGAGCGGGGGATACCGCTCGTTCAGACGGTTCACGATTATCAGATGATCTGCCCGAATCACCTTCTCTACGATTTCGGAAAGAAACAGGTCTGCGAAAAGTGCGTCGGCAGCAGTAAAATGCCGTGCATAAAAAATCGCTGCATTCACGGCTCACTTGCAAAGAGCGTTATAGGTACTTTTGAATCTTTCTTTTATAAGAAACGCGGCACATACAAAAAAGTCGATATGTATATCTGTCCGAGCGAATTTCTGCGCGGGAAACTGATGAAGAATGCCCGTGAAGTTTACGACGGGAGAACGACGGTTCTGCACAATTTTGTTGAGAAGAAAACGATTTCTCCGAGTGCCGTGAGTCCTTTTCCGTTCCGTTATGTCGCTTTTGCGGGACGGCTCAGTTATGAAAAGGGAACGGCGGTTCTTTCCGAGGCGGCAAAATTGCTCCCGCACGTCAATTTTGTCGTTATGGGTGCGGGTCAGGAGGAAAAAGCATTTTCGGGACTTCCGAATGTAACGATGACGGGATTTGTCACGGGCGATACGCTCGCCTGCAATATCGCATTCGCCGATGTTCTTGCCGTTCCGTCTGTCTGCTACGAAAATTGCCCGCTCTCAATACTTGAAGCGCGTGTTCTCGGCGTTCCGAGCGTTACGATGAATATGGGCGGAATGGCGGAGCTTGTCGGAGACGGTGTGACGGGAGTTCTTTCCGCGTCTCCCGACCCGCGCAATTTTGCCGCGGCACTTGAAAGAGCACTGTCGGACGACGAAAAACTTGAAAAAATGAAGAAAAACTGCCTTGACGCTTCGCGTGAAGCACTTTCGCTTGACGAATACTGTGCCGAGGTGATGAAAATATATAAAAGCCTTATCTAAAAATTCAGAGGAAAAAGGAGCGAAAAAATGGCAAAGGTCAGCGTTACGGTGCCCGTTTACAAAACAGAAAAATATCTTGAACGCTGCGTCGGCGCTCTTCTTTGCCAGACGCTTGAAGATATAGAGATAATTCTCGTTGACGACGGCTCTCCCGACGCCTGTCCCGAAATGTGCGACAGATTTGCGGAGACGGACGAGCGGATAAAAGTTGTTCACCGTGAAAACGGCGGACTCGGATTTGCGAGAAATTCGGGGATAGATGTCTCGACGGGAGAGTTTATAGGCTTTGTCGATTCCGATGATTACGTTTCTCCCGATATGTTCGAAAAACTCTATAACGCCGCGAAAGAACACGACGCACAGATCGCGATGAGCGGACTTTGCTGCGTCGGCGGAATTATGGTTTCGAAAGAGGACGATGTGCAGTATATAAACTGCTTTGACAAAACCGAGATTTTCGATGGCACGGACGGCATAAATCGCCTGATGCTTTCGGTGTCGGGCGCGCTTCCGCACGAAAAGGAGGACAGCCGATACGGTTTCAGCAGCGTTAAGAATATTTACCGCGCGGATATTATAAAGGGCAAAAACATACGCTTTCTTTCCGAGCGGGACGTTATGAGCGAGGACGTGTTCTTCATGCTCGATTTTCTCGTAAACACCGAACGTGCGGTCGGAATTGCGGGCGCGTACTATTACTATTGCCGAAACGGCGGGTCGCTCTCAAAAAGCTACCGTGCCGATAGGTTTGAGAAGTGCAAATTGCTGGTCGGGGAAATAAACCGACGTCTCGGCGCGCGAATGCCCGAAAGCGAATACAGAATTTATACAGACAGACTTATGCAGGCATATGCGCGCGCAGCATGTATGCAGGAGATACAGTTTTCGCATTTTAATCGCATAAACGAGAGGGAGCTTGACGCGCGTCTAAAAAAAATATGCCGATCGGAGGAGATACAAGGCGTGTTGTCGCGCTATCCTTGGTATAAACTGCCGCCGAAACAGGCACTTTTTGCGGCGACGATGAAATTTTCGATGATAAAGCTCCAAAAAATGCTCGTCAGGGCAAGAAACGGGAGGCGATGAGAATATGTTTTTTTCGGTGATCGTGCCTGTCTACGGTGTTGAAAAATACCTCCGCGAATGTGTTGACAGTATTCTTTCGCAGGATTTTGCCGATTTTGAGCTTGTTCTCGTCGATGACGGTTCGCCCGATACCTGCCCGAAGATATGCGACGAATACGCCGCAAAAGACGGGCGCGTAAAAGTGATACATAAAGAGAACGGCGGTCTTGTTTCGGCAAGACAGACGGGGATCGAAGCCGCCGCGGGCGATTACATAATAAACGTCGACGGCGACGACAGCGTTCGGGACGGATATTTCGCGGCGGCAAGCAGAATAATCGGCGAGTATGATCCCGACGTAATAACCTTTGCGATAAATTACGCTTATGAGGACGGAAGATCCGTGTGCGACGCCGAACCGATTCCCGTCGGACTTTACCGCGGTAAGAGTAAAAGGACGATAACGGACAAAATGCTTCTGACACCCGATATGAAGCATATGCACTATTACGTCTGGGGAAAGGTTTTCAGGCGCGGAACGGTTAAGGCGCATCAGGCGGCTGTAAATACCGAAATTTCAATGGGCGAGGACGTGTGCTGTCTTATTCCGACGTATTTTCGCGCCGAAAGCATATACGTTTCGGACGTTTCGGTCTATAACTGCCGATGCCGTGCGGAGTCGATGTCAAGGAAGTTCGATCCGAACCACTTCCTTGAAATAGTTCTCGGTGCAAATCTGCTCGAAAGGTCGCTTGCGGGAGCGTCTGCCGACATTACGGAGCAAATCGACCGCTATGCGGCGTTTATGTGCTTTGTACTGCTTTGTTCCGCCGCCGAGGCGGGATGCCGCGGCGCCGTCGATAGTCTTCGCAAAATGTGGAAAGACGGCTTTGAAAAATATGTAAAAAAAGCAAGGTTCAACGGTATAACGGTAAAGAGCAGAACCGCGATGTTTCTTCTGAAAAGCGGACGGATAAATGCGGCATACGATTTTTTAAGATTTTGTCAAAAAATAAAGAGATAAGGACGGTAACAATGGAAAACGAAAAAAGAACAGTGCCTATATCCATAGTGACAGCCGTCTATAACGGAGAAAAGTATCTTGCGGAGACTATTGAAAGCGTGCTTTGCCAGACGTTTGACGACTTTGAATTTATTGTTATCGACGACGCTTCGACTGACGGCACTGCGAATATTCTCCGCCGATATGCAGAGCGTGACGGCAGAATCAAAATATACGGAAACGAACGAAATATGAAGCTCGCAAATTCTCTGAACAGGGGAATTTCGCTCGCGTGCGGGAAATACATCGCTCGTCTTGACGCCGACGACGTCTGTATGCCCGATCGGCTTGAAAAGCAGTATGAGTTTATGGAGAAGAACCCCGATGTAGGCGTTTCGTTTTGCAAATTTTTTGCGCTTCACGACGGCGAGCTTATGCCGTGCGGGCTCGGCAGACGGTGCGACGCGGAGAGCGTAAAAGCGATGTTTCTGTTCTTTTGTCCCGTTCTTCACCCCGGCGTTATAGCAAGAACGGACGTTATGAAAAAGTATGCCTACAACAGCCTGCGAACCTGCACCGAGGATCTTGACCTTTGGACGAGAATAATCTGCGAAAACGTGAAAATTTCGTGCAGCGGAGAGTATCTTATGCAGTACCGCCTGCACGGCGGCTCGATTACATCGACGTCACGGGAAAGGCAGGCCCGCGAGGTTGCCGAAATCGAAAGCGATTTCTATAAAAAAACGCTGTTTCCGATGTCAGAAGATGAAAAGAATTTCTATATAAAAGGCGTTTATTTCCGTGAAAATCGCAATCTTTCCATGCTTTATTCGTTCTATAAAAGGATAATATCGGCAAATGCGGAGCGCGGCTTTTTCGAAAAGAAGAACATAATATACTCACTTATAGAGGTGCTTGCCGAATATAACGGCAGGGAAAACTTCGGTTTTTCGGACAAGTTCTTTATGCTTCGCTTCGGCGGACTGCGCTTTGCGACGGAGTATGTAAAAAGAAAAAAACGCGCCCGTGCCGATGCGTCGGAAGCGGAAAGAGAGGCACTTGCCGCGGGTCTTGTGAAAATAAAAGAGGAGAACGGCGTTCCGTTCTTTAAGCCAAGGGCAGCAGGGGAGGAAAATGAATAATTTTTATGCGGTAACGGGCATTATAGCGGCACTTTGCGTTCTCGCCGCAGTGCTTGCGTTCGTATTTATAAAGAGAGCGGTCGGTTCTTTCGGCGGGAAACACGAATACGAATTTGTGTCTGTCAGGGTACTTCAAAGAAGGTATGAAAAAACAAGAGAAAAGTCGCTTATCCCGTGCAGCGTCGGGTATATCAGAGCTTCGCGCGAAGCGTGCGGTAATTCGGAAACTTACGCACACCTTTCGGAGACGATCCTCGCCACATTCGGCGGAGATAAAAATATGACGGCGCATTTCGAAGACGGTGATTTTATCGTTCTCACGAGCTTCGGCGAACCGAAACTGATCATTGCGACCGAGCAGATCAGACGCGAGATGATAATGTTTTCGGGCGGCAGACGAACAGATGCCGAAACAATGTATTTCGGCGCATACCTTATTCCAGCGGGCAACATCGATTTTGACGAGGCTGTCAGGAGGGCAAGGCTTGCGTGCGACGAGGCGGAGAAAACGGGGACGGGATATTTCGCCTGGGACTACAACCTCCAAAGGAATCACGAGAACAAGTCGCAGATCGAAGAAGGATTGATGTCCGGAATCGAGAGCAACAATTTCTTCCTTGAATTTCAGCCGATAATGGATATTCAAGGCGGTCACATCGTCGGCGGAGAGGTTCTGACGCGCCTGAATCGAGACTCAAAAATAATGCTTCCCGCGGATTTTGTTCCGATTGTGCGCGACCGCGAGCTTGAAAGCGAATTTGATTTCTATGTGCTTGAAAAGGTCTGTATCTGGGTACAGGCACATAGGGAAATATGCGACAGATTAAGGTATCTGACCGTTAATTTTTCGCGTAAAACCATTGCGGAGGCGGGATTTGTCGAGGCACTTACGGAGATCACTTCAAAGTACGATGTTCCCGCGACATTCATAGCTGTCGAGATCCTTGAAGGTAGCGATGGCGAAAAATTTGATGCCGAGAGCGCAAAAAAAAATCTGAACGCGCTTATGAGGCGCGGAATTATGGTGCTTCTCGACGATTTCGGAGAGGGATATACGTCCTTTGACGATCTTCAAAACCTGCCCGTTGTTTGCATAAAGATCGGAAAAGCGATAATGGACAATCTGAATACGGGTATCGGTGTCCGAATTTTCAACAGTATAATGAACATTGCGAATAATTTGGACGTTGCCGTTATCTGCGAGGGAGTGGAAACGCCCGAACAGCTTGAAATTCTGCGGAAGAACGAATGCAGATTCGTGCAGGGGTTCTATTTCTACCGCCCGATGAATTCGGAGCAGTTTGAAAAACTTGTAAAAAATAACGGTGCAAATCAGGAGGCTAAAAATGAAAATCAGTCTGTTCGGGTATAATCGTAAGGAGACGGATAATTATTTCGGTTTTCTAAACAAAAGCAATACGGATCTCGGTGACGAAGTAGAGAAGCTGAAATCGGAAAACGAAGCTCTCCGCAAACATATAGAGGAGAATGAACGCCACGGCAGCTCGGAGGAAAATGAGCTAAAATCCGCCAGAACGGAGCTTGAAGAATATAAGTCACGCGAGGAAGAATACAAGCGCACGATAGAGGAGCTGCACGCAAAGATAAGAAAAAGCGAAGAATCCGAAAACGAAAAACTCGGATTTATATTTGCCGTCGCGTACCGCGATATTGAAAGCAAAAACAAGGCGGTCAGTTCAAAGATAAAAGAATATGCAAATATGATGTTCGACCGTATGAGTAGCTACCGAAACGAGGTCGCAAAGATTGTCGATTCGGTAAATGATATGCAAAACAGGCAGAGAGAAGCGTTGAAGACACTTTGCGACGATGCCTCCGAAAAACTCCGAAGTCTTACCGAAGCGTCGGATAAAACCATACGCGATATGGAGGAGATAGAGGAGGAGCAGGACCTTATTATGAGCGATATTGACGGAATGATAAAGAAAACGATTGACACCTCCGAAACAGGTGTAGGACGAATAGTTTCGGATATAGGTATCGCGACAGATAATTCGGACGCAGAAGAAAAATAAAAGAAAACGGTTGCTTTTAAGCAACCGTTTTCTTTTATTTTATTCCGAGTCTTTCCGCAATCTTTATTGCTTTTTCCGCATTATCTCCGCTCGGTGAAAAGGACTTTCCTTTTTCTTTTTCCTCGGTAAGCGAGGAAAGCGCGGCTGAAATGTCCTCGTCGCTTTCGGCGGCGAACTCTCCGCTCGTTATGAGCTTTATCTCGCCGTTTTCGGGGCGGGCAAAGATCAGATTTCTGTCGTAAAGATCTTTAAGTCTGTCGTATGCCTCCGAGACGCTTTCGCTGTCGAATTTCGCAAGCTCGTATCTGAGCGATGTGGGGCATATCTGAGGCAACGGCGGCGTGAGCGCGCCCATCATTTTGTATTCGAGTGACGAGAGCCTTATAAAAGCTCCGCTCGTGCTGTCATAGGCAGTTTTTTTGCCCGATACTTTAAGTAAATGAAGCATTTTTATCTCCGTTTTATTTCTTTCCGAATTTCGGTGCTTTTTTTCTTTTTTTGCCGCTGCGTTTACCGTACCCCGATAGGAGCGCGCCGATAACGGAAAAGAGCGGAACGCCCGAATGGAGCAGGACAGACGGCGAGAGATTTTCGGTGTCGCCTACCGCGAATTTAGACGCGAGCAGTATAATAAGTACTGCCGCAGCAAGGAAAACTCCGCACAGCAGACGGTTTCCGCCGCATTTTTTTGCCGCGAAAAATCCGCCGAGAAGCGACGATATGTAAAGAACCGCGATTCCGACGGGCTTTGCGAGCGCGGCGGGGTCGCTCGTTTTATACGCGGCGGCAGCCCCGATCGCGGAGAGGATTGCCGCCGAAAGCACCCACACTATGATTCCCGCGAGAACGCCGCGCGCAAGAGCCGCGACGGAAAAATCCGACGTGCTTCCTTTTTCGTTTTTGCTTTTGCCGTTTTTACTTCCCCTGCTGCCCATGCCATTCATAAAAAACGCCTCCGAAAGTATAATTACATATAATTATAATGCTTCGAGGGCGTTATTTATGACTTTTAATTCTGCGCGTCTTCCGCCTTTACGTCAACGCTTCTGATCGCGCTTTTGAGGATTCTTATTTTTGTTCTGTCGTGACCCGTTTCGATAAGGCAGGTTTCTTCCTTTATGGAGACGACC
>CAKRPQ010000069.1 GCA_934385225.1 uncultured Eubacteriales bacterium
GTAAAAGAGTGGTATAATATTGACATAGGTAAAAACGGAAACGACTGTCTCCTCGGCGCCACGATCCACTTTACTTTATTTGATTTCGGCGACACAGACGGTGACGGGACAATAAGCTCCGCCGACGCAGTTCTTCTCGCACAGCACCTTGCGGGCTGGAAAGCGGACATAAATCTTTCCGCCGCGGACGTAAACGGCGACGGCGAGGTCACCGCGAAAGATTCGGTTCTTCTTGCACAATATCTTGCGGGCTGGGACATAAAGCTCGGTAAATAAAACAACGGGCTGCTCCAAACACAAAGTTTTGGAGCAGCCTATCAAAATGCCGGTTTGGATTCCGTCATTCTTGATGCGATTTCGGTCATTTTGCCGCTATGCCTACGATTATAGGGTTTATATCGCGGCAAGACGGCGGCATTTTATCGCCGAGACCGATATTGACGGGTGTAAAAAACTTGCTTTGAGTTTTTATACCCCTCTTTGTTTTTTAACTTTGAACGGAAGCGGTTTCTTTTCAAGTCTGCAAAGGAGCGTCACGAGCGGTATGGTAAGCACAGAGCCCGCAAGGTTGCCAAGGCAATGTACGACATCAAACGGAAGTCCCTGCACTATCCAAGCGACAGTCGATTTGAAGCTGAGCCCGAACACAAGAGCCTGAAAAGGCGCGTAAAGCGTTCCGAACGCTATTCCGTGGAGCGCACACACAAACGAAGATATGATCGTCGTGAGCCAGACGGGAAGATTCCGAGGTATGAGCATCGCCAATCCCCAGAGAATGCCCCAAAGGTAAAGATACGGTATCCACCAGGTCGCAAATCCCTCGAAAAAGCCGTTCATAAGAACGTAAACGTATATCGGGATAAGCGCTTTTTTTCTGTAAACGAGCGTGTATGTAACGGTGAGAACGGCAAGAAAATGCACGTTCGGCGCCCATTCCATGAGCTTTTTGGAGACATACATCATCGTTCCGAGCATGGCGAAAATCGCTATCTCGCGTATGGTAATGCCTTTTCCGCTTCCCTGTCTTGTTTTCACTTAGCCCTTTGCGTATTCGATGGAGAACGTGTCGCCATCGGCAATGGGAGTTGTGTCAACGCCTGTCATAAGGTACTCGCCGTCCTTATAGAACGCCCAGTATGCCTTATCAGCCTCATAGTCTGCCGTAACGCCGTCAACGGTCTTTACATAAAGTCCGTATTCGCTCTCGTCGCCCTCGACAAGGTTTTCCTGTTCAAGCGCGCCGCGGAGGAATTCCTCACTCGTCGTAATGACGAAGTCCTTTGTCGTCTCGTCCGCGAACTTAACGGTAACGGTGATCGTTATCTGCGCTTTGTCGGACTCCGTACCCGCCGCTTCTGTGTCGCTCGCGGTGTCGGGTGCTGCCGTGTCTGTTACGGTCTCTTTTACCGTATCGGTCGTCTTACCGTCGTTTTTCTTATCTCCGCAGGAAACAAGCGCAAGTGCCATTGCCGCAACAATGAAAAGCGCAAGCACGAGGGAAAGAAGACGGGTAATTCTGTTTGAATAAGTCTTTTTCATGCTTTCAATCCTTTTCTTTTTTGGGTCATGCCCATAATTCGGCAAGAAAAGCAAAACCTTCACCGGACATCGCGGCACTCGGTTTTTTCGGAGCAAGTATTCCGACTTCGGAGGAAGCAAAAAGCGGTCTTCTCGGTTTCCCAATGACTTTTTCACCCTCGCGTTGCGGCGCGAAGCGGCTTTTCGTCCGTTTTATCCTTACGGCGACGGGCTCGTTCGGGATTTTCACCCGATTCCTTATTAAGCCCTTTCGGGCACTCCTGCAAATTTGCCTCACATATTATAATATACCTCCCTCATTTTGTCAAGCGTTTTTCGCGCGTATTTTCGCTTGCCACTTGAATTTAAGGAAAAACTGTGCTATAATGGAAGAAATTTAACTTGCAAAGGAATTTGATATGATTTCCGAATATCTCGAATGCGGCAGGGTCGTCTCGACTCACGGCTGTCACGGTGCGGTAAAGGTCGAAAATCTCTGCGACACGCCCGCCGTTCTCGCGTCGCTCGGGCGCGTTTTTATAAAAAAATCCGCTTCATACGAAGAAAAAAAGATAATTTCGGCGTCCGTATTCAAAAATGCGGTAATAATGGAAATTGAAGGCGTCTCCGATATGGACGCGGCTATGCTCCTTCGCGGAAAGGTTCTGTTTGCCGCGCGCGGGGACATTCCGATAGAGGAAGGCGCGCACTTCATCGCCGATCTTATCGGGCTTCCCGTAAAGGACGCGGCAAGCGGAAAGGTCTACGGGACGCTCTCGGACGTAATCAACCGCGGTGCTTCCGACATATACGTCGTTAAAACCGACGACGGCGAAAAAATGATGCCCGCGGTAAAGGAATTTGTAAAGAGCATCGACACGACGAACGGAATATTCGTCACGCCTATACCCGGTATGCTCTCGGACGAGGATCTGTAAATGAGATTTGATATAATGACGCTTTTTCCCGAACTTGTGACGACAGTTCTCGGAGAAAGCATAATCGGGCGCGCGCAAAAGAGCGGCGCAGTGACGGTAAAGGCACACAACATACGCGACTACTCGGAGGACAGGCACAGGCGCGTTGACGACACTCCCTACGGCGGCGGAATGGGTATGCTTATGGCGGCGCCGCCGATCTACAACTGCTTCGCGGCGGTAACAAAAGAGGCGGACGAGGCTCTCGGCGAATGCACGCGGCGCGTGATATTTATGTCGCCGAAAGGCAAGGTTCTGACGCAGGAAACAGCGAAACGTCTCTCCGAATACGACAACATCGTGATTCTCTGCGGTCACTACGAGGGGGTCGATCAGCGCATAATCGACGAGATAGTCGATGAGGAAATTTCGATCGGCGATTACGTTCTGACGGGCGGCGAAATTCCCGCCTGTATCCTGACGGACTGCATATCACGCCTTATACCCGGTGTTCTCTCGGCAAAGGAATGTTACGAGAGCGAAAGCATCGCCTGCGGCATGCTCGAATATCCGCAATATACACGTCCTTTTGAGTTTCACGGCGTCACCGTCCCCGACGTTCTGATTTCGGGAAACCACGCAAATATAGACAAGTGGAGAGCCGAAAAAGCTCTCGAACTCACAAAAAAACTTCGTCCCGATCTTCTCACAAAAAAAAACGAGGAGGATAAAAACAAAAATTGAACACAAATCAGAAAAAAGTGTTCCGATTCTTTGAAAACAGCGCGCTTCTCCGTTTCGCAAAGAAATGCTACGGCGCAATGTTTTCGGGATTTTTCGGCACTGCCTTTACAAACTACTCAAAACGCGAAAAGGCGTTTGAGAACAGCATGTTCGGGCGCGCAGATGCCTCGGACAAGAGCTGGCAGGACACGCGTGCCTCACGTCTGCGAAGGCGGATAATCGTTTCATACGAGAACAGCCGTATAATCGGCGCGATTCGGAGCGCGGGGAGCTGGCTTCTCGGTTGCAGCCTTAAATTTTACGGATTTTTCTTCATGTATTTCGGCTTCTGCATAGTGCTCGTGACGCTTTTCAAGCATTTCGCAATACTCGGTTCGGGCAGTGCGGTAATGACGGACAGAATAATCGGCGCACTTCTTGTCGGAACGGCTCTACCTATGCTCCTTTCGTCAAAAACTCTCGCCGACGCGCTCGACGACAGCATTTTTTTCTCTTTTCTTGTTAAAAAAGTCCTCGGATTCTCCGAAACGGAACTTCACGGCTTTGCGAAAAAGACCGATTTCGGCTCGAAACGATATTTTATCGCCGCCGTCGTCGGTTCGCTTTTCGGCTGCGCGACGTATTATATAAATACGCTGCTCCTTGTCGGCGGAATGACAGCTTTGCCCGTCGCTTTCATAATCTACACAAGACCCGATGTCGGACTTATCCTCGCGGTATTCGCCGCGCCGTTTATGTCGTTTCTTCCGTCGCCGTCGATATTGCTCGCGCTTGCGGTCATTTTTATCACCGTCTGCACGCTCATACGCGTTTTCCTCGGAAAAATCGTTGTAAAAATCGAAATTACCGACTTTTCGGTAGCCTTATTTATGCTCATTATGCTTATGGGCGGACTTATCTCCGTCGGCGGTGTCGCGTCGCTCAAAGAAGCTGCTATCTACGTCTGCTTTATGTTCGTCTATTTCCTCACCGTCACGCTTATAACGTCGGAGGAAAGGCTAAGGAGAATATCGCTTGCGCTCGTCTGGGGCGGAACTCTGACCTCGCTCTATGGCATCTGGCAAAAGCTCAGCGGAAATATGGAAACGGGTACGGTTGACAAGGAAATGTTCTCCGATATAGAGGGACGCGTAGCCTCGACCTTTGAAAACTCGAATATGCTCGGCGTTTTCCTCATAATGGCATTTCCGTTCGCGCTCTCATTCCTGTTCGGCGCAAAAACCTTGCGCGGAAAGTTACTCTCTCTCGCCTCGTGCGGAGTGATGGGGCTTTGCCTCATATACACATGGTCGCGCGGCGCGTGGCTCGGACTTATCGGCGCGTGCCTTGTGTTCATAATCCTTTACAGCTACAAAATAATCCCCGTACTCTTCCCCGCAGGACTTCTCGGCGCAGCTGTCTTTTGGAACAAACTCGGCGGAAGCGGGATTTTTGACAAGCTGATAAGCCGTTTCGCCAGCATAATCACAATGTCCGACTCCTCCTCCGTTTACCGTCTCGGAATATGGCGCGGAGCACTCGGAATTATCCGCAAATACTGGCTCACGGGTATCGGCGTCGGTGCGGAGGCTTTCGGCTCGGTCTATATTCTGTATGCCGAATCGGGAATCGAAAGCGCGTTCCACAGTCACAACCTGTTCCTGCAAATTCTGATCGAAACGGGTATTACGGGACTTATCGCTTTCCTTGTTTCCCTCATCTTCTGCGTGAAGAGCGGACTTGAAGTCGTGAAAAACCGTCCCGTCGAAAAGTGCGCCGAAAAAGCAGCCGCCGTCGCGGGAATAAGCGCTCTTTTTGCGGCTCTGCTTCAAGCTATGACGGACTACATCTGGTTCAATTACAGAATTTTCTTCATATTCTGGACTGTTGCCGCAATAATTTCGGCATCTTCAAAAATAATGCGCAAAAAGTCACCGACGGACGTTTTGCACTGAAAAGGAGTTTAACTATATGGCTGTAAATACAAAGGACGGAAAAAGACGGTTCAACGGCATGGACCTTTTCATCGTCATACTCGTCGCGGCGGCTGTCGCGGGAATAATCTTCATAAGGAATATGGCGTCAAAGCCCGTTTCGGGAGGCAGCGACGGCGACCTTGTAAACATCGAATACACGCTCGAATTCAGAAAGCTCAGAAGCGACGTCATAGGCTACGTCGCAAGCGGCGACACCGTGAAAGACCCAGACAACAAGCAGGATATAGGCAGGGTCGTATCGGTTCAGTCCGTGCCGTACAGCGAAATCGAATACAATTACAGCGACGGCGGCGCGTATATGGCTGAAAATCCCGACCTCTCCGATCTGCTCATCACAATAAGCGCCCGGGCGACAAAAACTTCGGGCGGATATTATGTAAGCGGAGTGAAATTCCTTGTCGGAAAGTCCTGCAACGTCCGTTCAAAGGGCTTTGCGGGTTCGGGATACTGCATAAGCATAAGGGAAATCGACTGAGGAGGTGCGGAAAATGGATAACATGAATATGAACACGTCTGCAAAAACGAAAAGACCGCGCAAGCTCGGCGCACTCGACTGGATAATCATCATCGCACTCATCGTCTCCGCCGTCTGCTTCATGCTCAGATACAGAAAAAAGGCGGAGATACAGGAAACCGCCGTTTCGGGCAAGTACGAAATAACCTTTGCCGTCGACAACGTTCGCTCGACAACGGCTGATGCATTCATTTCGGGCGACAGCGTCTATGTCGCGACGGACGACCACTGCATAGGAACTTTCGACAGACTGACGTCGAACAACCCCGCCGCCTACTACGCGGACGATATGAAGGGCGGACTTATAAAGGTCTATTACCCCGAGGGAACGCGCATTGATCTGACGGGAACTATTCTCTCCGAGGGCGTTATGAACGACGACGGATATTTCGTCGGCGGCAGCTATTTCCTCGCGCCGGGAAAGAAAATAACGATATACACGGGACACGTTTTCCTTGAAATAACGATCACAAATATCTACGAACACGTCGAATAAAGTCGCCCGCGCGGCAGAAAATGTGATTTGTGTATGATAATCCCGCGCAAATCACAAAAATATTTATCAAAAATGACCGAAAAATCTTGTTGATTTTCTCGCGAAAATTTGTTATACTATATAATGTATATTAATTCGTACATGAAATAACAATCAGGAGCGTAAATATGAAATCACGCGAAGTGACAATTACAAACAGCGTCGGTCTGCACGCAAGACCGGCAACCTTCTTCATTCAGAAGGCAAACAGCTACAAGTCCTCTATCTGGGTTGAAAAGGAAGAACGCAGAGTGAATGCGAAGAGCCTTCTCGGCGTACTTTCGCTCGGAATTTCAAACGGAATGACAATAAATCTTATAGCTGACGGAGCAGATGAGACCGACGCACTTGACGGACTCGCCGCGCTTATCGACAGCGGTTTTGCCGAATAAGTTTCGGGTCTGACGGTGGTGATGCTTTGCCCGCATTGCCACCTTTTTGCGTTTTCGGGCGGAAAAACCGAAGGGAGCTTAAAAATATGAGCGCAAAAACCGAAGAACTGCTTGAAAAAGCCAACACTCTGCCTCTTTGCCCAGGCGTCTATATTATGAAAGACAAGCGCGGCAAGGTTATCTACGTCGGCAAATCGCGGAAGCTCAAAAACAGAGTTTCGCAGTACTTTCAGGACAGCAAAAAGAACCTGAAAACGATGAAAATGGTCTCCCTTGTCGATGACTTCGACTATTACCTCTGCGACACGGAGATGGAAGCACTCACGCTCGAAAACAGAATGATAAAGCAGTACGCCCCGAAGTACAACATAAAGCTCAAAGACTCGCGCAACTACCCGTACATCAAGGTTACGTCGGGTCCCTACCCCTCGGTTATGTACACGCGCAAGAGAGTCGCCGACAGGGCAAAATATTTCGGCCCTTATTCGGGAACGGGAACTGTTTTCGAAATAATCGGGCTTCTGCAAAAATCGCTTGGTATGCCGTCCTGCAAGCGCGTTTTTCCGCGCGATATAGGCAAGGAGCGTCCCTGCATCTACTACCAGATGGGACAGTGCGTCGGGATCTGCACGGGCAAAGTCACGCCCGAAGAATACGCCGAAACGGTGAAAGCCGCGACAAACATTTTGCGCGGTAACACGGGAAAGGCGAAAAACGATCTCGAAGAGCAGATGCTAAGGTACGCGGAGGAGGAAAAATACGAGCTTGCGGCAAAGTGCCGCGATTCGCTCGCCGCGCTCGAAAGCCTTTCGGAAAAGCAAAAGGTCGTCGCCGCGCCCGACGCGGATCAGGACGTTTTTGCGCTCTATTCGGACGACGCCTGCTCCTGCATCTCGGTATTCAACATTCGCGAGGGCGCGGTACGCGACAAAAACGAATTTCTTTTCGGCGCGGACAGCATAGCGGACGAGGTAACAATGCCGTCGTTTATCGGCGACTACTACTTAAAGCGCGAATATATCCCGCACGAGGTGCTTCTCGACTTTGAGACAGACCCCGAGGACACCGCAATGCTTATAGATTACCTTTCGGATATGGCGGGAAGAAAAGTCGTCGTCAGAACACCCGAAAAAGGCGATATGAAAACGCTCTGCCGTATGGTCTACGCGAACGCGGCGGACAAGGCGAAGCTCTACAAGATAAACGCCGAGCGCGACGAGGGCGCACTCTTAAAGCTCGCAAAATCACTCTCGCTCGAAACGCTCCCCGAACGCATAGAGGTATACGATATTTCGAACCTCGGCACGGAACACAAGACCTGCGGTATGGTCGTTATGAAAAACGGCAAGATGGCGCGCTCCGACTACCGCAGTTTCACGATAAAAACAGTCGAAGGCGTTGACGACTACGCGTCGATGCGAGAGGCGATTTCAAGACGGCTCGACCACCTTTCGGACGAAAACGGGTCGTTCTCCGAATACCCCGATCTGATTCTGCTCGACGGCGGTAAAGGTCACGTTTCGACAATAAAGGTGCTTATGCGTGAAAAAAATATCGACATACCCGTTTTCGGCATGGTCAAGGACGACTTTCACAAAACGCGCGCTCTCTGCACCGAAAACGACGAAATAAGCATTGCAAAGGATCAGTCCGTATTCTCGCTTATCTATAAACTGCAAGAGGAAGTTCACAGGTTCAGCGTCTCGAAAATGGAGGGCGCAAAGCGGAAAACGCTCAAAACCTCCGCACTCACAAAGATAAACGGCATAGGCGAGGCAAAAGCGAAAACGCTGCTCACCTACTTCGGAGGACTCTCAAAGGTGCGCGACGCGTCAAGAGAGGCTCTCGCCGCGGTTTCGGGAATAAGCGAGAGGGACGCCGCAAATATATACGAATATTTTCACGGAGAAGATTAAAATATGATGAGAATAATTACAGGCAAGGCAAAGGGCGTGCGCCTCGAAACACTTGACGGCATAAACACAAGACCGACGGCGGAGCGCGCAAAGGAAGCCGTATTTTCGATGATACAGTTTGAAATAGAGGGCAGACGCGTTCTCGACCTTTTCGCGGGATCGGGGCAGATGGGACTCGAAGCGCTCAGCCGAGGCGCTGCCGAAGCAGTGCTTGTCGATCACGCAAAAGCGGCGGTCGAAGTCATAAAAAAGAACGTCCTGAAAACAAAACTGGACGGCGCAAAGGTCGTCTGCTCGGATTCCCTCGAATATCTGCGCAGCGCAAGACGCGCAAAAGAGGACAAATTCGACATCGTCTTTATCGACCCGCCCTACGCCGAGAAACTGATACCGAAGTCGCTCTCGCTCTTGCTTGACGCGAGACTTCTCAAACGCACGTCGCTCATATTCTGCGAAAGCGGGGCAAATGAGGACGTTTTCGGCTCGGACAAAGCTCTCGAAGCGCATTTTGACGTTCTCCGCAGCACAAAACACGGCGCGGCGTTCATAAATCTGCTCACACCGAAGCAGAACGAAGAAAACTGACAGACAGAGGAGGACTATCAAATGGCAATGAAGAAAGATACGGAAATGAGAGCGGCGGCGAAAAGATTTGCCGACTTCTGGCGCGGAAAAGGGTACGAAAAAGGCGAAAGCCAGATATTCTGGATAATGCTTCTGCGCGACGTTTACGGAGTAGAACACCCCGAAGAATATCTCACGTTTGAAGAACAGGTAAAGCTCGATCACACGAGTTTTATCGACGTTATGATAAAGCCGACGCATGTCATGATTGAGCAGAAAAGCCTCGACAAAGACCTCCGCGCGCCGATAAGACAGTCCGACGGAACGCTTTTAAGCCCGTTTCAGCAGGCAAAGCGCTATTCATCGGAGCTTCCGTATTCCGAACGTCCGAGATGGATTCTGACTTGCAATTTCGGTGAATTTCTCGTCTACGATATGGAAAAGCCGAACGGAGAACCCGAAAGCATACTCCTCTCCGATCTGCCGAAAGAATATTACCGCCTCAGTTTCCTCGTTGACAGCGGAAGCGAACACATAAAGAAAGAAACAGAGGTTTCGTTGCAGGCGGGCGAGCTTATCGGAAAGCTCTACGACGAAATTCTGAAACAGTATAAGAACCCCGATTCGGAGGAAACACTGCGCAGTCTGAATATGCTCTGCGTCAGGATAGTTTTCTGCCTTTACGCGGAGGACGCGGGCGTTTTCGGCGGTCATTCGATGTTCTGCGACTACTTAAAGAGTTTCAATCTCCGCGACACACGCCGTGCGCTGATAGACCTTTTCAAGGTGCTTGACACGCGCGAGGAGGACCGCGACCCGTATATAGACGATGCGCTTGCCGCATTCCCGTATGTAAACGGCGGGCTTTTCAGAGACGAAAATATAGAAATTCCGAACTTCACCGAGGAGATAAGAGATCTTCTGTTAAATAATGCAAGTGACGGCTTTGACTGGTCACAGATAAGCCCGACCATTTTCGGCGCGCTTTTTGAAAGCACGCTGAACCCCGAAACGCGCAGGCACGGAGGTATGCACTACACATCGATAGAAAATATTCATAAGGTGACAGACCCCTTGTTTCTCGACGATCTGCGCGGCGAGCTTGAACAAATAAAGAATACGAAAGTGTTAAGAGATCGCCTGAAAAAAGCGGAGGCATTCAGGGACAAGCTCGCGTCGCTTACATTTCTCGATCCCGCGTGCGGTTCGGGCAACTTCTTAACGGAAACATACGTTTCGCTCCGCCGTATGGAGAACGAAGTTCTCCGAATGCGCTTTGAAAATCAGATCGCATTCGATACGGGCGATATAATAAAGGTATCTATCGGGCAATTCTACGGCATAGAAATAAACGATTTCGCGGTCACGGTTGCGAAAACGGCATTATGGATTGCCGAAAATCAGATGATGAAAGAAACAGAGGCGATAATTGAGGCAAACCTCGATTTCCTGCCGCTTAAATCATACGCGAACATTATTGAGGGCAACGCCCTGCGCGTAAACTGGGAAGACCTCGTCCCGCGCGAGAAATTAAACTACATAATCGGCAATCCGCCGTTTGTCGGCGCACGACTTATGAGCAAAGAACAAAAAAGCGATTTGCTCGATACATTCGGAACAAAATGGAAGAACACAGGCAATCTCGACTATGTTTCCTGCTGGTATAAGAAAGCTACCGATTTTATGAAGGGCACAAATATCCGCACGTCTTTGGTTTCGACAAATTCCGTTTCACAAGGCGGAAGTGTCGCTATTCTTTGGAAACCACTTTTTGAGGACGGTGTTCATATTGATTATGCTTACCGTACTTTCCGTTGGGACAGCGAAGCAAGTATCAAAGCACACGTTCATTGTGTCATTATCGGATTCAGTATCGCTCCGTGTCATAAGCCGAAAATTATTTACTCGTCGGAAAGACCTATTATTGCCAATAATATAAATGCCTATTTGCTGGACGCGGATAACATTTTTGTTGAAAGCCGCAAAAATCCTCTTTGCGACGTTCCTGATTTAATATTTGGCAGTATGCCAAATGACGGTGGTTTTTTAAGTGATTATTCGCAGGAAGAAAAAGATGCCATTGTCAAAGATTACCCTGAGGCAGAAATTGCATTCAAAAGATTAGTCGGTGCAGATGAATTTATATATAATAAGACGAGGTGGTGTCTTTGGTTAAAAGGCATTTCTCCAAATATAATCAGAAAAGTTCCTCAAATTAGCAGAGCTGTTCAGTCTGTAAAAGAAATTCGTGAAAGAAGTAATCGGGAAGCCACGAGAAAATTAGCAGATTCCCCTATGCTTTTTGGAGAGATTCGCCAACCCAATTCTGACTATATTATTA
>CAKRPQ010000070.1 GCA_934385225.1 uncultured Eubacteriales bacterium
AAGGCATACGACGCAGACGGAAATCTTATGACCAAATACAGCTGGGACGCAGATTTCAGTAACGCTTCCTATGTGAAAGCGGTAAGCGACCCGACGGCAATCAAGACTATCAAAATCGAAACTACAAATCAGCTCACAGAGACGGGCGGCTATATGTTCAATAAGCTCGGTATCGAAACGATAGAATTGCCAGAGGTTATGAAAACGCTTCCCGGTGACTGGTTCAACGGACTTACAACAGTAAAAACCGTTTATACAAAGGGAAAGACGCCCAAAATCGGAACAGCAGACCTTACAGGCATTACAAGCATCGGCAGCTATGCTTTCGTTGACAATAAGTTCACCGATGTTGTCCTTGATGACGGACTCACTTCGATAAGCACCTGGGCATTCGGCAGATGGAACAGTGCAAGCAGTGCGACCGCACTCACTATTCCCGCGAGCGTTACGAGCATAGGCGAAAACGCATTCAAGAACTTCAAGGACCTTACAAGCGTAACCTTCAAGGGCGTCGGAACTACAATAAATGCTTCCGCATTTGTTGACTGCGCTAATCTCACAACAATTTACGGCTATAAAGGCTCTACCGCAGAGACTTTTGCTGCGGATAAAGGCTATACGTTTGTCGAGCTTGACGCAGAGGACGAAAGCATTGTTGTCAAAGATAAGCTCATAGGCGAGGACTCCGACGGAAATAAGCTCTATTATAAGATAGTCAAGGATACCGTAGAGGACGGTGCCGCGCAGACATATACCATGGTCATTTACGGCGACGGTAAGACCTGCAAGGCATACGACGCAGACGGAAATCTTATGACCAAATACAGCTGGGACGCAGATTTCAGTAACGCTTCCTATGTGAATGCGGTGGACGACCCGACGGCAATCAAGACTATCAAAATCGAAACAACAAATCAGCTCACAGAGACGGGCGGCTATATGTTTAATAAGCTCGGTATTGAAACGGTTGAGTTCCCCGAGGCTATGAAAGAGCTTCCCGGTGACTGGTTCAACGGTCTCCAAACCGTAACAACCGTTTATACAAAGGGGCAGACACCCGAAGTCGGAACGGCGAATATGACAAACTTCACAGTTCTGAATGCCTATACGTTCTATCAGAACAAGTTCACGAGAGTTCTTGTCGGTGAAGGTGTTCCCGCAATAAACGATTATACGTTCGCTTATTCGATGAATGCTACCGACGCTAAAAGCGGTACGCTCGTTTATATCGAGCTTCCCGAAAGCGTTACAAGCATCGGCGGAAATGCGTTCAACGGTCAGCCCGTTACGATAGTCGGTGTTAAAGGCTCTTATGCCGAGACATACGCGAATGCAAACGGTGTTCCGTTCATCGAAAAGAGCGAGTACAGCGAAGTTCTTGCGTACGGCAAAATAAACGGCAAGCAGGGTATGAATTATATCGTCGGTAAGGTTGATGATAATAACTACACTCTCTTCCTGACAGGTCCCGCTACCGATTTCCGGACAGGATACGGATATAATGTTGCATCGGGAAGCAAAGAAACCGAGTGGAACGAATATGCTTCGAAGATTACAAAAGCAAAAATCGTAAATCAGAACGTCACGGCTGTTGACGGAGCACTTGCAAGGCTCTCAAACTGCGCGACGGTCGAAATTCCCGCGTCCCTTGTAACGCTTTACGGTCACGCAATGAACGGTACACGCTGCACAACGATATTTGTTACGGGAAATGAACCCGTTATAGGCACAGCGGATCTCAGGAACATAACAACAATCGGAGAGTGCTCGATAGCTTATAATAATGCATCTCACATTCTTTTCTCCGATGACCTTGCGGATCTCCAATCGACGTCGAATTTCTTCTATGCGCTTTACAATATTGCATATCTCCGCCTGCCGAAGAATATCTCAAAGATGGTAAGCGGCGAGTTTAACGGCTGCACAAATCTGAAAACAATCCTTATAGAAAACCCCGATTGTGCTATCACAGACGGTGCTGTTCCGTCGAGCGTAACGACCCTTATCGGTTATCCGAACTCCACGGCACAGACTTATGCCGTGGCAAAGGGACTTGAATTTGTTCCGATAACGGCGTCAGGCGTTCTTGACTTTGCGGGTTTCTCGCTCCGCAAATCGGAGTATAACGGACTTCGTTCCGAGTTCCACTTTGACAGAATAATTTCGGGCGAGTATTCCGCAAAAGGACTTAAAGTCGTAGAATTCGGTACGCTCATCTCTGCGACTGATAATATCGAAGTGGGAAGCACTCTCGGTGTTGCAAAGGACGCAAACGGCAAGTATGTAGTAAGCGGTACGTCAAGCGGTATTGCGACAAAGATTATGGAGGAAGGCGAATATACCGAATATCTCGCTAACTGCACCGAATTTACAAACGACGCAGGCAACGATGCTTATAAGTTCTTCGTTACGATAACAAATTATAACGAAAATAACTATAATAAGCTTGCCACATTCAGAGGTTACGCTGTTCTCGAAGATGCGGACGGCAACAGATATGTTGTTTACGCCGACCTTCTTGACAGCGAGAGCAATCCTTATAATTCGCAGTCCCTTGCAACTATGGTCGATATTCAGATGAATGCTGGTCTTATTGACGAGACGTGCATAAGCTATATTGACGTAAAGAGATTCAGAGACGGTACGAGCGGCGAATAAAGTAAAACCAAACACAGCCCCGCAGGCGAAAGCCTGCGGGGCTTTTTTTCGTAAATGTGACGAATCACATTCCGCGGACAAAACAGCCGACGGACGCTTAATATATGCGGAGCGTCTCGCTATCCGCAGACTGTTTGCCCGCAGAATGCACGCCGCCGCAAAAATAAATTTAACGAAACCGCCTGTTGTTTTTTACTTTATTTGTCTTACTTTGTTTTGATGGAGTTCTCGTAGGACTCGATCATCTTCTTGACCATCTGACCGCCGACAGAACCTGCCTGACGGGAAGTGAGGTCACCGTTGTAACCCTGCGAAAGGTTTACGCCGACTTCGCTTGCAGCTTCCATCTTAAATCTTTCAAGAGCTTCCTTTGCTTCGGGAACGAGTGTCTTGTTGCTTGCCATTTTGTTCTCCTTCCGAGCAGTAAAACTGCCCTGTTTCAATTTATATTTTATCGAGACGCTTCCGCTGTCTCTGTGCATATTGTTTGCGGGACGAATAAAAAATATGTTTGCCAATTTCAGTCGAAAAAAATACCTGAAAACGGATAATAGCAATATTTGTCCTGAAACAGTCTCTAAATGTCTTGCAAAATCTTGCCGTATATGGTAAAATTGCGATAGTTAAATATTATTTTTGAAAGGAAACTAAGATGGATAAAATAAGAGTTACTTTCTGGCACGAATTCAGACACGAACTTTCAGATGAATATGTGCGTTCGATATATCCGAACGGAATCCATGCGCTCGTTGCGGGCTTCCTTAACGAAGAAGCGGATATTGAAGCAAAATTTGTCTCGCTTGGCGACCCTGATCAGGGGCTCCCCGACGACGTTCTTGAAAATACCGACGTTCTTCTCTGGTGGGGACATATTGCACACGGAGAAGTCAGGGACGAGCTTGTCGAAAAGATTTATAAACGCGTTATTGAAAGAGGAATGGGCTTTATCGCGCTTCACTCCGCACATCATTCGAAACCCTTTAAGAGGATAACGGCATCGACGGGTAACCTTTCGTGGGGCAGAAATCAGAAAGAAGTCGTCTGGAATGTTTTTCCGTCTCACCCGATAGCGGCAGGTATTCCCGATCATTTTGTGCTTGACTCTGAGGAATTGTACAGCGAACCCTTTTATATTTCCACGCCGAACGAGCTTGTATTCACGTCGTGGTTTGAAGACGGAAATATTCTTCGAAGCGGTGCCTGCTGGTACAGAGGACTCGGTAAGGTGTTCTATTTCCAGCCGGGACATGAATCGTGCCGTTCGTTCTATAATCCTTATGTGCGCAAGATAATCATAAACGCAATTCACTGGGCTGCGCCCGCAAAAATCGGGTTTGATGTTCCCGATGATTGTCCTTGTATTACAGAACCTGTCAAATAAAAGAAAAAAGCGGCGTTTTCGCCGCTTTTTTCTTCCGTATATACTTGAAAATTACACATGCCCGTGATATAATAGCATAAAATCCCACCGATGAGGAGAAGCGTATGAACGACGGAAATTTTGAGCCGAAAAAACTTGCACTTATAAGAATATGGCAGATACTTAAAGAGAGAAGCGATGCCGAACACCCGCTCACATATGACGATATTTGCACGATCCTTTTGAATGATTACGGAATTAATATTGAGCGTAAGGCAGTAGGGCGAAACCTGTCTCTTCTCAGAGAGGCCGGGATCGAGATAGAATCGACGAGAGACGGCAGCTACCTCTCCTCGCGTGATTTTGAGGACTCCGAACTTCGTGTTCTCATCGACTGCGTTCTCGGCTGTAAACATATCACGGCAAAATATTCGCGTGATCTTATAGAGCGTATCTGCGGGCTTTCGAGTAAGTATTTTAAGTCTAACGTAAAGAATATATATTCTGTCGGCGACTGGAACAAGACTCATAACAGGGATCTGTTCTATAATATCGACATTGTCGATGAAGCGATCAAAACGGGAAGACAGGTACACTACGATTATAATAAATACGGCATTGATAAAAAACTGCATAAGACATCGCAGCAATATGTAAGCCCGTATCAGATGATCCTTCATAATCAGCAGTATTACCTTATGGCGTATAGCGAGTATTGGAAGAATATGGTATTTCATCGTATGGACCATATCACGAATATGGAGATCATCGACGCAAAAGCGACTAAAATAACCGATATCGAGGGGTACGAAAACGGCATTAACTATCGTGACATTTCGACCGCAATGCCGTATATGTACACCGATAAACCCGAGCGGATTGATTTTATAGCCGACATTTCGATAATCGATCAGATTATAGACTGGTTCGGAACGGAGATAAATATCAAACAGGACAAAAACAACGAAAAAAAGATACACATCAGCGTCAGAGTCAGCCCGAATGCGATGGAGTTCTGGGCACTTCAATATCTTAAACACGTTGAAATTACTGCTCCCGAAAAAATGAGATCAAGGATAAAAGATGCTCTCGGAGCGGGAGTAGAAAAATATATGTGATATGTGTACCAAAAACGGTACATTGTTTGCGATATAATATGCCTGTAAAAAGAACGGATTGAATCGGAGGAAAAACAATGGCAGAGGAAAGAATAGCGGAGCTTGCGCAGAAGTACGGTATATGCGATGTTGACGATTTTTCGGAAGAGTACGAAAAGTACGGGATTTTGCAGCAGAGTGACGGAACAGAAGTTTGCGGTAAATATCTTCTTTATATCGGTGACGGCTGTGCTGTCCTTAGCGGCGAAAAGAAAAACATTATTATTCCCGAATATGTTAAAAGAATTGCAAATCACGCTTTTGAAAGCGTAAGAGACGTTAGCGGTATAGTGCTTCCGAGCGGCCTTGAAATTGAAAATTACGAGCATACATTTCTTCCCGCGGGACTTAACTGGGTAGTAGTCCCGAAGCTCCCCGAAGCAAAACTTATAAATCGCCTTTTCCGCGGCATAAACACTCCGATAGGTGAAAGCACGCCTGTTACCGAGTATAAAACGCCCGTTATATATTATATGGGAAACCGAGATGAAATCAATGAGCTTAAAAAGCACTTCGGCATTAAAGAACTTAAAACCACGGGCAATGCGGCACGCGTATCATACTATTGCGGGAATATAGCGGATAACGCAGACTGTCATACGAGAATGGAGATCATTCGGAATGACATTTTCGGGTGGCATTTTAATGACAGCGGTATTCCGACCGAAAGACAAATATACGAAAGCATAAACAGTGTAATTTTTGATGTTTCAAAAATACAGATTGACGATGATATTCCGAAGATTGTGCGTTCGTTTGACCCGTATTGCTGTGCTTATGGTAATGTTTCGCTTTACCGAGAGGGAGCAAACGCTAAATTATGCGAAAACGGCATACAGATTTTCAGTTTCGACGATACTGATGAATTTTTCAGAAAAATGACTGCTTTTGCGCGCTTTTTCGGGCTTTCTGCATATTTTCAGGTGAGAAACGAAAGAAACGCAGGTGACGCGGACAATTCCGAGAGCTTTTCTGTATATGAAACAGACACCGAAAGCGGAGAGAATAAGTTCATCGGAAGGTCAGAGATTAAAACGGATAATGACGCTTCCGCCGCAAAAGGCGACAGAGTGATGATTGACCTTAGCGAAAAGAAAAAAGTCGGATATTGTATGTTTATGGCACTTGGAATGGTGCGCTTAAAATACCCTGAGCTTGACGAAATTTCAGGGGGCAAATTTGGATTTCACATAGAATAAGGAGAATTATATGAGTGCATTTGACAGGATTATCGGCTACGATGCAGTCAAGGAGGAGCTTGTGCAGCTCTGCGATATGCTCCATAACAGGGAACATTACGACCGCCTCGGCGCGAGACTTCCGCACGGGCTTCTCATTTACGGGGACCCAGGTCTCGGAAAGACCCTTATGGCGGAAACACTTATTGAGGAGAGCGGACGTAGAGTTTTTAACGTTCGCAGAAATATAAGCGGCGAGGAGTTTGTAAAGGCAATATCCGAAGCGTTCGGGCAGGCAAAGGCAAATGTGCCGTCGATAGTATTCCTTGACGATATGGATAAGTTTGCAAACGACGACGAGGATCACTGCGACAGCGACGAATATGTTGCCGTTCAGGCGGGTATCGACGATGTAAAAAACGATGACGTTTTCGTTATAGCGACCGTCAACGATATGCGGAAACTTCCGGATTCGCTTACGCGTGCGGGGCGTTTTGACCGTAAAATCTTTGTCGATAAACCGAGTGAAGAAGATTCGGAGCGAATAATCGAGCATTATC
Organism: uncultured Eubacteriales bacterium; assembly: GCA_934385225.1. Taxonomy (GTDB): domain Bacteria; phylum Bacillota; class Clostridia; order Oscillospirales; family CAG-272; genus SIG710. The sequence goes on from CAKRPQ010000070.1 coordinate 6,914, forward strand.
TTTCCGGTAAAAATATTTCGCGTGACGTGGATATTACGGATGTCACGAAAATGATAAGTTACAGCTCCTGCGCAGAGCTTGAAACCATACTCAACGAAGCGGCGATCCGTGCTTCATACGAACGGAAAAGCGCCGTCGAAATGAGCGATATAGTCGATGCGGTTCTTAAAATACAACACAAATGTGACAGCAATACTTTTTCGGACGCAGACGCGAAGAAGAACGCGATTCATGAAGCGGGTCATATCGTGGTAAGTGAGGTTCTGGCAGAGGGAAGTGTCGGACTTGCGTCGATAAAAGTGAGTAAATCCCTCAATACAGGCGGATTTGTCAGAACGTGCGGAGGAGATCAGAGTGAAGAATATGGAATAATGTTGTCGCTCGCGGGATTTGTCGCAAGCGAACAGTATTATCCTTCCTCCGAAGGCTGCGGAAGCGATTTTAGGAATGCATCAAGGATAATCAAGAACAAAATAACAAGAAGCGGAAGCTATGGGGTCGGTTTTCTCGAAGTTGTCGATTATGATACGACAAATGAGTATTGGGCGGCGGTAGAGAGTGCCGTCCATGTAGAACTTGAACGCTATATCCGTGAGGTCCGTAAAATAATTATTGATAACAGTGATTTTCTCGAAAAGACCGCAAAGGCTCTCGAAGAAAAGCAGACGCTTGTATATTCGGATATAAAAAAACTCCGCGAAAGTACAATGTATGCGTACAAGGCGGATAAATGCGCATAAAACTAACACGGGACTGCCCCAAACCATCGGGTTTTGGAGCAGTCCCGTATTTTTATATTTGAGGAATAAGCTCTTTTTCTTCTTTTGCCTTCGTTTTGTCGGGCAGCAGATTCGTCATACTTTTAAGAGCTATGCCGAGCGTCGATGCATTGTGAAGAAGTGCGGAGAATGTCGGCTGTATCGCGCCTGTAACACCGAGTGCAATGAGAGCAAGGTTAAATGTCACGATAAAGCGGTAGTTTTTGTCTATCCTCTTCATAAGCACTTCGGAAATACGGCGGAGCGTCACAAGCCCATACAGATTTTCCGATGAAATCGTTCGGAAATGCAGATTACAGCCGCAAGAACGCCCGAAACAGCAAGATATAAGTACGAATAAGCACCGTTCAGCTCTGCGAGCTTGTCACTTTCGCCGTCGGGAACGGAACACTTTTCATCTTCAAACACAAAATGATAATCGTAGCAATCACGGCACGAACAGGCATCGGCAAGAACAGTTTTGAAGCAAAATGCCTTGCGACCGTAAACATTGACCTCTGTGATCTCACACATGCCGATAAGGTAATATTCAAGAAGATAAGCCCGGCGCAAGAGCATACGCGGCACGCACATATGAACGCGAAGTCTCCCGCGTGATTTGTGTTTTATCTGGAATTTCATTTGTAAAGATCTCCGTAACTCAAAAAGCGGAGTCGTTTTCGACTCCGCAAATCCTTATCGGTTTTCCGTTTTGGCGGAATTTTCTTCCGTCTCTGCGTTCTCTTCGGCAGCACTGTCCTCAACAGTTTCGACTTCCGCGTCGGCAGCGCGTTTTTCGTTGATTTCTTTTGCGTCCGCAAGAATGTCGCCCGCATTTTCATTGACTGTTGTTACGTTTTTCATTACCTCGTCTTTTGCTCTGAGGGCCGCCGCTGTAACGTGCGTATATGTCTTTTTAGCCTCACGGCTTGTGAGAATCTTTACACCTGCCGTGCCGAAAAAAACTCCTCCGAAAAAAGACCGATTTTTGCAATAGCTTTCATTGTTATACCTCCGCAGAAGTAATTTTGTGATTTTATTATACCATGTTCGCCCCCCAAAAATACAATTCCAAAAACTTTATTTTTTATTTAATTTACAAAAACGTAACAAAGGCGATGTTTTTTCTTTGACCGAAAAGTGTTGACTTTTATTCTCTTTTGTAGTATTATTACGTTGAATAAATTCTGCGGAGGAATTAAATGCAATGGAACTTAAAAAATACCCGTGTACCGAAATTTCCGAGATAAGAGTGCAGGGAAGAATAAGCACAAGAAAGACCGACGGGATCCCGCTTTTCTGGACGGGTTCGGCAATAGAGTTTAACGTTACGGGAAGCGAAGCACGTCTTGAATATGAGTGCGAATACCATGACGGCGAAAGTTATATAAGAATCGAAATAGACGGTACAGAAATGTATCGCTTTATGCTTGAAGAGGGAATCCATACCGTCAACGTCTTTCGCGGATTCTCTGCCGATGCGGTGAAGAATGTGCGTATTTTCCGCGAAACACAGGCATCGCACACAATTGTGAAAATGAAGGCGATATACACAAACGGTGAGTTCAGACCCGTTCCGAAAAGAATGAAGATAGAACTCCTCGGCGACAGCGTGACAAGCGGAGAAGGACTTGCGGGCGCAAAGTGCCATAATTTCTGGATTCCCGCTGTGTTCAGCTCGCGCGGCGAGTACGGTATTGTTACCGCGAATGCGCTTGATGCCGATTGGAGCATTGTTGCAATGAGCGGGTTCGGCTTCTACTGTGACTGGCAGAACAATATACATAACGCCATTCCGGCCTCGTACGAATATGTTTGCGGAACGGTTAAGAGCGATGAGCTTGAAGCCCTCGGCGCGTCGGATATTTATGATTTTGAAAACTGCGGTGCGGATATTACGGTTGTAAATCTCGGCTCAAACGACGGCAGTGCGCTTGGCGGCAAAGAATACGTCGATAAGGACGGGACGGTATATAAAATTCACGCGGGCGAGGACGGTAAACCTATACCTGAGGACGCCGAAAAACTGTCGAAAGCCGTTTATGAGACGCTTTCGAAGATACGTAAATATAATCCGAAAACAAAGATCGTCTGGTGCTATAATATGCTTAACGATAAGCTGAGCGATGTAATCGTTTCCGAAGCAGAGAATTATAAGAAGATGACAGGCGACGAAAACGTGTTTACGCTTGAACTTCCGAGATCCCCCGCGGAACTTGTCGGTGCAAGATCGCACCCCGGAATAGGCGCGCATAAGCTCTTTGCGGACGCTCTGACAAAGAAGATAGAGGAGATACTTAAAAGATGAACAATTCGCCCGAAATTAAGACAGACAGTAAGGCTGTAAAATGGCTCGATAACTTCTGGTATCACTATAAATGGCAAACTATCGGTATAGTATTCGCCGCCTTTGTACTTCTCGTATGCGTGCTTCAAATGTGCGGTAAAGAGAGCGTCGATGTCTATGTTATGTATGCGGGCGAGGACACATTTACGGACGATGAAAAGCTCGGAAATATCAAATCCGCGCTTAAAAGCGTTCTTCCCGAGGATTGTAACGGCGACGGCAAGAAGTACGTCGAGTGGGTTTCGAACTATGTTCTCTCGGACGATGATGTGAAAAAGATGACGGAGGACGGCGGCGAGGTTAACGCTTCGCTTCTTTCGGAGAACGATAAACGTTTTCGGAACCTCGTGCTTGCGGGCGAGTATTTTGTCTGTTTCCTGTCGCCCTACGCATACGAAACCGTAAAAGAAGCCGACGGCTTTATGCCGCTCGCGGAGATCCTTGATAAGGTTCCCGAAAGCGCAATCGATGAATACGGTATTCTTCTTAAAGATACAGAATTCGGCAGCTATTATCCGGGTGTATCCGATCTTCCGGACGACACTATCCTTTGCCTTCGCAGAAAGGGAAGTCTCGGCGCGCTTTTAAGAAAGAAAAGTAACGAAAAAAACTATGAAAATTCGCTCGTGCTTTTTCGCGCGATAGTGAATTTTCAAAATAAATAAAAGAGAGGGCTTTTTGTGAAAAAAGTAGAAAAATTCAATTACGGAATGGGAATAGGCGGCTGGCTTACGAACTATAAGAGGTTCAATGTCCTGCCGAACGATAAGAGGATGGACTTAACGGTAGGCGATTTTGAGCATTTTGAGTCATTTATCACCGAAGCCGATGTTAAAAACATAGCGGATATGGGATTTGACCATATCAGGCTCGGATTTGACCAAATTGTGCTTGAAGAGAGACCGTTTGTTTACCGCGAAAGAATATTCAGCCTGCTTGATAAATTTGTTTCTTATTGCGAAAAACACGGCTTAGGGCTTGTTCTTAATCTTCATAAAGCTATCGGAAATTATTGCGATATAAGTGAACCCGTTTCGATTTTTGAGTCGGACGAACTGATGGACAGGTTTGTTGCTCTCTGGCTCGAAATCGAAAAACGTTATAATAAAAACGGTGACGTTATGTTTGAACTTCTCAATGAGGTAAGAGATATAAATCCCGATGATTGGAATAATCTTGCCGAAAAAGCAATTAAGGAGATAAGAAAGATTAATCCGATCAGACGTATAATCGTTGGGTCAACCAGATGGAATAATGTAGAAACGCTTAAATAC
>CAKRPQ010000071.1 GCA_934385225.1 uncultured Eubacteriales bacterium
CCCTGCGTTTGCGGTCTGTCGCCGTAGGGTCTCTGTCCCTGCGTTTGCGGTCTGTCGCCGTAGGGTCTCTGTCCCTGCGTTTGCGGTCTGTCGCCGTAGGGTCTCTGTCCCTGTGATTGCGGTCTGTCGCCGTAGGGTCTCTGTCCTTGCGCTTGCGGTCTGTCGCCGTAGGGTCTGGCGGGGCTGTCCGATTTCGTTTCGGGTCTTGTTTCCGCCTTCACCTCCGCTTTCGGTTCGGACTTTGCCTCCGGCTTAACCTCCGTTTTGACCTCTTTTGTCTCAGGCTTTGCTTCAAACTTCGGTTCGGTTTTCACCTCCGACTTAATCTCCGCTTTGACTTCTTTTGCGGCAGCCTTTACTTCGGTCTTTACTTCCGCTTTCGCCTCGGTTTTTACCTCTGTTTTTTCGGCGGCTGCTTTCGTCTTCGTCTCGTTACCCGTCTCCGCTTTCGGCTCTGCCTTTACGGCGGGCTTCTTCGACGGGATCATTGTAACGCCGTCTATATAGTCATCTATGTTTTCTATCTGGTTAGCCTTCGTTATTCCGTCAAGAAAAATACCGAATTCGGTCGCTTCAAGCGTCGTCTGGCTCTTAACTTCCACGCCGTTTTTGCCGAGAAATTCGGTTATATCCTTACTTTTCAGTCCGAGATCCTTTGCAAGCTGATTTACCTTATAAAGGTTTGTGTTTGCCATATATTTTTTCTACCTTAGCGCGGCAGCACCGCGCCCTTTCTTAATAAGATGAATAATTCTGTATATTAAAGGGACGCATCGAGCTTTCCCGAGATTGCTTTTACGAAATTCTCATCGCACACGCCGACGGCCGATACAAGCGACCTTTTTCCGAGCGCCTCCGAGAGCTTTTCCATTTCATACGGCACTCTGACCGTCTTCACACCATAGTAGGAACATTTGTCCGTTATCTTTTTATGCGTGCCCGACGACGTATCCGACGCTTCGACAACGAGCTGAGGCTTCTTTGCCCCGCCTTTTCTTAGCGCGTCGCATATCATCTCCGTGCCGAAAACGAGTTTCCCCGCCTTTGCGGCAAGTCCGAGCATTCTGAGCAGTGCCGCGTCATTCCGCGTCTCCGCTTTGTTCGGCATTACGCACTTCCTCCTCTAACCTCGCATATATTTCCTCGGGGATATTGCATTCAAGAACTCTTCCGAGCCGTCCCGACTTCCGCGCCTTTTTGAGGCACACTTCCCTCGGGCAGATATATGCTCCTCTTCCGGGCTTTTTCCCCGTAAAGTCGACCTCCGCTTTTCCGTCCGCGACTCTGACTATTCTTATAAGCTCTTTTTTCGGTTTCTTTTCGTTACAGCCCATACACTGTCTTTCGGGCATCTTTTTTACTGCCTTTTCCGCCATGCATATCCCTTCTTTCGATCGGAACAGAATTATTCAGTCTTTATGTCTATCTTATATCCGGTAAGTCTTGCGGCAAGTCTTGCGTTCTGCCCCTCTTTTCCTATCGCAAGGGAAAGCTGGTCGGGCGTTACTATGACCTTGCAGCTTCTCTCACCCGTCGAGATTACCGAAATTACCGTAGCGGGTGCAAGAGCCGCCTTTACGAACTCTTCCGCGTTTTCGCTGTACGGGATAATGTCTATCTTTTCGCCCGCAAGCTCGTCAAGAACGGCAGAAATTCTCATTCCCCTGTTGCCTATGCACGCGCCGACAGCGTCAACGTCATCGCTTCTCGAATAAACGGCGATCTTCGTTCTCGAACCGGCTTCTCTCGCAATGGATTTGATCGCAACAATGCCGTCCTTTATTTCGGGAACTTCAAGCTCAAACATACGTCTGACAAGTCCCGGATCCTTTCTCGAAAGCAGGACGAGCGGACCTCTGTCCTCTCTGTTTACCTCGCTGACATAGACCTTGATCTTATCGCCGACGCGGAGAATTTCACCCGGAATCTGGTCGTTCTTTTTGAGAACGGCTTTACTTGTGTCGGTATCTATAAGAGCGTCGCCCGTTTCGGAATCGACTTTAAGTACGGTCGCCGTGATGATTTCCTCTCTGATAAGCTCGTAAGCCTCTCTCTTTATCGCTTTTTCCGCTTCTCTTATAGCTTGCGTGATAACGCTCTTTGCCGCGCCCGCCGCGATACGGCTGAGGTTCTTTGTCTTTATCTCGGTTTCGACTATCTTTCCGACGGTATAACGCTTGCTTATTTCCTTTGCGTCTTCAAGCGAGATCTGCGTTGTGGGGTTTGTGACCTCTTCAACGACCTCTTTCTGCTGATAGAGCTTTATGTCCTTCTTCGCTTCGTCGACAGCGACGCGGACGTTCATATTGTCGTATGCCTTTTTGTAAGCGGCAACGAGTGCCGCCTCGGTCTTTTCAAGCATATACGCTTTCGGAATGCCCTTTTCCTTTTCAAGCATATCGAGAGCTGTGAAAAACTCTGAATTCATTTTGATAAATCCTTCCAATCTTATATAAAATTATTATCTTTCAAAATCAGTCGTAATCGTAAACGGTGGAGAGCTTTGCTATACCGCTTTTTTCGAACGTCATAACATCTTCTTCACCCTCGCCCGTCTGCAAGACAACGCTGCCGTCGTCGGCAAGACCGAGAAGCACTCCCGTGAACACTTTTGAGCCGTCGCGCGGCGCAAAAAGCCTCACTTCGGCATTCCAGCCCTCGCACGCCTCTATCTGCATATCGTTTTTAAGCTCACGCTCGATCCCCGGCGAGCTGACTTCAAGGTTATACGGTCCCTCTATGGGGTCTGCCTCGTCAAGAAGCGGGTCAATCGCGCGGTGCATTTTTTCGCAGTCGTCAATGCCTATGCCCTCCTCGCTGTCGATGATTATTCGGAGATACCACTGTGCGCCCTCTTTAACGTACTCAACGTCCCAGACGAAATATCCGAGACTTTCGGCGAGAGGCTCGGCAATGGCACGCACGGTGTCTGTTACGCCGCCCTGTTTTTTTGCCATAACTGTATCCTTTCATGAAAATAAAATCATCATTCAACAAATTGAGACCGGGCAAAAACCCGGTCTCAAAAGGAATACTCTAATCTACTTTGTTATTATACCACATTTTTTCGGCAAATGCAATAGTTTTCCAAAAATTTTTTCGTAATATTTCGCGATTTTTCGTTATTTTTCGGCGTTTTTTGCGCGGAATCAGTTCTGCATGGCGGACATCGCTTTTCTTATCTCGGAGAGAAGCATTTCTGCCGCCGCGGAGCAGGACGAAGCCTCAATCGAGCACCCCGCCGCCTTTACATGACCGCCGCCGCCGAAAACGGCACAGATCTTTGCGACATCGACGTTTTCGTTTGAGCGGAGAGACGCGCGGAAAATCCCACCCTTCTCCGACTGCTTGACAACAGCTCCGACCGAAACGCCCTCAACACATCTCGCCACATCGACAAGAGTTTCGAGATTTTCGTCGGCAAATCCGTACTTTTCCTTGATCTCGTAGGGAAATTCTATTATCGCAATCCTGCCGTCGTCGTAGAAATGAAGGCAGTCAAATCCGACCTTTTCCGCTCTAAGCAGTTCATACGGCTTTCCGTCGTACAGCTTATGGTTGACCTCTGCGCAGTCAACGCCGCGCTCTATTATTTTCGCCGCTATCCTGTGCGTTTCGGGCGTCACCGACGAATACTTGAAGCACCCCGTATCCGAGCTTATCGCCGCATATACCCTCTCGTAAAATCCGTTCGGCAGCTCGGTTATAATCCCATTTTTAAGGAGTATTTCCGATATTCCGAATATTATTTCACCCGTCGCCGCGGCTTTCGGATTTATAAAGCCGTCCGCATACTGCGTCCCTACGCCGTGGTGATCGAGCATAAGGGCGGTTCTTCGCGCATATTCATCCGAGAGTTTTCCAAGCTGTGACGGCGACGCGGTATCGACCGTTACCACTCTTGCGTCCGCAAAGTCCTGCGGAATGTTTTCGGCAAGCGTGCTTTCCTCGCCCCATTTAACGAACTGTAATCTGTGCGGAACCTCGTTCTCGCAGGCAACGTACGCGCGCATACCGAGTGCTTCGAGCAGCATTTTCAGCGCGAACGACGACCCTAGTGCATCGCAATCGGGACGCGCGTGGCAAAGGATCAGTGTGTCCTCTTTTTTCGCAAGAATCTCCGCCGCCTCGCCTATCGAAAGATGTCTGTATTCGGGCTCAGTCATTTTCTTTCTCTTCTCCATCCGTTTCGGTTTCTTTTCCTTTTTCCGCCTCTGTCTCCGCCCTCTCGGCTTCGAGGCTGTTCAGTATCGACGCTATATGCGCGCCGTGCTTTATCGAATTATCCTTTATAAACGTAAGTTCGGGCGTTATGCGCAGGTTCATTTTCTGCGCTATCTGTCCGCGGATAAAGCCGCTTGCCGCCTTTAAGCCTTTTGCGACCTCTTTTTCGTCCCCGGACAGGTTCGAATAGTAAATTTTCGCGTATTTGAGATCGGGTGTGACCTCCGCGCCCGTCACGCTGACAAACGCGCCCGCGACCCTTGGGTCTTTCACGTCGCGCAAAATCATCGCGACCTCGTTTCTCATCTCGTCATTTATTCTTCCGCGTCTGTAATTAGCCATTTTCGTCAGTCTCCTTTCGCTCACGCTCTGCGGTTTCCGTTTCGGTTTCGGGTTTAGTTTCCGTTACTTCATTTTTCTCCGTCACGGCTTCCGTCGTCTGTTCTGTCTGTTCTGTCTGTTCTGTTTGCTCTGCCTGCCCCGTGGTTTCGGCAGGCTCGGTCGTCTCCGCGGGTGTTTCGGGTTTCGTTTCCTCCGCCTCGCCCGTTGTCGGCTTTACGTCCGTTTCGTCATCGGTCTTTTTTGCGCCGAAAATCCTTTCAAGCTCGGCATTTGCCGCAGTCGCTCTTTCGGAAATCAGTTTCGTTGCCGTTGATGTCGCCGATTTTCTCGCCTCGCGCACAGCTCCTATGCTCGCATCTTTAAGAAGCGACGCACACGACGAATAAAGGTAGGCAAAATCGTAAGTTATGCTCCCCGTCACAAGGTCGAACGCTTCGAGCGGTTCTTCGCTCCTAAAATAATTATAAAGCGAGCTCTTTTTGTATTCTTCCGCAAGATATTTATACGATGCCGTGTTAAGCGCATTTATAATATATCCGGTCATTTCGATTTTATTATTGTCCGACGGAACGCAGAGAACAGAAGCAGCTGCCTCCGTATATCCGTAATAGCGCGTCTGCTCCGCGCTCGTTTTCGGGATAGGAAGCACGCCGAAATCGGCGTTCCGAACGGAAAAATCAGCCATTCGGTAAAGAGGCGCTATGCCCATAAAGAGCCGTCCGCCGCCGAACTCATCGAAAAATTCGTCAGACGTTCCGTTTTTCGGTCTGTATGCCGACGGGTTTCCGTAAACGAGCGCGCAGACGGTATCGACTGCGTTCTCGACCTTTTCGGAATCGAATTTTATCTTCGGAACTTTGCCCACCGCGTTGTCGATAAGCGTAAGTCCGCCCGAAACAAGCACCGCGTCGGTGTATTCGTCGCCCATATAAACGCTGCCCTGTCCCGCAATACCGAGAGTGTCCGTCGCAAGAAGCGCATAACGCCCATATTCGTCCCACGTCCATTCGCCCTTTTTCGCGATGTCCGCAAGATTTACACCAAGGCTCTTTTCAATGTCTTTATTATAAAAAACGGCGAATATCCTGCTGAAATCGGTGCTTGCCGCACCGAGATCGGCATAGATCGCGTTTCCCGCCGCGGCTTCCGTCGCATAATCGGTATAAGAGGAGCCGCTATCCCAGAACGGGAGAGTGCGGAGACTCATAAGCGAGCCGTCCGAAACGAGAGTGCCGACTCTATATTCGGGGACGGACACGGCATCGGCAAAATAGTCGCCCGAAAGGCGCGCGTTTTTAAGTGCCGCAGCCATTTCGTTTTCGGGCGTAAATACGGTCACGATGTCGACGTTATACCTCTTTTCGACCATTGAATCACGGTAAAGAAGCGCTCTGTCATAGTAATCTTCGCCGTCCGTGGCAAAGGTCATCTTGCTTGCCGTGGCAATGATGAAATTTTGCCCTTCGCAATCGTAATCGGGCAGCTCCGCAAGCCTTTTTTCGGCTTCTTCCGCGTACAGGGAGCTGTCGTTTCGCCTGTTTTTTTCGTCCGAGGCTTTACTTTCCGTGCCTTCACCGTTCTCGTCCGCTTTTTCGGTCACTTTGCCGGGATCGCGTATGCTCCCGCCGCCGACAACGACAAACGAAAGCGAGCAGGAGGCAAACGAAAACGCAAGCAGAAGCGCAAGAAGCGCGCTCATGGCGGAGATAATATACTTTTTCATATTCCGCACCTCAACCGAGCGTAACGGTGACTACAAAGCCGCCGATATTATCGCCCGATACCGAATAATCATAGCCGACGGGAACGATTATATCGGTTTTTTCGCCGTCCGACACGGGTACATAGTATATTTCGTATCTTTTTCCGTCGTCGCAGTCAAACGCGAGGTGCGTCCCGTTATAATTATATTCCTCTCGGAGCAGTTCAATGTATTCTTCAAGGCAAAGGTTCTCCGAATCCATATAATAAGCGTGCGGAACGCCGACGTAGCGGAAATGCCAGCTCTCATAGCTGACGCCCGTTATATCCGCCTTTTCTTCGGGATAGCGCAGAATGAAGCCGTATTTATGCGCATTCTCGTATATCGGCAGGTAGTCGGGTTCGTCCTGAATATATGTATTCGCACCGTCCTTATAGACGGACATATCAAAGGCCATGCCCGTATGATGTTCGCTTTCGCCGGGAAGTGCGACGTACATATCCGCTTTTTCCTTGCCGTCGCGCTCCACTCTGTAATCGTATATTTCGCGCTGCTCCTCCTCAGTTCTGTATGCGCTCTTCACAAGCAAGCCGTTTTTGCCGCTCTCGCGGTAAAAATCGGAGGTTAGTGCATCAAGCCTTTCGGCGATCTTCTCATCGAGCATAAGATCCGTTCCGCTGACCTGATACGCGCGCGAACCGTCGTCAAACTTCGTTCTTGACGAGTAAAGATTGACCGTCTTCGTCTTTTCGGGAAAAACATAAGGTGCGCCGCGTCTGACAAGTATCAGATTTCCTCGGTGAAGCTCCTCGTTCCCGACAGATGCCGTGATAAAGCCTTTTTTCGTCGCGGTACTGATTGTCTCCGTCTCTTTTGCCGTCTCCGATTCCGCCAAAGCAGAAGTCTCCGCCTCAGCTTTCTCCCTCTCGTCCTTTTTCGTTTTAAGCGAGAACAAAAAGACTATAAGCCCTATAAACAGAATAACGGCGAGCGTCATAAGCGCAATATTTTTCGCCACCTGACGGCGATGGCGGCGTCTTGACCTGAATTTTTTGGAATCGTAGTTCATTTTATCCTCCTTTTATAAAAATTCACGAAATGTTCTGTGCAAAGCGGGGACTGCCCTAAGCTGCCTTTTGCAGATGTCGGACAATCCCCTGCCGTTTTTTTATTTACAAATTATTCTTTAACGTCCTTCATCGAGAGGCGGACTCTGCCCTTCTCGTCAACGCCGAGGTACTTGACCTTGACCTCGTCACCGACTTTAAGAACGTCCTCAACCTTTTCGACTCTGTGATCTGCTATCTTGGAGATATGCACAAGTCCCTCCTTGCCGGGAGCATACTCGACGAAAGCACCGCAGGCGATTATGCCCGTGACATTGCCGCTGTAAACAGCTCCGACCTCAGGTTCAAAGCATATAGCGTCGATCATGGACTTTGCGACCTCCGCATCAGCGGTATTGACAGCCGCGATGTGGATCGTTCCGTCCTCTTCGATATCTACCTTTGCACCGGACTCTGCCGTGATCTTCTGGATAACGGCTCCACCCTTGCCTATTACTTCTCTGATCTTATCGGGGTTGATTTTAAGCGTGATCATCTTGGGCGCATACTTCGAAACCTCTGCGCGAGGCTCTGCGATAGCTTTGAGAATTACTTCGTCAATGATGTAGTCGCGTCCCTTATGGGTCGTTTCAAGCGCTGCCTTGATTATTTCGGGTGTAAGACCGTCGATTTTAAGGTCCATCTGAATTGAAGTGATACCCTTATGAGTACCCGCAACCTTGAAGTCCATATCGCCGTAGAAGTCTTCAAGCCCCTGAATATCTATCATTGTCTGCCAGCTGCCGTCTTCCTCCGTGATAAGACCGCAGGAAATACCCGCAACGGGAGCCTTTATCGGCACGCCGGCGTCCATAAGAGCGAGTGTGGAACCGCAGACAGAGCCCTGCGACGTAGAACCGTTCGACGAAAGAACGTCGGAAACAAGACGGATAGCGTAGGGGAACTCATCGACAGACGGAAGAACGGGAACGAGCGATCTCTCGGCAAGTGCGCCGTGACCTATTTCGCGGCGTCCGGGGCTTCTCGTCGATTTAGCCTCGCCCGTCGAGAAACCGGGCATATTGTAGTGGTGCATATATCTCTTTGTATCTTCGTTGTCGATACCGTCGAGCATCTGAGCCTCTGCGAGAGTGCCGAGCGTTGCGGCGGTGAGAACCTGTGTCTGACCGCGGGTGAACATACCCGAACCGTGAACTCTCGGAAGAAGTCCGACCTCTGCCGTAAGCGGACGGATCTCGTCCATCGATCTGCCGTCAACGCGCTTATGGTCTTTAAGAAGCCAGCGGCGGACGATCTTCTTCTGAATCTTATAGACAAGCTCGTCCATAATGTTCGGAATTTCGGGGTATTCCTCGCCGAACTTTTCTGCGATGTCGTCCATTATAGGCTGCATCTTTTCGTCGCGGACGTTCTTGTCGTCGGTGTCAAGAGCCTCCATTACCGCCTTTTCGCAGTAAGCAAAGACTTTATCGAACATATCGTGATCAAGCTCGCAGGAAGGATATTCGAACTTCTTCTTGCCGACCTCGGAGACGATAGCGTTTATAAATTCAAGTACGCCCTGGTTTTCCTTATGCGCAAGCATAATAGCCTCGTACATAAGGTCGTCGGAAACTTCCTTTGCGCCCGCTTCTATCATAACAACCTTCTTTGTCGAGGAAGCAACGGTGAGTTCAAGGTCGCTGACCTTTCTTTCGGCTTCCGTCGGGTTGATAATGAGCTTGCCGTCGACAAGACCGACGAAAACGCCGCTTATAGGACCGTTCCACGGAATATCGGAAATTGCGAGGGCTGTCGAAGCGCCTATCATTGCGGCAATTTCGGGCGAGCAGTCGGGATCGACGCTCATAACCGTAAGCGTAAGAGCTACGTCGTTACGGAGATCCTTCGGGAAAAGCGGACGGATAGGTCTGTCGATAACGCGGGAAGTAAGAACAGCCTTTTCGGACGGTTTGCCCTCACGTTTGAGGTAACCGCCGGGGATCTTGCCCGCGGCATACATTCTTTCGTCGAAGTCGACGGAAAGAGGCAGGAAGTCTATACCGTCTCTCGGCTTTGCGCTTGCGGTAGCGCAGCAGAGAATAGCCGTTTCGCCGTATCTGACGAAAACAGAGCCGTTTGCAAGGCCTGCCATTTTACCCGTTTCGATTACAAGCGGGCGTCCCGCAAGTGTGTAATTGAACGTTTTGTAGTTTTTGAACTCCATTTTTGAGCTTTTGATTTCTGACATTTTGTCCTCCATGATTTTATTTTTTCATTTTATTCCCTTCACAGAGGGCTTAGCACTTAAAAACACATTTTCGGTCGAAAATGTGCTTTTAACTGCTAAAACCGCGTGTAGAAGGGACGCGCAGAGTATTTTCCGAGAAAAAGAGTATGGAGTGAAGGAGCAAAAGCGACGCTTTCACCCTTCACTCCGCAAAGCTTTTTACTTTCTGAGACCGAGCTTCTGGCAGATTGCGCGGTAGCGCTCGATATCTGTCTTCTGGAGGTAACCGAGAAGATTTCTTCTGTGACCTACCATTTTAAGAAGTCCGCGACGGCTGTGATGGTCGTTGTTGTTCTTTTTAAGATGCTCTGTGAGCGTGTTGATACGGCTCGTGAGGATAGCTATCTGCACCTCTGGCGAACCCGTGTCGTTCTCACTTGTCTTGTACTCGTTGATAATCGCCTGCTTTTCTTCTTTAAGCATAATTTTCACCTCATTGAAATTATTTTGCGTGTGCACAGCAATCGGCAGGTGAAGCACCCTACGGGTCTGCCCCGAAAACCGAGCGCACGTAATTACAGTATATTATAGCACACTTTTTCTCTTTTGTAAAGAGGTTTTTGAAATTTTTATCAGAAGCTTCTTCCGCCGCCTCCGTGCGTGCTGCCCGATGACGATGTATGCGTACTCGAACCGCCGCCCGACGAGGAGGATTCCTCGACACGCTTCGTTCTCGTAACGGTACTGTAAAGGAACGTATCGCGGCTCACGTCGAGCTTGAAGCTGTCGCCGACGACATACGCCGCGGCGTTGACATTTTTGCGCACGCTTTTCAGTTTGCCTTTCATTACGGCTGTAACGATAAGAGCAATTACGAAGCCGATCGCAAGAGGAATTATCACGCGTCCGAGAACGGAAAAGCTGATTTTATACTGCTCTATTCCCGAAAGCGATTCGTAATATTCGTCATACGCGTCGTCGTCGAAACGCCCGCTGACGGTCGATATAAACGTATCGCAAGCGTTATAGTAATCTCCGTTTTTTACATAGTCGTAAAAAGTGTCGATCACGCTCTGAATATCGCTGTCGCTGAAAGTATCTATCCCGCGTCCCTTTGTGCTTATCCAGATGTCGCGGTTATCCATATCTATGAGCATGAGAATGCCGTCGATGCCGCTCTCGCCCATGCCGTATCCGCCGTAGTCGAAGAGATCGTCGGCGTATTCCATCGCGGTCTTTCCTTCCGCGTCGTCCGTCGTTGCGACGACGATGTCAAAATTCCAGCTTTCGCTGATATCGCCGAGCCTCTTTTCGAGCGCGGCTTCCTCCTCGTCCGTGAGCAGATCCGCATAGTCGATAACGCGCGAAGGGTGAACGCTCTCCGCAAAAGCGGAGAACGAAAAGCACATAAATGCCGTAAGGAGCGCGAGCACAAAAGCCGATTTTCTGAGTTTCATGTCGTTCCCTCCTTAAAACAAATATGTAAGAAACGTTATGAGCATTATCGCCGCGCCGATCGCACCCGTAAGACCGAACAGCCAGCGTCTGTACGCCGCTTT
>CAKRPQ010000072.1 GCA_934385225.1 uncultured Eubacteriales bacterium
CAATAACCTTGTCGATAAGCTCGCCAGGTACGGGATCGTTCTTATAGCTTCTGACACTTCTTCTCTCTTTCATATTTTCAAGTACGGTATCCATTTTATATCCTCCTTTAATTTTTAATTTATTTTACCACGTTTTTTTGCTTTTTTCAAGACAAAAATAAAAACTCCGAGAACAAAAACAGTATTACAAATCAAAGGAAAAACAGGCGGTGTTCCATCGCCGATCGGCTCAAAAGCAGAAACGGTTGTTTCCGCGATAGGTGTTCCGACAATCCTTATATATGCAAGTACAAAAAGTGCGGAAAGTGTCCCCTGAAAAACTTTTGCGAGAAAGTACGGGCGAAAGCTGATATCGTCCGACGGGCAAAGCGACATTATCTGAAAATGAACCGAGATACCCGAAAAGCCGCAGACGAGCGCGGCGAGAACCATACCTTTTTCACGCGGAATTATCTTTGCCGCCTCTGCCGACGCGCACGTCATCTCAAAAATTCCGCTTATAACGGTCTTTGCGGTCTGTCCCGCTCCTATCTTTTCGAATATGCCCGACAAAACACCCGAAAGTGCCGAAAAAACAAGCACGAACGCGCAAACGTTAATCATTGCCGACGCGGACGAGCCGACAGTCTCCGTAAAAACGGCGGAGGCTCTCACACTTTGTTCGAATTTCGGCAAGGGGTTCGAATTTTCGCTTTTCTTTGTGTGAAAAATCACATTAAAAATAACGCCGATGCAAAAAGCAGCCGAAAGCTGTGACACATACAGGATAGTGCCGAACCTTGCGGACGAAAAAAGCGATATTCCGACGGCGCTTATAAGAAATGCGGGACTCGGATTATTCGAAAAGGCAAGAACGCGTTCAAGCTCGTTTTTCCCGATTTTTCCGCTGCTATAAAGGTTATAAGCCGTAAAAGCACCCGTCGGGAAGCCGCAGACAGCACCGAGAACGGGAACAACCGAGCCCTCGCCGTAAATACCGAAAAAAAAACCGCAGACGCGAGAAAAAAGGCGCGATATAAGTGCTGTTCCGCCAAAGCGCACAAGCAGTCCCGACAAAACCATAAACGGGAAAAGCGACGGAACAACGGAACGTGCGCAAAGGCGAAGCCCCTCACGCAGAGCCGACGCACATTCGGCGGAATATACCAAAAGCACGGCAAAAAAAACGCAGACAAGCGCGGGGAGAGCTATTCCCCAAAAACGCTTTTTCTCGCCTCCGTTTTTTTGTTTCGTCATTTAATCAACCCTTTCCGCATAGAATTTTTTCTGAAAGTACTACAATATTACGGTGGTGTTATGAGAAAAAGAACTTTGCGCGAAAGGCTCGAGCAGGATATGGACATTCCGTCCGATATGTTATGCGGCGGGTGTCACGTCACAATAAAAGGCACGGGCGAGGCGGTCATATACGGTTGTAAAAGCATCGTCCTTTACACGGAAGAAAAAATTATGCTTGCGATGAAGAACTTCACCCTCTCGATAAAAGGAGAGAGACTTTCGTGTCTCACTTTTTGCGAGGGACAGGTCGTCGTAACGGGTAAAATCTCGGGTGTTTTTTACGGAGAGGGTGAATAATGCTTCTTGTTTCGCTCAAAAATGCGCTTTTCGGCACGGCTAAGGTGAAAATTCCCGCCTCGTCTATAACAAATGTGCTCAACATCTGCATGAAATACCGTCTTCCCTATCTCGGTTTTGAGCAGGACGGCGAAAATGCAGCTTTCAAAATGTCGCTTTTTTCATACAGGCGGCTTTCGGCTTACCTCACCGAAAGCAAAATCGAACACGGCGTCAAAATAAGCGGTCTGCCCGCTCTTTTTATGCGGTACGGAAAACGCTACGGACTTTTTGCGGGACTTCTTATTTCGGCGGTTCTTATACACATTTCGGGGCAGACCGTATGGGACGTCCGCGTGACGGGAAACAAACTCTTAACCGAATCAGACGTCGAAAGAGAACTTCGTGCCGCGGGCTTCGGCGTCGGTT
The DNA here is from genome assembly GCA_934385225.1 of uncultured Eubacteriales bacterium. Classification (GTDB taxonomy): domain Bacteria; phylum Bacillota; class Clostridia; order Oscillospirales; family CAG-272; genus SIG710. The sequence goes on from CAKRPQ010000072.1 coordinate 1,984, forward strand.
GCAGAAAGAACGAGAGGGACGTTGACGAAATATCGAACGAAGTCCTCCTCGCCTCCGACGACATCGCGTGGCTCAGCATAAATTATCTCGGAAGCATCGCAAACGTGCAGATAAGAGAAAAGCAGAAAGAGGGCGATTCCGTTTCGGCAGAGCCTTCAAACATCGTAGCATCCCGCGACGGCATAATTGATCGTGTTTCGGTTCTGCGCGGAAGAACTGCCGTCACCGAAGGCGACGCTGTACGCGAAGGCGAGCTTCTCATAAGCGGTGTTGTCGAAGACAAGCATGGAGGCGACCGCGAAGAGGCGGCTCTCGGCGAGGTTTTTGCCGTCACAAATCGTGTTTTCGAAATAAAGATCCCGCTCAAATACGAGGAGACAAAGCCCTCAAAACCGATTCTCATAAAAAAAAGCCTGAATTTTTTCGGAAAAAATATAATTTTTTACAAAAAGAATTGTAATTCCGAGGATTTTTGTGTTACAATAAAGAGAGAAAACGTGCCGCCGCATTTCGGACTGCCGTCTCTGCCCGTTTCCGTCGTTTCGGAGTACGGACAAAACGAGGAAAAATCAACACTTACACGGAGCTGCGAAAAAGCATCCGAGCTTGCGTTTTTCGAACTTAACAAACGGCTCGCGTCGGAGCTTCCGCACGCCGATATATTAAAAAAAGATATAAAGACCGATGTGACGGATACGGAGGTCGTTCTCGTATGCGAAATCGTATGCTCCGAGAACATTGCAAAGAGCGTGCCGTTCACATTGCAAAAAAACTGACAGGAGACCCTATTTATGCAGAAAGAACTGAGATTCGGCTCGCCCGATCTTATCTCGAAAATTTTTGGAAGCTATGACGTAAACGTCCGCCTTATAGAAAAGCGGCTCGGCGTCGAAATATCCGCCGTTTCCGATTCCGAGGGAGACGCGCTTGTAATCGACGGCGGCGAGGACGCGGTAAAGGCTGCCGAAAAGGCAATAAAATATCTTCAAAAAACAGCTGCCGTCAGCGAGGATATAAGCGACAACTCGGTGAATTACGTCCTCGATATGATAGAGGACGGCAGAGAAAGCGAACTGATAGATCCGGGGAACGACTGCATCTGCATAACGACCCGCGGCAAGCCGATAAAGGCAAAAACGACGGGACAAAAGCAGTATGTCGACGCGATAAAGAACAACACCGTCGTTCTCGGCGTAGGTCCCGCGGGAACGGGAAAAACGTTTCTTGCCGTCGCAATGGCTGTAAAGGCTCTGCGCGACAAGCAGGTTTCAAGAATAATCCTGACGCGACCCGCGGTCGAAGCGGGCGAAAGGCTCGGCTTTCTGCCCGGCGATCTTCAAAGCAAGATAGATCCTTATCTGCGTCCGCTCTACGACTCGCTCTACGAAATGATGGGCGCGGAAAACTATCAGAAGCACCTCGAAAAGAACACGATCGAAGTTGCACCGCTCGCGTATATGCGAGGCAGAACGCTCGACGATTCGTTTATAATCCTTGACGAAGCGCAGAATGCCACACCCGAACAGATGAAAATGTTCTTAACGCGTCTCGGTTTCGGCTCAAAAGCCGTCGTCACGGGAGACCTGACGCAGACAGACCTGCCGTTCGGCAAAAAGAGCGGTCTTGCGGAGGCGGTTAAGATACTCGACGGAATAGAGGATATTCACATTCACCGCTTCACCGACCGCGACGTCGTAAGGCACAGACTGGTTCAGAAGATAATTCTCGCCTACGACAAATACGAGCGCGAAAGGAAAAGCACCGAAAAAAACGACACCCGAAAAAACACACATACATTCAGAATGAAATGAGGTAAACGAAATGAAACTCAAAATATATTTCAGAAACGAACAGGACAAAGAAAAAATAACCTACAAACTGAAAATGCTTCTCCGCCACGCGATTGCCGAAACACTCGACTACGAGGGCTATGACAAGGACGTCGAAGTTTCGCTCACATTCACCGACAACGAAAAAATCCACAAGCTCAACAAGGAATACCGCAATGTCGACCGTCCGACGGACGTTCTTTCATTCCCGATGAACGACGGAGAGGAAAGCGGGGATCCGTCCGAAGAGTTTGAGCCTACGCTCGGCGATATAGTCATTTCGCTCGAAAAGGCGAGAGAACAGGCAAATGAATACGGTCACAGTTTTGAGCGCGAAGTTGCTTTTCTCTGCGTTCACTCGATGCTCCATCTGCTCGGCTACGATCACGAAAAATCCGAGGCAGACGAGCTTGATATGCGCATACGCCAACGCATAATAATGGGCAGGCTCGGTCTTGCCAAAGCCGCGTCAAAGGACAAAGAATGAGGTAAAAAGGACAATGAAAAGAACAGGATTCATCGCCATAGTCGGCAGACCGAACGTCGGAAAATCAACGCTCATGAACACTGTCCTCGGTGAAAAAGTTGCCATTGTTTCAAACAAACCGCAGACGACGAGAAACCGCATAATCGGCATACACACAAGCGGTGACGACCAGTTCGTTTTTCTCGACACGCCGGGTATCCATTCGCCGAAAAACAAGCTCGGAGACTTCATGGTCGGAACGGCTAAAAGCTCCATGCGCGACTCGGACGCGGTAATACTCGTTGTCGAAGCGGGAAAACCCGTAACGAGCGTCGAAGAGAACGTCATAGCTAACATAAAAGAGGCGGAAATGCCCGCGATAATCGCAATAAACAAAACCGATCTCGCAGATGCCGAGACGGTTGCCGAAACGATAAAAACATACGCGTCGCTTCACGATTTTGACGCTTTTATCCCAATGTCGGCAAAGAAAGGCAAAGGCGTTTCCGCGGTTCTGGACGAATGCAGAAAGTTCCTTTTTGAAACGGACGCATTCTTCTTCCCCGACGATATTTCGACGGATCAGCCCGAAAGGCAGCTTGCCTCCGAAATCATACGCGAAAAAATTCTTAAAACTCTCGACAAAGAAGTTCCGCACGGAACAGCCGTCGTAATCGAAGAATTTAAGGAGGAGGGCAAACTGATAAAAATAAGAGCCGAAATCTTCTGCGAAAAGGCTTCGCACAAGGGCATCATCGTCGGCAAAAACGGCGAGACGCTCAAACTCATAGGTACTTACGCAAGGCAGGATCTCGAAAGAATACTCGGCACAAAAGTCTATCTCAACCTCTGGGTCAAGGTCAAGGAAAACTGGCGCGACAGCATAGCCGCGATAGGCAATTTCGGATACAAAAAGGATACGGAAGAATAATGCTCTATACAACCGACGGGCTTGTTCTGCGCGAGACGGCAGTAGGCGAAAACGACAAGATAATAAACCTGCTTACCCCTGCCGAGGGACAGATAACGGTGTCGGCAAAGGGTGCAAAAAGCGGAAAAAGCAAGCTCGCGGGTGCGACAAAGCTGTTTTCGTATTCGAATTTTGAAATATACAAAAAAGGCGAATACAGATACGCGCGCGAGGCGTATATAATAGAGCCTTTTTTCGGGCTGTCTGCTTCGCTTGAAGCAATGTCGCTCGCGTCTTATCTCTGCGACGTTGCCTCCGATATAACGGGAGAAGGCGTTGCCTCTGTCGATATTCTCAGAATGACTCTGAACGCTTTCTATGTACTCTCGAAAGGTACGAAAGATCCCGCGCTTATAAAAGCAGTTTATGAGCTTCGTGCCGCGGGATATTCGGGATTTATGCCCGATGTCCGCGCGTGCGCCGAATGCGGAAAAGAAAATCCCGAAAAACCGATGCTTGACGTTATGAACGGGTGTCTTTACTGCGAGAGTTGTCTTGAAAAGCACCGCGCAAAGCACAAAATAGAGCTTCTTCACATAGAGGACGCGGGCGAAAGAGATGTTTTCTGCCGTCTTTCGCCGAGTTCTCTCGCAGCTCTGCGTTTTGCGCTCGGCGCAAAGCCCGAAAGAATGTTTTCGTTCGGGCTTGACGACGATTTTGAGCTGAAACTCTTCTCACACGCAGCGGAAACGTACCTGCTGAACCACCTCGAACACGATTTTGACACTCTGAAATTCTATAAATCAATCTTATAGAAAACATAAAGGAAACAAAATGCAAATAACCGAAAAAACACTGAAAACTCTCGAATTTGACAAGGTGCGGGAAATGCTCGCGCAGTGCGCGCCGACAGAAGATTCGGCAAAACTTGCGCTCGCGCTCACGCCGTCTGACGATATTGACGTTGTTCTGCGCCGTCAGAGGCACACGACCGACGCAAGACGGCTGAAAGACGAAAAAGGAATGCCGCCTTTCGGCGATATTCACGATGTCGAACAGATCTGCGAAAGAGCGGACAAGGGTGCGGCACTCACACCGAAAGAACTGCTCTGTGCGGCGTCGGTGCTTCGTTCGGCAAGGCTTATGCTCGACTATATAAAGACAAACCGCACTTTTGACACCTCGCTCGACGAGATTTTTGAGCGTCTCCTGCCCGCAAAAACGGTAGAGGACAAAATATCCCGCTCGATAATTTCCGAGGATATGATTGCGGACGAGGCGAGCCCCGCGCTATCGGACGTGCGCCGCAAAATGCGCCAGACAAACAACAAAATAAAGGAAACTCTGCAAAAATACATTGCCGGGTCATTCTCAAAATACCTGCAAGAAAATATTGTCACGATGAGAAACGGCAGATACGTCGTTCCCGTAAAGGCGGAATGCAAAAACGATGTCAAAGGACTTCTTCACGACACGTCGTCATCTGGTGCGACAATGTTCATAGAACCTATTGCCGTCGTTGACGCAAACAACGAACTTCGTGAACTCGAAACCAAAGAAAACCGCGAAGTCGAACGTATTTTGTACGAACTCTCGGGACAGATTGCGGGAATATCGCAGTCTCTGCGTCTTAACTTCAAAAACATCACAGAGCTTGCCTTTATTTTCGCGTGCGCTTCGCTATCCGAAAAAACGGACGCCGTTCAGCCGAAGCTGTCGGGCGACCGTTCGCTCGTACTCTCAAAGGCGAGACACCCTCTTATTCCGCCCGACAAAGTCGTTCCCATTGACATACGCCTCGGCGGCGACTTTGACACGCTCGTGATAACGGGACCGAACACGGGCGGTAAAACCGTTGCGCTCAAAACGCTCGGTCTCTTCTCCGCAATGGCGCAGGCGGGTCTGCACATTCCGTGCGAGGATCCCTCCTCCGTCTGCGTATTCGACAACATTCTCGCGGACATCGGCGATGAGCAGAGCATAGAACAGTCGCTCTCGACATTCAGCTCGCACATGGTAACAATCGTCAATATAGTAAACAGGCTCACAAAAAATTCGCTCGTCCTTTTTGATGAACTTGGCGTCGGAACCGACCCTACCGAGGGTGCTGCACTCGCCGTCGCCGTCATTGAAGATGTTCGCGAAACAGGTGCTCTCTGCGCGGCAACAACGCACTACGCGGAGCTTAAAGCCTACGCGCTCGAAACCGAGGGCGTCTGCAACGCCTCCTGCGAATTTGACGTTGCGACGCTGAAACCGACATACAAGCTGATAATCGGCACTCCGGGAAAATCGAACGCATTCGCAATATCCGAGCGCCTCGGACTTCCGAAGCGTATTCTTGAACGTGCAAAAGCAAGCATAAGCTCGGACAGCAGGCGATTTGAAGACGTAATAGAAAAGCTCGAAGCGAGCCGCATAGAAACCGAAAAAGCGCGCGACGAAGCTAAAAAAATGCGCGACGACTACGAAAAGTTCAAGGCGGAAGCCGAAAAAGAAATCTTGAAACGCTTGCGCGAATCGGAAGTCGAAACGGCAAAAGCAAAGGAAAAAGCAGCCGCGATAGTTAAGAGCGCAAAGGCGTCAAGCGACTATATCCTCGAAGAAATGACGAAACTGCGCCGCGAGCGCGAATCCGCAAGGCTCGGCGAGGCACTTGACGAGGCAAAGCGCAATGTGCGTGAATACCTTAAAAAGAACGAGGACAAGTTTGATCCCGTCGAAAACCGCTCGAACGAGGAATACGTACTCCCGCGTCCGCTTAAAAAGGGCGACGAGGTACTCATCGTGAGCATAGACAAAAAGGGGTTCATTCTCGACGACCCGAAAGGAAAGGACACCGTAAACATTCAGGCGGGAATTCTGAAAACGCGCGCAAAAATTTCCGATCTGCGCCTTATAGAGAGCAAAGTGACGATAACGGATGCCGACAAAAAGCAGAAAGCCGTAAACGACTACAAGCTGACGGTCAGCAGAAACTTCAAAAGTGAGACAGATCTGCGCGGTATGAACGGAGACGAGGCGTGGTTTGTCATCGACAAATACCTGGACGAAGCGCTTGTGGCGGGCATTCACACTGTCCGTCTGATACACGGCAAGGGCACAGGCGCGCTCAGGAAAGCGATATGGAACTATCTGAAAGGCGACAAGCGCGTCGGCGCATACAAAACAGCCGAATACGGCGAGGGCGACTTCGGCGTGACGGTCGTGGAACTGAAATAAATTGAAGGGTGAAAATATATGAAAAATCTTAAAATGCTCGGAATCGACCTCGGCGCGTCAAGCGGGAGAGGAATAATCGGCTCTTTTAACGGCGACAAGCTCGAAATTGCGGAAAATCACCGTTTTGCGAACGAACCCGTTATGCAGAACGGACGCTTCTGCTGGGATATACTGCGCATATTCCACGAAATCAAAAACTCGATAAGAAAAACGGTACTTGACGGCGAGGAAATTGCCTCGATAGGAATCGACACATGGGGCGTAGACTACGGTTTTCTCGACAAAAACGGGCATCTTATAGCAAACCCCGTTCATTACAGAGACAGAAGAACCGAAAATATCCAAAGCTATATAAATTCGATATGCCCGCTTTCCGAAATTTACGCAAAAACGGGTATTCAGTCGATGGATTTCAACACGATATACCAGCTTGCCGCCGAAAAGCGCGACAATCCCGAAATCCTATCCTATGCGGACAAGCTGTTGTTTATCCCCGACCTTCTCGGCTATTTTCTGACGGGCAACAAGGCAACCGAATACACCGTTGCCTCAACAGGCGCAATTCTTGACGCCGAAAAAAGGCAGTTCGCATTTGACCTGTTAGACAAATTCGGAGTTCCGCGTTCGCTCTTTACAGACATCGTTTATCCCGGGTACGATCTCGGCGCGCTCCTTCCCGAAGTCCTCGAAGAAACGGGCAAGACAAGCGCAAAGGTTGTTAAAATTGCCTCGCACGACACCGCAAGCGCCGTTCTTGCAGTCCCGACGAAAGACGAGAGCTTCATTTACATAAGCAGCGGCACATGGTCCCTTATGGGAACGGAGCTTCATGCGCCGATGATAAACGAAAAATCCGAATCGCTCAATTTCACAAACGAAGGCGGCGCCGAAAACACGATCAGATACCTCAAAAACATCATGGGGCTGTGGCTCATTCAGGAGTCACGCAGACAGTGGATGCGCGAGGGCAAGGAGTACAGCTTCGGCGAACTCGCGGAGCTTGCCAAAACGGCAAAGCCGCGCAGAAGTCTCATAAATCCCGACAACGGTCTGTTCTACACGCAGGGCGATATGCCGCACAGAATTGCCGAATACTGCAAGGAAACGGGACAGTCCGTTCCCGAAAGCGTAGGCGAGACAGTGCGCTGCATAGTTGACAGCCTGTCGCTCAAATACAGGAACACAATAGACGCAATAAAACAGGTAATGCCCGAAGCACCTACCGCAATTCACATCGTCGGCGGAGGCTGCCGGGATACCCTGCTCTGCCGCCTCACCGCGGACGCCTGCGGACTTCCCGTCTATGCGGGTCCCGTCGAGGCAACCGCAATAGGCAACATCTCGATGCAGGCAATAGCGGCGGGAGAGCTTAAAAATATGAGAGAGGCAAGAGAACTCATAGCGCGCTCGTTTGAAGTCAAGGTTTACGAGCCGGACCGTGCCGAAAAAGAAGCCGCCGACGAAGCATACGGACGCTTTATAAAGCTCCCTTAAAGATTTTTCGGATATTTTCTCCGAAAAAAGCCCTTAAAAACGACAGAAAAACGCAGAATATTTATGCAATCCGACAAAAAACAAGAAAATTCGGGAAAAATTTCAATTCGGTATTTTCAAAAAGGATATTTTGTGATACAATATTTATGTATTGCAAATCTTAAAATTAAATGAATATTTTTCAAAATCGGAGGACTTATGAAGGATTCACTTTACGGAGAGCTTAGTGTCATAGGCATGAAAGGCTGTGAACAGTTTGTTTCTCAGGTAGATTCGTATCTTAAAGAATGGAGATGCCACGGCGAAGACGATTCGTTTATTGTCGATATCGAATGCCCGCGTTTCGGATCGGGTGAGGCTAAGGGTACGATCAAAAAATCGCTCAGAGGACACGACGTTTACATCATCTGCGACCCCTTCAACTACGGCGTTACTTACAAGATGTACGGAAAAGAGGTTCCTATGAGTCCCGACGACCATTTCGCGGACCTTAAAAGAATTCTCAGCGCAAACGCAGGCAAAGCAAGACGTGTCTCGGTAATTATGCCGATGCTCTATGAGGGCAGACAGCACAAGCGTTCGAGCCGTGAATCGCTCGACTGTGCAATGATGCTTCAGGAGCTTCACAACATGGGTGTTGAAAACTTCATCACCTTCGACGCACACGACCCGAGAGTTATGAACGCAATCCCCCTTTGCGGATTTGAGAGCATATCCCCCGCCTATCAGATGATCAAGGCCGCAGTCAACAACGTTGACAACCTTAAGATCAACAAGGACAACATCATGATTATCTCCCCCGATGAGGGCGGAATGTCACGTTGTATTTACTATTCGACCGTTCTCGGCGTTGAGCTCGGAATGTTCTACAAGCGCCGTGATTTTTCGAGAATCGTTGACGGCAGAAACCCGATCATCGCTCACGAGTTCCTCGGCGACAATGTTGAGGGCAAGGATGTTATCATCGTTGACGATATGATTTCCTCAGGTGAATCAATGATCGAGGT
>CAKRPQ010000073.1 GCA_934385225.1 uncultured Eubacteriales bacterium
GCGGAGTGATTATTTCACTTATAAAACCGCAGTTTGAGGCAGGCAGACACGCTGTCGGCAAAAACGGCATAGTAAAGAAAAAAGAGGATAGGGAAGCTGCCTTACGGCGAGTAATCGACTCCGCCGCCTCGTGCGGTCTTTACTGCCGCGACGTTATCCGTTCGCCTATCGACGGCGGCGACGGAAATATCGAATATCTTGCGCTGTTTACAAAAGAGGCGGGCGGAACGCTTTTCCCGCCGACAAAGATAAAAATTCTTGCCGAAGGGAGGAAAACGAATGGCGGCGGGACTTAAAAAAATCGGTCTTGTGACGAATTACAACATAAGAGAAAAAGCGGAAACGGCGGATCACGTTGTTGCTTTTCTCAAAAAATATCCGTGCGACATTTATATAAGCGAGCTTATGAAAGACCGCGCACTGCGGCAAAAAAATATCGCGCAGTCGGCAAAATTCATACCGAATTCCGCGCTATACCGTGATCTTGATATGATAATCGTTCTCGGCGGCGACGGTTCGATACTTTCGGCGGCGAGGTACTGCATCTCGTCGGGAACGCCGATACTCGGCATAAACCTCGGCAGGCTCGGATATATGGCGGAGATTGAAGCGGACGAAACGGAGATGCTTTCGCGCCTCTTTGACGGAAACTTCCGAATAGAGGAGAGACTTATGCTCGACGTGAGCGTTTACAGAAAGGGCGAGAGGCTTGTGAGCCATGCGTCGGCTCTGAATGACGCCGTTATTTCAAACGGTTCTGTTGCGCGAATGGTTGATATCGAGCTTTCCGAGGGCGGTGTTTTTGTTTCAAATTACCGCTCTGACGGATTGATCTTTTCAACGCCGACAGGCTCTACCGCCTATTCGCTCTCGGCGGGCGGGCCCGTTGTCGACCCGAAAATGCAGTGTATCTGCGTGACGCCCGTATGCCCGCATTCGTTTGCGGCAAAACCGATTGTTTTTTCGGACGGCGCACTTCTTTCGGCAAAAAATATATGCGACAGGGAAAAGAGCCTGTTCCTCACGCTTGACGGAAAGGTCAATATTGAACTTTTCAGGGGCGACACGGTAAAGGTAAAAAAATCGACCGCGGTAACAAGGCTCATAAAATTGAAGGACAAGGGTTTTTACTCTGTTCTTCACTCAAAAATGAATTGACAAAGCGAGAGGATTCGGTAAAATGAAAAGCAAAAGACAGCAAAAAATCCTTGAAATAATAACGGGAAATAACGTCGAAACGCAGGACGAACTTATCGAATTGCTCCGAAAAAGCGGCTATGACGTGACCCAGGCGACGGTTTCGAGGGATATAAAGGAACTCAAACTCGCAAAGACGATGACAAACCACGGTACATACAGGTATGTACCGCAGATCGTTAGCGAACCCGACGGCGAAAAGCGTCTCGGCGGCGCACTTGCGGGCGCGGTCATAAGCGTTGATTACGCGGAGAATATCGCTGTCGTAAAGACGTATCCGGGTATGGCAAACGCCGTTGCCGCGGGCATCGACAAGGCGGAGCACGACTCTATTGTCGGCTGCGTTGCGGGCGATGACACCATCATAATCGTGACGAGGAGCAAAACACGCGCGTCCGAGCTCTGCGGTCAGATCAAAAGTATGCTCAGAGGTTAAAAAATGCTTTGTTCACTTCATATTGAAAACGTTGCCGTTATAAAAAAGCTCGACGTCGATTTTGATAAAGGTTTCAGCGCGCTTACGGGCGAAACGGGCGCGGGAAAATCGATCATTATCGACAGTATAAATATGCTTCTCGGCGAAAAAACACAGCGGGAGCTTATCAGAACGGGCGAGGAAAAGGCGAGCGTTTCGGGCGTTTTTACGGAGCTTTCCGACGATTTGAAGTCAAAGATCGCGGAAATGGGATTTGAGACTGAGGACGACGGCAGCATAATGCTCGGAAAGAGCATAACGACGGACGGAAAGTCGAAATACACCTTCTGCGGCAGAACCGTAACCGCAACACCGTATCGCGCGATAACGTCGCTTCTTGTGAACATTCACGGTCAGAATGACAGCCGAAGATTCCTTGACCGAACGACGCATATCGACCTGCTTGACGCCTTTGCGGACGACGGCGAGGTGCTTTGCACATATAAAACCGTTTACGACGAATATAGGGCGACAAAAAAAGCGCTTGCGGAACTTGAGGGCGGTGACAAAGAGAAGAACAGACTTATCGAAATATACCGTTTCGAGCTTGCCGAAATTGACGCGGTAAAACCGCGCGAGGGCGAAGAAGAAGCACTTGAAGCGGAGTGCAAAAAACTGCGCAATATCGAAAAAATTATGAAGCAGACGTCGTTTGCTTATCGGATACTTTATTCGAGCGACAAGAGCGCGTCGGCGACATATCTGCTTGATCGCGCGGCATCGGCACTTTCGTCGATTTCCGACGTCATACCCGAAAGCGCGGAGCTTGCGGAGCGGCTTACTAATTGCCGATATGAAATAGAGGACGTCGCGATGACAGTCTCTGATATGTGCGGCGACGATTTTGGCAGCGACCCGACGGAAAAACTCAATAAACTCGAAGCCAGACTGGACGCAATTCAGAAGCTGAAACGCAAGTACGGCGAAACGATAGCGGATATTCTTAAATTCAGAGCCGAGACTGCCGAAAAGCTCGATATGACGGAGCAGTCCGACGACAAAATCGCGGAATATAAAGAAAAGCTCCGCGTGCTCGCGGAAGACCTTAAAAAGAAAGCCGATGTGCTTCATAAAAAGCGTGAGGAAGCGGCGGAAATGATAGGAAACAGAATATCCGACGTGCTTGTTTTTCTCGATATGCCCCGAGTGTGTTTCGATACGCGTATTCTGCCGTGCGAGCCGAACGGAAAAGGCTTCGACGATGTTGAATTTCTCGTTTCGACGAACATAGGCGAGCCGCTTAAACCGATGGTCAAAATAGCGTCGGGAGGCGAGCTTTCGCGAATAATGCTTGCGATGAAGAGCGTTCTTGCCGATGTGGACGAGGTCGGCACGCTGATATTCGACGAGATTGATACTGGCGTTTCTGGCAAGACCTCGCGCAAAATAGGCATAAAACTGAAAGAGATCTCAAAAAACGCGCAGGTTATATGCGTGACGCACAGCGCGCAGATAGCGTCGCTTGCCGACACCCATTTTGAGATCGTCAAGGGCGAGGCGGACGGCAGAGCCGTTACGTCTCTGAAAAAACTCACGTATGAGGAGCGCGTTGAAGAAACGGCACGCCTCGTCGGCGGAATCGAAATAACTGAAACGCAGAAAAACGCTGCGAGAGAAATGATAAAAGAGGGCGAAACACTCATATGAGCAAAGGAAATCAGGCGCAGAAAACCAATGCCATGCGTATGCTTGACAAGGCGAAAATAGAATATGAAGAAATGACGTATGTTCCCGACGAGAACGATCTTTCGGGAACTCACATAGCGTCGCAGATAGGGCTTGAACCCGAAAGAGTTTTCAAAACGCTCGTTGCGAGGGGCGATAAAACGGGTCCGGTTGTTTTCTGCATACCGTGCGCAAAGGAAATAGACCTAAAAAAAGCCGCGGCGGCGACGGGAAACAAGAAAATAGAAATGATACACGTTAAAGATCTACTTTCGCTTACAGGATATATAAGAGGCGGCTGCTCTCCCGTCGGAATGAAGAAAAAATTCCCGACGTATATTGACAGATCGGCGGAGAATTTCGATAAAATAACCGTCAGCGGCGGCGTCCGCGGAATACAGCTCCTTGTGGAGACGGCAAAGCTCATACCGTTTGTCGACGGAAAGCTGTGCGAGGTCACAAGGGGATCGGAGGACGAAGATGAACTTTCTTGAAACGAGTGTCAGAACGGGCGATACGTTCAACCCGGTGATAATAATCGCGATAGCAGCGGCGTGCGTGCTTGCCGTGATCGTGCTTGCCGCCGTCGGCAAAAGACGCAGATGACAAAATCGCCCGAAAGAAAATATCGAAAATCTATTGAAATTGTCGTAAATAAGTAGTATAATAAAGCGTTACCTACTAAAACAACAGGAGTATTGTATGCTGAAAATAAAATCATCTGTCGCGGGGGCTGTGCTTGACGAAATCAAAAAAGCGGCGCCGCAGACGGAACTTGACGCGGGAGAAGTCGCGGCAATGCTTGAATACCCACCCGATCCGTCGATGGGCGACCTCGCGCTTCCTTGCTTCAAATTGAGCAAAATTTTGCGCCGTTCTCCCGTGCAGATTGCCGAGGCGATAGCGACGGGACTTTCATCTCCGTGCTTAAAAAAAGCGGAGGCTGTGAACGGATATCTCAATATGTATATTTCCGATGCCTGCCTTTCGTCCGATGTGCTTGAAAAGGCACTTGAAAAAGGCGATAAGTACGGTGCGCCGTCATTCGGCGCGGGAAAGACCGTCGTTCTCGACTACTCGTCGCCGAACGTCGCAAAGCCTTTCCATATAGGACACCTCGGAACGACGGTAATAGGTCATTCGCTTAAAAAACTTCATCAGTTCGCGGGCTATAAGTGCATCGGCATAAATTACCTCGGCGACTGGGGAACGCAGTTCGGAAAACTCATCGTTGCTTACCGCAAATGGGGAAGTATGGACGAGATAGAAAAGGGCGGCGTCGATAAACTCGTTGAGCTTTACGTTAAGTTCCATAACGAGGCGGAAAAGGATAAGACGCTTGAAGACGAAGCAAGAGCCGAATTTACAAAGCTCGAACACGGCGATAAGGAAAATCACGAACTCTGGCGCAAATTCGTCGATATTAGCCTCCGCGAATACGAAAAAACATATAAGCTGCTCGGTATAGACTTCGACAGTTATAAGGGCGAGAGCTTTTATACCGACAAAATGCCCGCGCAGGTTGAGATTCTCCGCGAAAAAGGACTTCTCAAAATCGACGACGGTGCGTCCATTGTCGACCTGTCGGAATACAATATGCCTCCGTGCCTTATTCTGAAACGCGACGGCTCGACGCTCTATCCTACGCGCGATATTGCCGCTGCGGTTTACAGAAAAAAAGAATATAATTTCGATAAGGCAATCTATGTTACGTCCGCAGGACAAAGTCTGCACTTTGCGCAGTGGTTCAAGGTCGTTGAGCTTATGGGATACGACTGGTACGACGAGCTTGTTCACGTCCCCTACGGTACGGTTTCGATAAACGGCGAAAAGCTCGCGACAAGAACGGGCAACGTAATTCTTCTCCGTGACCTCTTCGCGCTTGCGATAGATAAGGTCATGGGAATTATCAACGAGAGAAACCCCGATCTTGAAAACAAGGAAAAGGTTGCCGAGGAAGTCGGTGTCGGCGCGATAATCTTCTATTATCTTTCCAATAACAGAATGAGAGATATAAATTTTGTTATGGAGGACGCTCTCAGCTTTGACGGAAATACGGGTCCTTACGTTCAGTACGCGTATGCCCGTACCTGCTCTATACTTGCAAAAGAGCAGCCGAGGGACGGCGAGGATAAGATAACAACGGACGAGGAACGCGCGCTTCTTAAAGCGATTTCGCTGTTTGAAGAAAAGGTTTGCGAGGCAATAGATCAGTACGAGCCGTCCGTTATCGCAAGATATATACTTGACGTTGCGGTGGCATTCAACCGTTTCTATCACGGTTGCCGTATCCTATCGGAAGAGGACGCGGATATAAAGAATACGAGACTGCGCATAACAAAAGCGACGCAGACAGTCCTCGGAAACGCATTCGAACTTATTTGCTTAAAGAAAACCGAAAAAATATAAGAGGTATAAAGATGTCAGGACACAGTAAATGGAATAATATCAAGCATAAAAAAGAAAAAACCGACGCTCAGAAAGCCAAAGTCTTTACAAAGATAGGTAAGGAAATGGTTATTGCGATAAAGGCGGGCGGTGCAGACCCGACCTCCAATTCCAGACTTCGTGACCTTATCGCAAAGGCAAAGGCGAACAACGTTCCGAACGACAATATCGAAAGAACGATAAAGAAGGCTGCGGGTCAGACCGACGTTGAGTACGAGGAGCTTCGCTATGAGGGTTACGGTCCCGGCGGCGTTGCCGTTATCGTAAATACGACAACCGATAACAGAAACAGAACGGCATCGGACGTTCGCCACTATTTTGATAAATTCGGCGGAAACCTCGGTCAGACGGGCTGCGTCAGCTACCTTTTCGAAGAAAAGGGCGTTATCGTAATTCTTGACGAGGACGACGAGATTGACGAGGATAAGCTCATGGAAACGGCTCTTGAAGCGGGGGCGGCAGACTTCATCTCGGACGAGGATTGCTTTGAGATTTACACCGAAACGGACGATCTTGAAGCCGTGAGAGAAGCACTCGAAAAGGCGGGATATACGATAGAAAGCGCAGAGAAGAGTATGATTCCCTCGAACTACGTCTCGCTTGAAGACGAGGAAGATCTCAAACATATGAATCTTCTCCTTGAACACCTTGAAGATAACGACGACGTTCAGGAAGTGTTCCATAACTGCGAGAACTGCGATTAATTGTTATTAAATCGCTATTAATCGCTGTTAATAGGTCAAAAAAGAGCAGGGAAAACGTTTGTTTTCCTTGCTTTTTTCTTTCTCGTGTGATATAATTTAGAAAAAAGAAAGGTGGGTATAAAAATGAACAACGAACTTTTTGATTACATAAAAAAATCGCCGACGGCGTTCCATGCGGTAACCGTTTCCTGCGACATGCTTCGTGAGGCGGGCTATACCGAGCTTTCCGAGGGCGAAAAATGGACTCTTGAAAGAGGAAAAGGCTATTTCGTTACGAGAAACCGCTCGTCTTTTATCGCTTTCCGCGTTCCGAAAGGAGATTTCGGCGGATTTATGATGACGGCGGCGCATTGCGACAGCCCGTGCTTCAAAATCAAGGAGAATGCGGAGCTTAAAGACGCAAATTACGTTCGTCTTTCAGTTGAACGCTACGGCGGAATGCTCTGCTCGACGTGGCTTGACAGACCTCTTTCCGTTGCGGGCAGAGTCATCGTTAAAACGGAAAAGGGAATCGAAACGAGACTTGCAGACCTTCGCGATTTTACCGCGATAATACCGAATGTTGCAATACATATGAACAGAAACGCAAATACCGATATGTCCTATAACGCTTCCGTCGATATGCTTCCGCTGTACGGCGGCGGTGATGTCTCTTCGCTGCGCTCGCGTATCGCGGAGAATGTCGGCGTAAAAGAGGAGGATATTGTAAATACGGATATTTTTGTCAATAATCCCGAGGACGGCATGGAATGGAACGGATTTATTTCCGCACCGAGGCTTGACGATCTTCAATGTGCCTTTTCGTCGCTCAAAGCGTTCATTGCGTCGAAAGAAAACGGAGCAATGCCTGTCTGCGCTGTGTTCGATAACGAAGAGGTCGGAAGCGGAACGAAACAGGGCGCGGCATCGACGTTCCTTTACGATGTATTGACAAGAGCCGAAAAGGCACTCGGCGGCGACGACGAAAGTTACCGCAGAAAGGTGGCGCAGAGCTTCCTCGTTTCCTGTGATAACGCGCACGCGTCGCACCCGAATCACCCCGAATATTCGGATAAAAACCACACGGTCTATATGAACAAGGGTATAGTGATAAAGTATAACGCTAACCAGAAGTACACGTCCGACGGCGTTTCGGCGGCGGTGTTCAAACTCGTATGCGACGAGGCGGGAGTTCCGACGCAGTATTACGCGAACAGAGCCGATATGACTGGCGGTTCGACGCTCGGAAATATCGCAAACACGCAGGTCTCGCTCAATACCGTCGATATAGGGCTTTCGCAACTCGCAATGCATTCCGCTTACGAAACGGCGGGCGCAAGTGACACCGAATATATGGTGAAGGCACTGACTGTCTTCTTCGGGAAATCCATAAAAACGTCGCATGACGGCGATTTTGAACTTATTTGAGGTGATAAAAATGAACGATTTTACATTCGAAAAAGGCAATATAAAAACGGCGCTCGAAACATACGAATGGGATAATGTCTGGATCGAACACGCGTGCGACACCGAGCACGAGAGAGTTCTTTATGTCGGTGACTCTATCTCCTGCGGAACGCGCAGAATCGCAACAGAAAGATCGGGCGAAAAGATATATTTTGACGGCTTCGGTACGTCAAAAGCACTCGATAATCCGTATTTTATTCCCGCTCTTGACCTGTTCGTCTCGCAGCTTCCGAAATGCCCCGAGGTAATAATCTTCAATAACGGTCTCCACGGCTGGCATCTTGACGATACGACCGATTACGGTGTTTATTATGATAAATTTCTCTGCCATCTGACGGAAAAATATAAAAAATCCCGCATTTATGTGCTTCTTACGACCGCAATTATCGACGAAGTAAAAAATCCCCGCGTTAAAGCACGCAATAAGGTTGCGACGGAGCTTGCGGGAAAGTATTCGCTGCCCGTGATCGACCTTTATTCTTTGGTAAACGAGAATACGGAACTGATCTGGGAGGACGGCGTTCATCCGACGACGGAGCTTTACGGAATGATTGCCGATAAAATAATCGGGGAGATAAAAAATAACATTTCCGTGTGTTGACAAATCCATTTTTTTGTTATGCAATATTGATGAATAACAGAAAAAGGATCAAAAAAATGGTAAACATCAAAATCGACAAAAGCACGCAGTCCGCACTCTCCGAGAGCCGTCAAGGTTTGCCGAAACATATAACCGCGCGGCGGAAAAGATGAGAATTACATATCTGTTATAAAAAACGTCCTGCGGCTATGCACTGCATAGCCGCAGGACGTTTTTTTATCTGTAAAATTCTTCGCGCAGAACAGCGCAGATACCGATATTTTTGTATTCGCCTTTTATCAGCATTGAGCCGCGCAAAATTCCCTCAAAGGTCATGCCGACCTTTTCCATCACGCGTCGGCTCGCGTTGTTGCCCTCAATGAATTTTGCCTCCGCACGGTGAAGAGCGAGGTTGTCAAAACCGAATTTCAGCGCGGCGTAAAGTGCTTCGGGTGCTATTCCTTTTCCTCGGTAAGCGGGGTTCAGCACATAGCCCATCTCCGCGCTGTCGTCCGTAAAATCGAAACGCGTAAAACCGCACGTTCCTATCATTTTGCCGTTTTCTTTAAGTGTTATCGCCCAGTCGTAAAAGTCGCCCGTGCGATAGCGCGTACCGATATATTCGAGGTAGTCGCGCGTGTATTCTTCGTCGGGGTGCGGATACCATGTTAGATACCGCGTGACCTCCGGATTTTTTGCGTATTCATACATATCGTGTGCGTCGGAGGCGGTCATACGGCGAAGCTTCAACCTCTCGGTTTCAAGCGTAGGCATTCTCGTGAAGATTTTGTAAATTGATGCTCTTTTGATATATATCAACTCCCGTCGTACTGACATTATATTCCTTTTCCCCCGAAATTTCAATAGATGAAAAGAAAAATTTACTTTTTGTTCCCTACATCTTGAAAAAATCGTGTTATGATGGTATAATAAAATATGATTTTATTTTTTGAAGAAAAAGGGGAGACTTTCAGAAATGTGCGGCTTTGCGGGATTTTCGGGCGTGCTTGAAAACCTTGAATATAAAGAGAAAATTATAAACGCGATGACGGCGAGAATACTTCACCGCGGCCCCGATATGGGCGGCGAATACTGCGACGACGATGTGGCACTCGGTTTCAGACGGCTCAGTATAATCGACCTCTCGGAGGACGGCGCGCAACCGATGAAAAACGAGGACGGAAGCGTTATTATCGTGTTCAACGGCGAGATATATAACTTTGAGTCTCTTCGCGAAAAACTCCTTGCGGCCGGACACGTTTTTCATTCGAAAACGGATACGGAGGTCATAATTCACGGCTATGAGGAATACGGCACGGATATTGCGCAGATGCTCCGCGGAATGTTCGCGTTCGTCATCTGGGACAAAAATAAAAAAATGCTCTACGGCGCAAGGGACTACTTCGGCATCAAACCGTTT
This sequence comes from uncultured Eubacteriales bacterium, assembly GCA_934385225.1. Lineage (GTDB taxonomy): Bacteria > Bacillota > Clostridia > Oscillospirales > CAG-272 > SIG710. The sequence continues at coordinate 9,936 of CAKRPQ010000073.1, forward strand.
TACTACGGCACACTGCGCACGGGCGAACTTATATTCGGTTCGGAGATAAAGAGCTTTCTCGAACACCCCGATTTTGAAAAGAAGCTCAATAAAAAAGCGCTTCGCCCGTACCTCACATTTCAGTATTCTTCAATGGAGGAGACGTTTTTCGAGGGCGTAAAGAAACTTCCTCCCGCGCATTTCTTTACATGGACGCGCGAGGACGGAATGAAGACAGAGCGCTTCTGGGACGTCAATTTTACTCCCGAAAACGAGACCTTCGACGATTGCAAGAAGGAACTTGACAAAACCGTGCGCGAGTCCGTGGCGGCGCATCGCATAAGCGACGTAAAGGTAGGATCGTTCCTTTCGGGCGGTGTCGATTCAAGCTATATCACGGCGGCTCTTATGCCCGACGAAACGTTTTCTGTCGGCTTTGCTTACGATAAATTCAACGAGACGGACGAGGCGGGTGAGCTTTCGAAACTGCTCGGAATAAAGAACTATAAAAAGATCATAAATGCCGACGAATGTTTTGAAAATTTTGAAGATATACAGTATTTTATGGACGAGCCGCAGTCGAATCCGTCCTGCGTTCCGCTCTATTTTCTTGCGAAGCTCGCGAGAGAACACG
>CAKRPQ010000074.1 GCA_934385225.1 uncultured Eubacteriales bacterium
GTTTCTGTCAAGTGAATTTTACAATCCCTCCGCCTCGCGTTGCTCGGCACCTCCCTTTACACAAGGGAGGCAAAAAAATAGTTATTGTCGCATTTGCGACTGTGGTGAAAATTTGCAAATGTCAGACTTTTCAGAGGGCTTTCGGCCCTGCGGTACCATGCTCTTATAGGGCTGTGCAAGCAATCTGCTTAGCCGGTGGTTTTTTGTGTTACAACTTTTATATGGCAAAGAAACAGGGCAGTAAAAAACTAAATGTTTTTTACTGCCCGTCCCTTTCATTTATCCTGTATGTAAAGCCCTTATCAGAAGCCGAGCTTTTTCATATTCTGAATACTGATTTTCGCGCTTTCGAACGGATCAAGCACGCCCATATCGTCCTCAACGACGAAATTCTGAATACCGATGTTCTTTGCCGTTTCGATTATGTGCTGCCAGTCGAGATTTCCCGTTCCGACGGGTGCGCTTGCCGCCTTTGTTTCTTCGAGAACGGCGGACTCTCTCCTTGCGATTATGTAGTCCTTTAAGTGCATATAAATCGCACGGCCGCGGAACATTTCGAGTGAGCGGCTCGGCTCTGTTCCCGATGAAGCGAGCCAGAAAACGTCGGGCTGGAAGTAAACGTGCTTCGGGTCAGTCTCGCCGAGGAGAATGTCGATACCTCTCGTGTCTCCGAGCTTGATAAATTCAAACGAATGGAAGTGATACATAAATTTGAGACCCGCGTCATAGAGCAGTTTTCCGCATTTTTCAAGCATTTCGGCGGCACGCTTGTAGCCTTCGAGGTCGTTTCTGTCCTCTGCGTCGATCGATCCCGTGCGGAGAACGTTCGTGCCGAGGATCTCGGCACTCTTCTTGATTTTTTCGATGCTGTGCGGGATCTCGCCGAGCCAGCACATAGCGGAGTCGGCTTTAAGGCCGTACTTTTCGAGCAGCTTCTGCGTTCCCTCAACGCCCGCAAAGTCGGGAGGCGTTATCTGAACGTTTGTGTAGCCCATTTCCGCAACGCGGCGAAGAGTATTTTCATAGTCTTCGGGCGTTTTCATCGAATTTCTCAGTGTGTACATCTGAATTCCGAACTGTGACATTGTTTTTTACCTCACTTTCATATAGCGAGAACGAGTTCTTCGTTCTCCGTGTAGCCCGACTCAAACGGAGCGGGACGTTCGCACTTCGTTTTCATTTCGTATGTTTTGCCCGTCTCCGAGCTTTCGACGATGCCGAGCGTCGCTTCGAGAACGTGGCGGTTCAGCTCGCCCGAACAACGCGGAGCTCTGCCGTTTCTGATCGCATATGCCGCGTCGGCAACGCCGAGACCTCTGAAATTCGCGTCGCGGAAGCCGAAAGCGGTCGTTATCGTGCTTGATTCCCACTTCTTGTTCATAATTCTGACAGAGTGTTCGTAGTTGTTCGGGTCGCCGAGGTCTATCATACCGTTCGTGCAGAATATTTTGAACGTATTTTCGCCGACGCTCTCCGATGTAAACGTAAAGTTGCCGATAGCGCCGCATTCGAATTCAAGCGTCCCCGATGTGTTGTTCCACGACTCAACGAGCATTTCCTCGCCGTAGTGCGGAGAGTCGGGGTTCATGTACGTTCTGTGCGGGTCGCGTATCTGCGTAAAGCCGCAAACGCGCTTTACTGCGCCGAGCAGGAAGACGAGAGCCGTCATGTAGTAGCTTCCCATATCGAAAATTATGCCGCCGTGCGGGCAGAAGGCGAACCTCTTTTCGTCGCCGCTGTAAAAACGCTCGTGATGATAGGAGCGCGAGAGACAAGCCTCAACCATAACGGGCTTGCCGAGTATTCCGCTGTCGATGATCTGTCTTGCCGTCTGGAATGCTCCCGAAAGGAATGTGTCGGGCGCACCGCCGACGAAAAGTCCATTTTTCTTTGCGAGGTCTATAAGGTATGTAGACTCGTCAACCGTCATCGTCGTCATTTTTTCGGTGTAAACGCTTTTTCCCGCTTCGAGAGCAGCCTTTGCAACTTCAAAATGAGCAACGGGGTATGTCGTGTTCACGACCATTTCGATTTCTGGATCGGCAAAAATTTCCTCGTTTGTCATCTGCTTTATGCCGTATTCCTCGGCGCGCTTTTTCGAGCGTTCGGGGATTATGTCGGAGCAACCGACAAGATCGAGGATTTTGTAACGGTTTTTCATATTTTCAAGATAAATTCCGCTTATCATTCCGCTTCCGATAAGCGCGGTTTTCATTTTTTTGAATTCTTTCATTTTGGGGAACCTCCTTTTTTATGTATTTTACCATGCCGCGCGGAAAAAGGGAATAAAAAAAACGCAAAAGACTGGACTTTTCGATACAAATGTGATATTATATTCTCGGAGGTGAACGAAATGACGGTTATGAATATAGAGGAGTTCGCGCACACCGATTTTGAAATAAAAAACGTCGATACCGTTTCGCAAAACTGGGTAAATCAGCGGGCGTATCACGGTTATGCGGAAAATACGCGCCCGTACAGCGGCTTTATGCTCCTGCGCGACGATATCGAAATGACGTTCTCGGCGGCGGACGGATATAAAATCACAGCGAAAAAAAACGATATAATGTATCTTCCTCGCGGGTGCAAATACGAGACGCACGTTATGGGCGAACCGTCCTCCGCGAGAGATACCCTTGTGAATTTCGATACGGCGGCGAAAGGTGAAAATATAGTTTTTTCCGAGCGTCCGATAAAAATATGCTCTGACGGCGGCTCATATGCCCGTATTTTCGACGAGCTTGCCGTCGCCACACACTTGCCCACCGTCACACCTATGCGTATTAAATCGCTTATTTATACGCTCACATGGCAGCTCTTGACAAAAGAAATCATTTCGGGCGCGCTTTATCCGATACGAAAGGGCGTTCTCTACATCGAGGAGCATTGGAACGAGAATTTCAAAATATTTGACGCCGCAAACCTCTGCGGAATGTGCGAGAGCTATTTCAGACGGCTTTTCCTTGAATGGTCTGGAATGTCCCCGCTCGAATACAGAAATACGATAAGGCTCTCAAACGCAAAATCAATGCTCGGCGAGGGGGCTTATACCGTAAAGGAGGTTGCGGAGGCGGTCGGATTTGACGACAGCTTCTATTTTGCGCGCGCGTTCAAGAGGCAAACGGGCTTTTCGCCGACAGAGTTTATGAGGCAGAAAAACGGCGAATCGGCAGAAACTTAAAAAAACAAAAATAAAATTAAAAAAAGGTGTTGACAAAACGGAAAAAATGTGGTATTATATATAACGTTGCAAATGCCCCATTAGCTCAGCCGGTAGAGCACTTGACTTTTAATCAAGGTGTCTGCGGTTCGATTCCGCAATGGAGCACCACAAAAAAGCACTTCCGAGGAAGTGCTTTTTTGCTTAAAAAGGAGATAAAAATGATAAAAAAGGGAATTTACAGGCATTTCAAAGGGAATATGTACGAGCTTCTTTTCACCGCGACACATTCGGAGACGCTTGAAACGATGGTCGTTTACCGCGCTCTTTACGGCGAATGCGGCATATGGGTCAGACCGCTTTCGATGTGGGAAGAAAAAATAGAGCGGGACGGCAAATGCGTCCCGCGCTTTGAATTTGTTTCCGAAAAAGAGGATTGACGTTAATATCCGTACTTTTTTCTCTTAGCCGAGAGAAATGCGCCTGTTACGATGATCGACGCAAGCTCCGCCGCGACGATCGAAAGCCATACACCGTCAAGTCCCCGGAATATCGGGAAGATTATGACGGCGGCAACCTGAAAGACGAGCGTTCTGAGGAACGAGATGAGCGCCGATGTAAGACCGTCGCTTAAAGCCGTGAAGAAAGACGAGCCGAATATCGAAAATCCCGAAAACAGGAACGAGAACGAGAAAATTCTGAACGCGTGAACCGTCATTTCGAGCAGCTCTGCGTGGTCCTTTGCGAATATTTTCGATAAGGGCGAGGCGAGAATTTCGCCCGCGGCGAACATCACAAGCGCGCAGATGCCGACAATCATAAGACTTTTCATAAGAACGCTGTGCAGTTCTTTCTTGTTTTTCGCGCCGAAGTTGTAGCCGACGATTGACGCCGTGCCGATTGAATATCCGATGAAGAACGACTGGAAAATGAAGCTCACATACATAAGTATTCCGTAAGCCGAAATGCCGTCATCGCCCGCGTATTCCATAAGTCTGAAATTGTAGAGCATACTCACGAGAGACATCGAAACGTTGCTCATAAATTCGGACGAGCCGTTCGTGCAAGCTTTGAGAAGCGATTTTCCGTCAAAAGAAAACCTTGTGAAGCGGAGAAGTCCGGTGTTTTTCCTTGCGAAATAGACGAGCGGGACAAATCCGCCGACAAACTGACTGACAGCTGTCGCTACGGCAGCACCGACTATGCCGAACGGGAAAACGGCGGTAAAAAGCGCGTCGAGTATCATATTCGAGACGCCTGCGGCAACGGTGACGTAAAGACCGAGTTTCGGCTTGTCCGCCGTCGAGAAAACGCACTGAAATTCGTACTGTAAGATGTAAAAGGGAAGTGCCGCGAGGATAATGCGACCGTATGTGACGCAGTATTCGAGAAGTTCGCCGTCCGCTTTCATAAAGATTGCGACGGGACGAATGAAAATAATGCCGAGAATACCGAAAACTACGCCGATAAGCGCGGACGAGGCAACGATGAGCGAAAACGTACTGTTTGCCTTTTCGTTTTTACCCTCGCCTAGCATTTTGGCGATAAGTGCGCTTCCGCCCGTCCCGAACATAAAGCCGACGCAGCCGAGGATCATCAGAAACGGCATTATCAGGTTGACGGCTGCAAACTGCGTTTTACCCGCGTAGTTCGAAACAAAAAAGCCGTCCACGACGCCGTAAACGGAAGTGAATATCATCATTATTATAGACGGCAGGGTGAAACGCAGCAGCTTTCCCACGCCGAAATGTTCGGATAGCTTGATTTGCATTTTTCTTCTCCTTTGCTGTAAAATATAGGTTTTTGAGCAAGTTTCACTATTATATCATACAAAAACACAAATGTCAACAAGAAAGAAAATTTTTTTGTGTAAAACGGAGGGTAAAAATGATTTACGAAAGCAAGGAAATAACGCTTAAAGACGGTAGGCACGCACTTCTTCGCGCGCCGTCGGAGGCGGACAGTTCGGAGATGGTTGATTATATGAAGAAAACGGCGGCGGAAACGGAGTTTCTTTCGCGTTATCCCGACGAGGTTATGCAAACGGCAGAGAGCGAACGCGAATATTTGCGCTCAAATCTCGCGTCGGATACAAGTATGATGATGGTTTGCGAGGTCGGCGGCGAGCTTGCGGGAAACTGCCAGTTCGTTCTCGGCAGGCACGAGAAGATGAGACACCGCGCGACGGTTATGATAGCGCTTCTCCGCAAATTCTGGGGACTCGGAATAGGCGGGATAATGTTCGCCGAGCTTGAAGCGGAGGCAAAAAAGCACGGCGCGTCCCAGCTTGAACTCACCGTTGTCGACGGCAACGAACGCGCGATAGCGCTCTACCGTAAAATGGGATTTGAGGTCGTCGGCAGAATGCCGCGCGGATTTCTTTTCCGCGACGGCACGACGCACGACGAAATATATATGGTAAAAATCATCGGTTAAACGTAAAAAAGCGCTGCCCGCTTGCAAGAATCGGGCAGCACTTTTTTCTCAGTTGTTTTCCGTCACATAATCCGCAATGCGTGCCGCACCGTCCGCGGGAACGCATTTTTTCTGCGCTTCAAGCATTTTTTCGGCTGTTTTTTCGTCGTAAACGAGCCTGTCCGCAAAGCGAGCCGCCTCGTCCGTGTTTGAGGCAAAGAACGACATACCGTGTGCCTCGAAAAATTCGGCGTTGAGCGTTTCGACACCCGGAATTATCATCGTGTGAACAAGCGGAACACCGCATAACGCCGCCTCCGAACTTGAAATTCCGCCTGCTTTCGAGAGCAGAACGTCTGAGGCGCGCATATAGAGCGCAACCTTGTCGGTAAACGGCACAACGAGGACATTTTCGCCGCCGTATTTTTCTTCGAGCGAGGCACGAAGTTCCTCGTTTCTTCCCGGCAGAACGCAAAACAGCGTTTCGTCCGACGGAATACGGCGTAGTTTTTCGCAAAGCGAAACGGCGTCACCGCAACCTATTCCGCCCGTCATTATGAGATATATTTTCTTCTCTGCCGGAAGTCCGAGCATTTTTCGCGCGTCGGGTTTTGACGTGCTCTCGGAAAATTTTCGTGAAACGGGCATTCCCGTGACAATCAGTTTTTCGGAGCTTATCCCTGCGTTTATGCAGTCTGTTTTCACGTCCGCGTGGGGAATGAAATATGCGTCAAGCTCGGTCTCGGCAAGAAATGGAATACAGGTGTAGTCTGAGAGTATTCCGTAGCATTTTGCGCGGCATTTTCCGCGTCGGCGCAGATATGTGAGTGCTTCCATCGGGAAAAGATGCGAACAGACGACGGCATCGTAGCCGTTCTTTTCGATAAATTCGCCGAGTTCGGGCGCGTGAAGCGTGTTCGCGATGTAAATGGGCGAAGTGACGCCGCTTGCGCTGACGAGTTCACCCGCGTGGTACATTTTGCCGAACATTTCGGGCTTTTTTGAGGATATTCGGTTCAGAATTTTGTCAAAGCCGAGAGGCCCCGAACTTCCGAACATATGAAGCATATCGAGAAATTCGACCTCGTGTCCTTTTTCTTCGAGAGCCTCCTTTGCGGCAAGCGCACAGTGGTTGTGCCCCTCGCCCGTACTGCAACTTAAAAGAAGAATTTTCATTTTTGCACCTCCTCCGCCTTTTAGTATAGCACATTTTGCGTGATTTTTCAATAAAAAGATACGGGCTAAAAAGCCCGTATCTTTTTATCTGTTCTTTAATGCTGTAAAATCTTCTTCCGTAAAGCAGATTGCCTTGATTATGGCGCAGTTTTCGGTTGACGCGCCCTCGCTCGCTTTTATCGCGATGCGTTTTCCGTCTGAATTTATTTCGCTGTCCGAATTATCTGGCGAGAACATTGCGGCAAATTCGGGATTGCCCCATTTGCCCATAAGCGACGCTCTGTAATCGCCGTATACGCTCATCTGATAGTCCCCGCGGTATTCCCACGAAAAGCCGCTTCCGGGAACGCCGATTTTGATTGACATTTTCATTCCGCGGCTGCTTTCAACGGAATAGCTGTATTCCGCCGCCATAAGAGTGCCGTCCGCGAGTTCCGCGGTGCAGACCGCTTTTCCGCCCGAGGCCATTTTGATGCTTTCGTAGAGAACGTAGATTTCGCTCGGTGCCGTTCCCACGCTGTCATAGGACGAGCCGCCGAACGTTATATTTACCGTGCCGAGAACAGCCGCGGCGTTATCATCGTTTTTATCCGAGCTTCCCGTGAACGCGAGTTTGTAGGAGAAATTATCGTCGATTTTTATGTAGCAGAGGTATTTTGAGCCGTCCGCGTTCTTGTAGCCGACAAAGTCGGCGTCGCCCGCTTTGCCGACAAACGGCGATGTGAAGTCGTAATCGCCCGCGTTTGCTTTGAGGTCGCCCGAAAAGGCTGCATACGAGTCGGTCAAAACAAGTCCGAGAAGCTCTATGCCGTTTCCCGATCCGTCGGAGAACAAGACGATGCCGTCTTTTTCGCTCTTTTTCATTCCCGTCGGGATTCCGACGTCAAGCGTGTAATCGAATGTCATTTTTATGACGCCGCTTTCTCTCGCTATCTCGGCGGAGTGACATTCGATGGTGTAATTTTCCGTTTTTCCCGCTTTTTCGCTCTTTTTGCCGACAAGCGAACAGCCTGTCGCCGCAAGCGCGAGAATTATCGCCGCGACCGCGAGGAAAATATGATTTTTCTGTTTTTTCGTGAGCATAATTATCCTTTCTTTTATCGGCTCTGCGCCGAGTCCCGAGGCGAGAGACCGTTTTTCGGGTATCGAATTTACGATGAGACGCGCGTATTCGAGCCTTTTTCCGTAGTCCATTCTCTTCGTTACCGCTTCGTCGCAGGCAAGTTCTCCGTCACGCTTTGAGAGCAGAGCCGCCGCAAGAACGAGCGGGTTGTACCAGTTCAGAATCATCGCAAAAATGCGAACGACCGACCAGAAGTTGTCGCCGTGGCGCAGGTGCGTTATTTCGTGCAGGAGCGCAAGCTCCTCTTCGCTTTCGGTCAGTTCCTTTTCGGGCAGATAAATGACGGGGAAAAGTCCGAGAGTACAGGGAGATGATGCGCCGCGTGTGCGGTAGACCCTTACGCCGCGGTAAATGCGGACGAATTTTCTGCCGCTCATCAGGCGCACTGTCATTCGCAGAGCCGAAAAAACGAACACCGCCGCGGAAAGGGAAGCACCGCAGATGTAGACGGCGAAAATGATTTTTTTCGGTGATATGTGCTTTCGTACCCTGCTTTCGGTGTGCCGTATGTCGCCGCCTGCGGAAAGCACCTCGTTTTCCGCGCCATTCGCGCTTCCGTTTTCGTTTCCGTTTTCGGAGACGGTCGCTTTGTCCGATACCGATTTGCCGATGTCCAAAACTGCTTCGGAACTTATTTTTTCGTATGCGGGATTTGACGCGGGAAAATCGACCTTTATCGGCGAAAAGGGAATGATAAGCCTTATGGCAACGGCGAGCCAGAGCGCGTAAACGAGCCTTTTCGGCACGCTTCTTTTTACCGCCGCACGTATTAAGATAACTGCCGCGATGAGAACGGACAGTGAAATTATATACAGTTTCATTTTCCGCCTCTTTCTTGTCCGTTTTCTTTTTCGCTTGTACGTTCTCTTGCTTCGCTCTCGTCGAGAATTTTGCGCAGATCGTCGATTTCTTCCTTTGAAAGAGCGTTTCCGCCGACAAGAGACGAGAGCATCATACCGACACTTCCGTCATAAACGCGCGAAAGGAATGATTCCGTCTCGCCGAATGTTGCGTCGTCGCGCTGCTGCGTCGGGTAATATTCTTGGAGCCTTCCGCTGTCGTCAACGCGTACCGCGTCCTTTGCGATGAGGCGCTTTAACATAACGAAAACAGTCGTTTTCGTCCACCCCGTCTCATTTTCAAGCTCGTTTACAATCTGCGCGATGGTGCGCGGCGCTTCTTTCCAGAGAACCTTCATGATCTTCCATTCTCCGTCGGATAAATTCACGTTTTTCATCTCCTGCCTCCGTGGTTAACAGCTGTTATATAGAGTATAACAGCTCGGTTGACACTTGTCAACCGCCTCGCTTCACTATTTACATTTTGTTCACAGATAAAGAAAAAGCACCGCTTTGCGGTGCTTTTTCCGATGTATCATATTTCCGCCGAGACGATGTTTTCCATAGGAATTACCGTTCCGTCCGCTGTTTTTACCGACCATTCGCCTTTTTCGGCGTCATCGTCGATGCTTTCTATAAACGTCGTGACGCTTTCATACCTGCCGCCGCTTTTTCTCTCGTCGGGAACGAAATATGTTAAGAGTATCTCGTCCTCTTTTTCGAGCGCGAGCCTTAAATTAAGCTCTATAAGCTCCTTTTCCGTGTCGTCGAGCGTCGCTTTTTCGTCGGTAAGCCTTGCCGCCTCGCCTATGACGGCTTCGTATCCCGTCAGTGCCGCAAACGGCGAAAACTGTGCCGCGCGCATTTCGGGCGATATGTGTTTTCTTCCGACCGAAACGTGATGCGGAAGATCTATTATGTCGGCGTAGTCCTCTATTTTTCTCTGCGGTATGCCGTCTGATGCCGTCATGCCTTGTGACCTCCTATCTGTCCGTTTCGCTCGCGCGCGGTTGCGCCGTCCTCAAAATTCGTGCCTTTCAGAATGGCGTTTTTGCCGTGCTTTTTCTTGATTTTGAGCATAGCCTTCTGCATTCTTTTTTCCTTTTCGAGCAGGGCTTTTTTCTCGTCCTTTTCGGTTCTTTCCGCCTCATAGTCGGTGAAAAAGTCGAGCTGAACGCTCTCGTCTTTCGGCTTTATACTGTCCTCGTCCGTAAGGTTTGCCGCGGTGATGTAGAGCTTGCGCAGAAACAGGCGTCTGTCCGTGATTCTGTCGAAAAGGCGCAGAGCCGCCGCCGTCAGTTCCTTTGAAGAGGACGAAAACTCGGCGAGATTTTCCGTTCCGTGCGCGTGCTTCGGGATCTCTCTGCCGTAGTTGTCCTTTGTGACCTCGCCCGAATACTTTATTTTCGGGTCTGTCAGGTTGCAAACGTCGTAGACGAGCGTCATAACGATCTGATTTGTCTTGATCTTCTTGTCGACAAGGTCGAGCGCCAGCGCGTCCGCCATTTCGCGCATGACTACCCGCGCCTTTTCGTACTCATACGGGCATTTTAACACCTGTCCCGAACAGATACTGCTCGACGACGGCTTGTACGCCTTTACGTCGGCAATTCGGCAAGGCTCGTAGCCCCAGGCGTGGTCGATAAGAAGCTCGGCATTGACGCCGAACATTTTGTATAGCAGTGCCTCGTTGTAGTACTC
>CAKRPQ010000075.1 GCA_934385225.1 uncultured Eubacteriales bacterium
GGATTGCCGCAAAGCGGCAAGACGGAGGGATTGTTATCCGCCGCCGTGAAGTCTTGCAGTCCTCATCGGCGCCCTTTCTTTTGACGTAGCAGGCGCAAAATGAAAGCAGAGAAGCCATAGGCTTTTCGAAAAAACCAAAGGTTTTTTCGGCTTAGCCCAAAGAAAAGCGCCGAGAACGTTTCGCTCGCAGAGGCGAGCGACAAGGGCTGTGCGCCCTTGACCGCACCGCCTTTTGTAAAAGGCGGGCGAAAACTTTCGTCAAAAGCAAGTCCAAAAACTTTTGGCAATCGGGCGAAAACTTTCAACTCTCAAAAGAGGAACACGAAATGGAAAAAATCGGAAAAATAATAAAATACGCGCTTAAAACGCTCTTTTGGCTCTTCATTATCGCCGTCAACGCGATAATCCTCTGGCGCATTTTCTTTTCGGGCGACCCGTCGGACATCAAAAAACTCACCGTAAACAAAAATCTCGCGGCGGCATACGAGGAAAACGGCGACCTTACGCTCGTTCGCCAGAAGCAGAGAACGATAACGTCAAGCGGTCTTTTCTCCGTCACGGACGCTTTATACATTCCCGAGGCAAAGCAGGTTCAGATAGTCGTGCGCTACAACAACAGCACTCTCCGTCACCTTAAAGAGGATTTTTCGCTTGACGAAGTCCCGAGCCGCGAGGACGACGTTTTCGACGTCTCACTTGTAAAAACCATTGACCTTACGCCCGAAAACACCGAGGACAACGCCGATGAAAATGCCCTTCGCGAGGAGAGATTTGCGCCGTCCGAGGTGAAAAAAGAGTACAAAAGGCTCTATTCTTACAGACGCTTTGTCTTTGACGACGTTACATATGACGACGCCGTCGGAGTGTTCGTCGATATATATTATAATGGTGCCTGCGACTACGGCGAAACGCCCTACGGCGCGCTCTGCATATACGACGCGGAGGCAGATGTGACCGAGAGCAGGCTCGGAAAAAGCGAAAGACGCGCGCTTGACGCGGAAAAAGGAAAGTGAGACACTTTTATGGGAAAATTTGACGGCGTTCTTATCGCGTGCGATATGGACGGAACGCTTCTTGACAGCAGAACGCACGATATAAGCGCGGAAACGATCGAGAAAGCGCAGTATCTTATGCGCGAGGGCGGACGGTTCGCCTTCGCGACGGGCAGAATCGTGGAGGAACTTCGCGAACATGCGGAGCTTGTTCACTCGAACGCGTTCTGTATCTGTTCGAACGGCGCGGTGATGCACGATTACAGAAGCGGCGAAAACAGGGAAATCGCAAGCTACGGAGACGATATTATCCCGTTTCTCGAATACGTCGAGAGGGAGTTTCCCGTGCTTATGATCGAGCCGTCGGGCGAGACCTGCGTTTACCATACGAATAAGAACGATGCCCTTGTCCACCAGCGTGCGATATCGGACGTCGCGCTCGTGCCGATAGGGACTTTCCGCGATGCGCCGCGCCCGTGGTATAAGCTCGCGTTCTGGGCAATGCCCGACGTTATAGACAGCCTTGAAGACAAGATAGACTATACGCTCGTACCGAGCGAATATACGCTTGTGCGCACCTATCCGTACTGCTTCGAAATGCTCATAAATTCGGCAAGCAAGGGAAAATCCCTGCTCGAATACAGAAAAATTTATCCCGACCTTCGCCTTGTCGCGGCGATGGGAGATAACGAAAACGATACTCTTATGCTTCGGAACGCCGATGTCGGTTTTGCCGTCGGAAACGCGGTAGACGGGGCAAAGGAGGCGGCAGACATAGTCCTTACGCGAACCTGTAACGAATCCGCCCTTTGTGAGGCGATAGACAGAATCGAGATGATCCTTAAATGAAGTTCATAACTAAACTGACCAAAAATATTCACTACGCCGTGCTTGTTCTTTACGGCGCGTTTGAGGCGTTTATCCTCTCGCGTATCGCTATGTTCGGCGACGATTACTACTATTCGACGTTCTTCCGAGGCGGCTTCTCGCACTTTCTCTCGGAGAATACCCGACACTATACGGAAACGAACGGCAGAGCCCTTGTGCATGTTCTCGACGAGGTGCTTATAAGGAACGGACGAATGCTCCCTTTTAAGGTTTTCGCGTCCGAAGTTCTACTGCTCATGCCGTTTTTTATGGCTCTCATCTGCGCCGAGGTGTGGCGTGACAGCGAGAACGTTTCGGGCGAACGTTTCCGCGTGTCGCTCGTACTCTCGTGCGTTCTTTGCTCCTTTGTGCCGATAGAGACTGCCCGCCAGACGCTCTATTGGGCGACGGGATTTATGAATTACGTTTTCCCCGTTTTTCTTACGCTCGTGCTTGCGTTCTTTGCGCTTCGCGGTCTTGCAAAGGGAAAATTCGGCTTTTTCCTTGTTCCGCTTGCGTTTTTCGCGTCCGTGACGACAGAACAGGCGGCGTTCTCCGCTTTTCTTGTGCTTGTTTTCGCTCTTGTCTGCTCGCTTGCACGCGGTAAAGGAAAAAATCTTAGTAAAACTCTTGTTGTTTCACTCGTTTTCTCTCTTGTAGGACTTGCCGCCCTGTTCCTTGCGCCGGGTAACGCCGTGCGGATTACATATTACCCCGATTTTTACGCTATGCCGTTCTTTGCACGTATTCTTCATAACGCGGAGCGTATCGCAAAGCTCTTTTTCCGCGAGGCAGGCGGAGGATTTTACCTCTCGTTCTTCTTTGCGTCGTTTGCCGTTCTCGCGGCGGGCAAAAATGGAAGCGGAAAAACGCGCACGGCTTGCGTTCTGAATATTGCGGGCGCGGCACTCCCGTATGCGTCCTCCGTGTTCGATTCTCACGGGTTTCTCGAAGCGGAGACTGTCATTTCGGTTCTCCTGCTCGTTTACGATATGGTTCTTCTCCTGCTTAAAAGCGCGCACGATAAGGAGATACCGAGCGTGGCGTTTCTTTTCGCGTTTCTCGCGTCCGTCTGCCAGTGCGCAATGCTCGTTTCGCCCGAAATGGGACCGAGAACGGTGTTTATAACGCTCATATTCCTCTCCGTCGCGGCTCTTTCACTCCTTTTTGCGGCGGCGGAGGAAAAACCGAGATCGCCGCTGCTTGTTTCCGTGCTTGTTCTCGCACTCGGAACGCCGCTCGGTACGGCTGCAAAGGCGGCTTTCACCGCCGTGGCACTTCTCTGCTCGGTGCTTCTCACAATAAGACGTAAAACTCTCGGTACGGCAGCCGCGCTTGTGATAGCGTGCCTGCTTATGGTCAATGCGCTTTCGGCTTTTTACGTCGGATATGCGGAAAATTACCCGATACATAAGGCAAATGACGCGCGTGTTGCGGAATATAGAAATAATAAGGAAAGCGGGGAACTCGTTCTGACCGAACTGCCGAATGATACTTATCGCTACGCAATGCCGTATAATGACCCGTATCAGATGTATTGGTATAAAAAGGCGCACAGGCTCGATACGAAAACGGACGTGACGTTCGTGCCGTTCAAAGAGAATGTGAGATAGTAGACTTTTGCTGAAAGTTTCGTCTCGCATTTGATGGAAGTTTTCGTCTCGCCTTTTTCAAAAGGCGAGTGCGGTCAAGGGCGCATAGCCCTTGTCGCCGCTCGCAAGCGGCGAAACGTTCTCGGCGCTTCTCTTTCTGCGAAGCTCTTTCTCTTGCGCCTGTCGCATCAAGAGAAAGAGCGTTAAAGGACGCTGCATATCTTCACCTCGGCGGAAAAACAATCCCTCAGTCACCTTGCGGTGACAGCTCCCTTTACACAAGGGAGCCTAAAAAACTTCACGGCTGCATTTAGCCTCCCCCTTTTTTCTCTGAAAAAGGGGAGGTGGATTGCCGCGAAGCGGCAAGACGGAAGGGTCGTTTGCCGAGAAAATCGTATGTAACCGAAAGATAGATTAAGCCAAAGTTAAAATTTCCCGCCGCGTATTGCCAAAAAGCTAAAAACGTGGTATAATTAAACGTATAAATCAAAAAGGAACCGAAAGGATATTACACATATATGGAAAAACTGTCAACCCGGCCTTATAAGGGCACAAGAGATTTTTACCCCGAAGAAATGCGCCTGCGCAACTGGTTTTTCGGGAAGATTAGACATACGCTCGGACTTTGCGCGTATGAAGAATACGGCGGACCGATGCTTGAATCGCTCGACCTCTATATAGCGAAGAGCGGAGAGGAAATCGCGTGCGAACAGACGTATAACTTCACCGACAGAGGCGGCAGACGCCTCGCCGTCAGACCCGAAATGACGCCTACCGTCGCCAGAATGGTCGCGGCAAAAATAGGCGAGCTGAATATGCCCCTCAAATGGTTCAGTATCCCGAACCTCTACCGCTACGAAAGACCGCAGAGAGGCAGACTGCGCGAGCATTGGCAGGTCAACGTCGATGTTTTCGGCTGCGACAGCGCGGACGCAGACCTTGAAGTTATTTCGACGGCTGTCGCTATTCTCCGTGACTTCGGCGCGGACGAGACGATGTTTAAGGTGCATATCAATAACCGCCGCTATTTCAATGACGTTATAGCCGAGATCTGCGGTTTCGATGCCGAGGGCAGCCGCAAGGTGTCGAAGGTCGTTGACAGAAAGAATAAGATTCCGCGCGAGGAGTATGAAAAGGAGCTTCTCGCTCTCGGACTTGACGGCGAAAAAATCGCAAAGATAGATTCGCTCTATAAAGCGAGCGTCGCGGAGGCT
Organism: uncultured Eubacteriales bacterium; assembly: GCA_934385225.1. GTDB lineage: Bacteria > Bacillota > Clostridia > Oscillospirales > CAG-272 > SIG710. The sequence goes on from CAKRPQ010000075.1 coordinate 4,666, forward strand.
GTCGCGCTCTGCCCCGAAAGCACCGGCGCAAAGGAACTCTCCGCACTCTTTGAGGCACTCCGCGAGACGGGACTCGATAAGTATTGTGTGTTTGATTTCGGCATAATCCGCGGACTCGATTACTATACGGGTACTGTTTTTGAGGTGTTCGACGAAGCACCCGAAAATAACCGCGCCATGTTCGGTGGCGGAAGATACGATAACCTTGTCGGACTTTTCGTGAAGAACGCGAACGTGTCGGGTGTCGGCTTCGGCTTCGGCGACGTCACGCTTGAAAACTTCCTTGTTACGCATAACCTCGTTCCGGACCTCGGAAAGGACGCGCTTAAAGTCCTTGTTGCGAGATTTGATGACGTGCCCGTCGAAAAGTATATGAAGATAGCGGAGACTTTGCGTAATAACGGTATCACCGCGGGCGTTTATACGGGCATAAAGAAGTTCGGAAAGCAGATAGATTACGCCGTAAAGGGCGGATATACGCACGTTGTCATAATGGGCGGCGATGAGCTGGCGGCGGGCAAGGTCAAGATAAAGAGCCTTGCGACGCGCGAGGAGACCGTTTGCGACGCGGATAAGGTTGCCGAAGCACTCGGAGAGTGACGTGTAGCCGATGCCGCGGAATACCGCCTTCAGCCTCCCATCGTACTTCGTGAAGAATTCGATAGGATTCTTCATAGGTGGAGCAGTTTGCATTTGGATTTTTTCAGACTCCGCCTCCACCTTTGCCTCCCCTTTTTCTCCCGATAAAGCCTTATCGGGAATAAAGGGGAGGTGGATTGCCGCAAAGCGGCAAGACGGAAGGGTTGTTCGCTTCCACGCTGACGGAAGTCGTGCAGCACCCATCGACGCCCTTTCTTTTGACGAAACAGGCGCAATAAGAAAATAGAAGCCTACGGCTTCTCGCTTTGCCCAAAGAAAAGCGCCGAGAGCATTTCGCTCTCTGCGGAGAGCGACAAAAGGCTCTGCCTTTTGAAACCTGCAACCAGACATTCGTGCTGCGCACGAAGTCAAGAAAAAGGTTGATCAAAACTTTCATCAAAGGCAAGCCGAAAACTTTAAGCAAAGGCGAAACCTAAATTTCACGGAGGAAAAAATGATATATCTGTTTCTTGCCGACGGCTTTGAAGAGGTCGAAGCGCTTTTTCCGCTCGACATTCTGAGGCGCGCGGGCGCGGACGTTAAAACCGTCTCCGTAACGGGACACGAATACGTCACAGGCTCGCACGGTATAACCGTAAAAGCCGACATAACGGACGAAAAATTCGACGAAAACAACATAACCGCCGTCATTCTTCCCGGCGGAATGCCCGGAACGACGTCGCTTGACGCGTCGGAAACGGTACACAGGGCACTCGAAAAAGCGTCGGAGGACGGAAAAATCATCGGCGCGATCTGCGCCGCGCCCTCCGTGCTCGGAAAAGCGGGACTTCTTAAAGGCAAAGAGGCGATCTGCTATCCCGGCTTTGAAAAGTACCTTTCGGGTGCAAAAATATCCGATAAAAAGGTCGTGCGCGACGGAAATATCATAACCGCCGCAGGCGCGGGTGTCGCACGCGAGTTCGGCCTTGCGCTCACGGCTGCGCTTTTCTCGCCCGACGCGGCGGAGAAGATCGCAAAAGCGATAATTTCTTAAAAAACGGAACGGAGGCGGAGATATGCAGAGACAAAACATGCGTCGCGGAATTAAAACCGATACCGCGGCTTCTTTGCTCGTTATGACCGCATATATTCTGCTCGTTCTGTCAAAAATAACAAAAATAACCGAGCGCGCCGGCATGGGCGAGAATAAATACCTCGGAGTTATAATTCTCGAACTTGTGATTTTTCTGCTGCCCGCCGTCATCTACGCAAAGCTGCGCGGAACGGACAAAATGACACGGCTTCGCCTTCGTCCGATAGGCGCGGAGGCACTTCTGCTGTCTTTTCTCGCGGCGGGAATGCTCATTCTCGGCTCGCTCCTTATAAATATCCTGTTTTCGCGCGTCTCGGACGGCTCGTTCGCACTCTATAATACATACCGCGCGTCGCACGACGGCAGTGCGGAGTCCTTTCTCTACCTGTCGCTTGCGTATGCGGCGATTCCCGCGGTCTGCGAGGAATTTTTCTTCCGCTCTCTGCTCTGCGCCGAGTACGAGAAGTACGGCGTCCTCTGTGCCGCAGTCGCGTCGTCGCTGTTTTTTGCCATGATACATTTTAACTTCGGTCAGCTCGTCACATATCTGTTCGCAGGCGTGGTTCTCGCGCTCGTAATGTATGCGTCAAGGTCGGTGATAGCTCCGATGTGCGTCCACTTTGTATTCAATATGTACGGACTTTTCGGACAGGGATTCCTCTCCGAGGTCTATAAAACGACGGGAAGCACCGAGCTGTTTCTGCTGCTCTTAACGGCGTTTTTTCTCCTCTTTGCCACGCTTTTCTGCGGCGAGGCGGCGAGACTTTACCGCAGGTACGCAAGGCAGAATAAAGACAGCGGATATGCGGGACACGCGAACGGCAAGACGCAGAGCGGAAATCAGATGCGCAGAAATATGACGGCAAACGCGTCGCGGCATTCGATTTTTGAAACTCTCCTTGCGCCTCCGTGCCTTGTCTGCTATGTAATATTTGTGCTTGTGACTGCACTCTCGTAAATAAATTGCAATTTCCACCGAAAGGAAATACCGAAAGATGAATAATGAAAAAGATCAGGCGGGAAGAAACCCTAACGCAAACTCAAACGACATTCCCGACGATTATATTCCGCAGGTGAAGCGACCCGCCCGACCGCAAAGCGTCGCGGACGGACACGCGCAAAATGTGCCCGTGACGCACACCGCACCGCAGAATGTTCAGAATGTTCAGAACCGCGTGCCTCAGGGTGCGCCTCAGGCTCGCCGCAGAGTCGATCCATCGAAACTCACGCCCGAACAGCGCGCCGAGTACGCGAGACGAATGGCAGCAAGGCGCGCGCTTGAAGACGGCAGGGGAACGGGAACACACCCCGCGCCTCATACGGCGAAACAGAGCCGCGCACCGCAGAGCAGAAACATAAAACGTGCGTCCGACGCCGAACTCGAAAATGCGCGCACGGAGGAGGGAAGCACGGGAGGCGGAGCCGTCGCGAGCCTTATAAAGGCGATACTTTATATCGTCGTTGTCGTTGCCGTCGCGGGACTGCTTTCCTACTACATCATCGTTTTCGGAAACGATATGTATGCTTTCGTCAAGAGCGACGAGGAGGTCGAGGTCACTATCCCCGAATACGCAACCGTCGATGAGATCGCCGATATTCTCGGCGACGCAGGCGTTATCAAGTATCCGAGACTGCTCATTCTCTACGCGAAACTCAAAAAAATAGACAAAAATTACGAATTTATCGCGGGCGACTATACAGTCAACGGTATGATGAACTACGACGAGCTTTTCTACGCCTTTGTGCCGCATAAATCCTATGAGACGGTGCGCCTGACTATCCCCGAAGGCTATACCGTCGACGAAATGATAAAACTCTTCACCGAGAACGGCATCGGTACGCGCGATAAATTTATCGACGTCATAAATAACTACGATTTCGACTTTGAATTTGTAAAAGCACTTGACGCGTCCGACCTTACGGGCAGAACCTACCGCCTTGAAGGCTACCTCTACCCCGACACCTACGAGTTTTATAAGGGAAGCTCCGAGGAGACGGTCATTTATAAGATGCTGAACCGCTTCGACGTCATTTTCTCGGATTCGTTCTATGAAGTCGCAAATAACCTCGGTTATTCCGTCGATCAGATAATCACCCTTGCGTCGATGATAGAAAAAGAGGCGAGATATTCCGCCGATTACGAGCAGGTTTCGTCGGTTTTCCATAACCGTCTGAACGATCCCGCGAACTACCCGTACCTTGAAAGCGACGCGACGATAATGTACGCTATTCAGGTGCGCGACGGCGAGAGAAAAACGAGCCTCACGGGCGAGGATCTCGCATACGATACGCCGTATAACACATATCTTTATAAGGGACTGCCGCCCGGACCCATCGCAAATCCCGGTTACGAGGCGATAACCTGCGCACTTTATCCCGCAAAGACGAAATATTATTTCTTCGTTTCGGATAACTTCGGAAACACCTATTTCTCGCGCACGAATGCCGAGCATAACGCCGCAAAGGCAAAGGTTGCGAAGATAAACGCGGAAGGATAAAAAGAAAGCAACACCAAAAAAGAGTGAAAGGAAAAAATAAAATGGGAAAGAAATATCTGATTGCACTTGATCTTGAAGGCGTGAATTACGTTGTCGGAGTGCCGTATGAGGGGCTTCACCGCGGTACGGAACAGTATGAAATCGCCGTAAACGAGGCTGTCCGCGAGGTAAATGCCATAGCACAGGGACTGTTTCTCTCGGACGCAGAGAGCGTGACCGTCTGGGATAATCACGGCGGTGGCGGCAATATTGATCCGCGCGATATAGACGGAAGATGTGTAGTCCTTTCGCAGGAGGAATCGGAAAGCGGACTGCGTATGGACTTTGCCGATAAATACGGCTTTGACGCGATATTTTTTGTCGGTTACCACTCTATGGAGGGAACGATAGGCGGTGTTCTCGCACACACGATGTCGTCGGAATGTGTCCAGTATATGAAGATCGGCGGAAAGGAAGTCGGAGAGATAGCCATTGACGCGTATATCGCGGGCGAAAAGGGGATCGTGCCGTGCCTTGTTGTCAGTGACGATAAGGGGTGCGACGAGGCGAGGCGGTTCATTCCCGATGTTGTGACGGTTGAAACGAAAACGGGACTTTCACGCAACAGCGCGGGCTTTTGCGACGATACCGAACTTATGGGAGAGCTTGTCGCAAAGTCGATGATGCAGGCGGAACGTGATTTTACGCTTCTGCGACTTCATTTTCCGAATATCTTCGAGATTAGATACACGAGAACGGAACGCGCCGCCGAGGCTCTCCGTAACGCAAGTGAAAAATACTCGCTATGCGCCGCGTATAACGGCGACGCGCATACGGTTGCTTTTTTTGCGACGGGTATTGACGATATTAAAAAAGCGCTGAAATCCTGAAAAATGTTTCTGCTTTAATATATTAACGGAGGAAAAGGTATGGAAAAAAAGACGTTTACCGAAAAAGACCTTATCGAAAAGGCTCTTGAAGCGAGGAAAAAAGCCTATGTTCCGTACTCTCATTTCGCCGTCGGCGCGGCGCTTCTCGCCGAGAACGGCAGGGTTTATACAGGCTGTAACATCGAGAACGCCACGTTTACGCCGACGATATGCGCCGAAAGGACGGCATTTTTCGGGGCTGTCGCCGGAGGCGTAAGGAAATTTACGGCGATCGCCGTTGTCGGCGGAAAGGAGGAGGAAGAGCCGAGAGGGGAGTGCCCGCCGTGCGGAGTGTGCCGCCAGGTCATGCGCGAGTTCTGCGACGACGACTTTAAGATAATTCTCGGTACGCCCGAAAATTTCAGGGTCTATAAACTCACCGAAATTCTTCCTCTCTCCTTTTCAGTCAAAAATATACAATAATCGACGCTTGTCAATGGGCATTTTTAACAATTTTTAACATACATTTTTGTTAAAATAGCTGTATTTTCGCATTTGCTATTGACTTTGAGGCGAAAATGAAACTGAAAAAGATTATATATATTGTTTGTGCTTTTCTTGTCCTGCCCGTCCTGTTCGGCTGCGCGGATAA
>CAKRPQ010000076.1 GCA_934385225.1 uncultured Eubacteriales bacterium
GGGGAGAAGCTCGCCCGCGATCTTGTACATGTTCGGTATCATGAGAAGAAGACCCTGAGACGCCGTGTAGGTTGTTGTGAGAGCACCTGCCGCGAGAGAACCGTGAACGGTACCTGCCGCACCTGCCTCGGACTGCATTTCCATGACCTTGACTTCTTCACCCATTATGTTTTTCAGACCCGTAGCGGACCAGGAGTCCGTAAGTTCTGCCATAACGCTGGAAGGAGTGATGGGGTAAATAGCGGCAACTTCCGTAAACGCGTAGCTTACGGTAGCGGCGGCTGTATTACCGTCCATGGACTGCTTTTTTCTGACTATTTTAGCCATTTTTTTGAAATCCTCCTGTTTTGATTGATTATTTCAGTCATACCGCTTTATTATATCACTTCAAAAGCGTTTTGTAAATGCCTCACGCAAATTTTTTTTGAAAACTTTTGATTTTTTTAGGGTAAAAATGCCGTAAAAAGGCTTCGCGGGGATTTTATTCTTTCGGACGAAGAAAAAATCGCACAAAAAATATTTTTTTGTATTGCACTTTGTTTTTTTATATGTTATAATGAGATGTTTGCATTTTTGACACGCATGGTTTTGTATATATTAAACAAGATGCCCTTTTCGGTTCCGAAAAGGGACGGAGGAAATATTTTGGAAGAAACGCTTAAACTGAAATCGGGAGCGACGATACCGATACTTAAAAGCACCGATCCGCTTTTTTGCAAGTATCTGACGCGCACGACGCTTTCGAAACTTCATCTTATGCCCGGAGGCGATCCCGTGGCATTCTCGTGCGGAGAGGAAAGCGACGAAGTCGTTTTCTATTTTGACCCGCTTTTCGTAAAGGAAGCACCGCCCGAAATCTGGTATCACGAAGGAAAGGTCGAAACGAAAACGCTTCCGAGCGGCAGCGTTATCGAAAGAATGAGCACAAGGCGCGCCGCGGAGAACGGCTTTTATTCGAAGGACAGGCTCGAAGCTATGTTCTACCGCCCGATTGAGGAGCCTGTCGCGTATAACATAAAGCAGGACGGAAGCACCGTCTGGTTCTACGACAAAAAGACCGCACTGCGCCTGCCGATGATGTGTACAAAGTGCGGCAAAGCCGTCCGTTTTAAGCATAAGCTCTGCGAGGACTGCTATAAAGAAGACCTTGCCGTGCGACGTGCCGAGGGCGAAATACACAGAAACGCATATTACGGTATGGATCCCGAACGCATTCTCTTTTTCGACCTTGAACTGACGGGTTTTTACGCACGCGATGAGATCATTTCCATAACTGTTGTAAACGGTGCGGGCGAGCTTATAATGGACACGCTCGTGAAGCCCGAACATACGAAAAAGTGGAAAAAGACCGAAAAAATACACGGAATAACGCCCGAAATGGTCGAAAATTTTCCGCTTCTTACCGACATAACGCCCGAAATAAAGCGCATTTTCGAGAACGCGGACAGAATAATCGCCTACGGCGTTTCGACGGATTACAGTCACATAAAGTATATATACGAGACCGAGGAGGAGCAGGAGGCACTTCACGAAAAGATACGCTGCTGCGCGAACGAATTTGTGAGATACGCCCATGAAAACCGCCCCGACATCGACCACGCGAGCCTTATCGATGCCATGAAATGCTTCGATATAGAGTGGCGCGGAGTGCCGCACAGTTCGATTGCGGACACATTTGCCTGCCGCGACGTGTGGGACAGGCTCTTCCCGAACTACTACAAAACAGAGGAAAAAGCGTAATGAAAGAGATTTTTCTTTGCAAATACGGCGAGATAGTCCTGAAAGGCGCGAATCACAATTATTTTGAGACGGCACTTGTAAAGGAACTCAAATTCAGACTTCATAAGCTCGGCACATTCGATATTTCGAGATCGCAGAGCACGATATACGTCGAACCGCTTTCGGAGGACGTCGATCTTGACGCTGTTTTCGAGGCTCTCACGAAAGTTTTCGGCATTGTCGCGATAGAGCGTGCCGCCGTCGCCGAAAAGAATATCGACGCAATAAAGGAAGTAACGAAGAAATATATTCCCCGTTTTCTCGCGGGCAAAAAGACCTTCAAGGTGGAGTCCAAGCGCTCCGATAAGCGTTTTCCGCTGAAATCCCCCGAAATTTCGGCAGAGGTCGGCGGGTGCATTCTCGGCTCGGTGCGCGGAATAAAGGTTGACGTGCATAACCCCGACGTGACGGTAAAGGTAGAGGTGCGCGAGAACGGTGCTTACATAAGCGCGGGGACTTTCAAGGGCGCGGGCGGAATGCCCGTCGGTACAAACGGCACGGGACTTCTTCTCCTGTCAGGCGGCATTGACTCTCCCGTCGCGGGCTATATGATGGCAAAGCGGGGCGTGAAGATAGAGGCTGTTCACTTTGAGAGTTTTCCGTACACAAGCGAGCGCGCAAAAGAAAAGGTGCTCGAACTTGCAAGGATAGTCACAAGATATTCGGGCAGTATGGTCGTTCACGTTGTTTCGCTCACGCATATACAGGAGGAGCTTGTAAAGAACTGTGACGAGGATTATTTTACGCTTCTGCTGCGCCGCTATATGATGGCGATAGCGGAGAAGATAGCAAACGCAAACGACTGCGGAGCACTCATAACAGGCGAAAGCGTCGGTCAGGTCGCATCGCAGACAATGCAGGCAATTGCGGTGACAAACGCCGCGGTCACAATGCCCGTTTTCCGCCCGTGCATAGGTATGGATAAGGAAGAAATAGTTCAGATCGCGAGAAAGATAGACACTTTTGAGACGTCGATACAGCCCTACGAGGACTGCTGTACCGTGTTTACACCGAAACACCCCAAAACGCGTCCCGAACTTGAAAAAGTTCTCGCCGAGGAGAGAAAACTTGATTTCGACGCGCTTGTAAACGAGGCGTTCGAGGCGGCGACGACGGAGTATATCCGCGCCGATATCTGATATGGCAGAGAGGGAAAAACTCATAATTCCGTACCCTGTCATCGTAGAGGGAAAATACGACCGCCTGCGGCTTCTTGGCATTATTGAGGGGAATATTTATACGACTGACGGCTTCGGAATATTCACAAAAAACGAGAAACTGACCGTCATGCGGCGGCTTGCCGAGAAAACGCCCGTCATAGTCCTGACCGACAGCGACGGTGCGGGGAAGCAGATACGCTCGCATATTACGTCGGCGATACCGCGGGATAGGCTTATACAGCTCTATATCCCGCAGATAAAGGGCAAAGAAAAAAGAAAGAGCGAGCCGTCAAAGGCGGGAACGCTCGGCGTTGAGGGCATGGAGACGGAGCTTCTGCACTCTATTCTAGCACCGTATGCGGTGAAGGACGGCGAAAACGAGACGGACGCGTATAAAAATTCGCTTGCAAACCCGCTTTCAAAGGCTGATTTTTACGAGGCGGGACTTTCGGGCGGAGAGGGAAGCGCCGAAAAGCGTGACAAATTTGCCGAAAAGCTCGGACTTCCGCGCGGAATGACGGCAAATTCTCTGCTCGCTGCCGCAAAATTGCTTCTCACATACGATGAATATAAAAAAATGATAAAAGAGGTCTTTTGTTAGAAAAGACCTCTTTTTTACGCGCATATCAGATGAAGGTGTGCCTATCCCGCGGTTTTTACGAGGAAGCTGTGTTAAACAGCGAAAATCGCCACCCGATGTCGGTCAGAACCAATTTAACGGGAAATGACTTCGTGGTAACGGTATAATCGGGATCTACATTTGAACTTTTATAGTGCGCGATTACATTAAAACAAATTTCGGTGTCGGATACACTTGTCAGTTCATATTTGTCGGGATATTCCGACGGATTGTATCCGAACGGTCCTCCCATCGAAACACTATTATAATACAAGCGTCCGTCAATCTCTAAAAACTGCGGTGTCCTATCATATTCAAAACGAGATCCGCCGCGATTCAGCCGGCACCAATATTCATTTGTAAAAACCGACAAGCACAAATCTTTCAGTAAACCCAGACTTTGATATTCTCCCATGCTTAACACATAGTTTAATCCGTTGATTTTATGATACTCTGAAATAACATCATTATTTTGAATTTGTTGTGAGGAAAGTTCTGTCTCAAACGTTCTTGTTTCGTCGTATGAAGCATTGCTAAGTATTAGATGCAGCGTATCTATACCATCGGGACGCCCCGAAACAGCGGATAAATTTTCAGTGCTTTATTATATAAGTCGATCTGCTCTTCGGAAAGAAAATCGGCAAGGCTATCATATATAACATGATTTTCGTCGTCGGTTTGTTCGATATTACCATTCTTTTTTTCGGAGCAGCCGCCGACACATACAGAAAAACACAATATTATCGCTGTTAAAATAAATATGCGAAATTTTTTCATACCGAATAATCCCTCTCTTAATGTTATCGACGGGTCTCTTTTGTCGGCTCAATCTTAACTGTTACGACCTCCGTCGGGTTGAATATGCGCGGTATCTTTTCGCAGTTGGCAAGCCCGCGCGAGACTACAAGCCTTCCGTCGTAAACGCCCGATGTGTATTTCGGGAAAATTCCCTGACCGGGTGCGTAAATTCCTCTACCGAAAAAGCGCCATTGTCCGCCGTGCGCGTGTCCCGAAAGAGTGAGGTCAACGTCAAGTTCCTTTATGAATTTCGGGTAGTATTCGGGGTGGTGGCATAGCAGTATTTTGTAGCCGTCAAGCGATGCGAATCTGTGAAGAAATTCTTCGTCGACGGAAAAGGTTTCGGGTCTTTTGAAGCCCGACGAAAGTCCGCCGATAAGGTATCCGCCGTATTCCGTGAAGCTGTCGTCAAGAAGAACAGCACCCGTTTCCGCGATTTTTTTCGTATTTTCTTCGTCAGCTCTTCCCTCGTGATTTCCGAGCGAATAAAAGGTCGGTCTTTCTTTTGCCGCCGCGCGCAGAAAGTCATAACCGCGCCTGTTTTTTTCGAGCGTTTCGGGACGCTTTGACGAGAGCGAACTCATAAGATCGCCGCTTATCATTATCACGTCGGGATTTGCCGCAAGACAGGCGCGGAGACATTCCTTATACGGTCTGTGATGCAGATCGCACACGAGCGCAATCGTAAGCGGCGGAACATTTTTGTTTGTTTCTATCGTGTAGTCTGTTACAATCACTTCCTGTGCCTCCGCTTCTTTGCCTGAAATCTTCCCGCGAGCGTTTCTCTTGCCGCGCTTATTTTGTCGGCGACGCAGAGTATGATACTCTCCTTGTACCTTGGAAATGAGCCGCCGAGAGGGAACATATGCGCCGAGATCATATTTTTTTCGACGTTGTCGAGCTTAAAGTCGCGTTCGGCGTTCAGAAGTGCCGCTTCCGCATGGTGAAAGGCGTGCTGCTTTCTCTTTTTGTCGGGAATGTGCCAGTCGTAGAGAAAATAATCGTGCAGGAGCGCGCCGCGGACGAGGGATTTCTCGTTCACTTTGAGGCGCAGCTTCCTTGCAATCATTACGCAGAGCGCGGCGACCAGTACCGAATGCGCATATACGCTCACTTTTCCGTGCTGAATAAACTTTTTTTCCTTTTGCATTCCGCCCGAACGCAGTATATCTCCGCCGTGGCGCTTTATTTCATTGTATATACCGTTCTTTTTCAAAATATAACAGTTCTCCGAGATAAGATTTACCTTATAAGTATAGCACAAAAAAGCGGAAAAAACATCTTCTTAAACGAATTTTAATCAATATTTTACGACTTGTACCGTCTTTATTCCTTTGTGTAACGCGAAATGTTCAGTTTTCTGTATTCGCGCGGTGTCATCATCGTTTCGCGCTTGAACATCAGATTGAAATGCTGCTGCGAGGAAAATCCGCAGTCAAGAGCAATGTCCGATATGCTCTTGTCCGTGTTTGCAAGCTCTTTCTTTGCAATTTTGATGCGGACTTTAAGAATGTATTTCTGCGGCGTTGTACCCATTACGGAGGTGAAAACGTGCCAGAAATAGTTCGGCGAATAACCGACGGCAGAAGCAACCGAGGAAAGCGTCAGCTTCTCGCCGTAGTTTTTGTCAATGTATCTTATCGCTTCTGGAACGAAATCCGAGTCTCCGCCCGGATATACGCTTTGATAATTGCGGTTTTTCCCTGCGTCCTTTTCGAGGTGGTAGTAAAGTTCGAGCAGCTTTGCTTTTACGAAGTTGCTGTCTTTGTTGTAGCCGTATGAGAGCAGGTGAAGCACGAGCGATTCGAATATCCCGCCGTAAACCTCTTCGTCTATTATTCGGTAATAGTCGGGCGCATTTTTCAGAACCTCGCCGAATTCGCAGTCCGTCATGTCGATGTGGAGGTAGTAGCACTTGAAATGCGTCAGGCTGTGGCGCATTTTTCCCGCCTTGCCGAAAAGAACGCTGCCCGTACTCAGCGTGAATTTTTCGCTGTCAATATATGCCTCTCCGTCGCAGGAAATGTAGTATTCGAGTTCGCACGCCTTTGTCTTGCGCGGCGGTGTCTTGTAGCCGTGCGGGTATTTGACTGCGGTGTCGAATATCCCAAAACGGACGATTTCTCCGAGCCTGAGATCCGTAAAAATCACCTCTTTCCGTATGATTATACCAAATTATACGGCGAAAGTCAACGATTATAAGCAAGATTATATAAAAACGCATTAAGAAAACAGAATATAATGCTCGTTTTATGTGGTATCATAAAGTAACAAAATTTTGGAGGCGAAACTGTATGAATATTTATAAAGTTGACGGTCACGAAAACAGCATTCTTCCCGAAGGAAACTGGAAGCTCGTGTGGAGCGACGAATTTGACGGCAAAGAGCTTGATACTTCTAAATGGGATTACCGCACCTGCATGATGGGCAAGATTCACCCCGCCTGGGTCAGAGACGGAGTAAGCCTCGACGGCAAGGGCAACCTTGTTTTCACCCTTATCGAAAAGGACGGAAAGCCCGTGAGTGCGCAGCTTCAAACGGGGTACAACTTTATGGACGAGCCCGCGGACGGTTCAAAATGCTTCGGAAGCGATTCCATATATTGGCCGATCGGTAAGCTCCGCGAAAGTCTATATCTGAAAAAGTATGGCTACTTTGAATGCCGTTGCAGATTGCAGCAGCACCCCGAGGCGTGGTGGAGCGCATTCTGGGTTCAGTCGCCGATGATAGGCGCGTCGCTCGACCCCGCAACAAGCGGGACGGAGCTTGACATAATGGAGTGCTTCAATACGGGCGAAATTGCCGCGCACAATGCGTTTACAGGCGGGTATGCGCATGACCTCAGGAGAAAATCCGTCGGAGGTATCAGCGACGGCAGCATTGACCGGACCGTATTTCATCGCTTCGGAATGAAATGGGACGAAACGGGATATACGTTTTATATCGACGGAAAAGAGGACGGACACATTTCCGAAAACATATCGCACATTCCCGAATTTATTCTGATCTCGACAGAGGTAAAGGGATACAGAAAAGAGGGACATACCGCCGTAAAAGAGGCGTATGATGCAATCGGAGATACCTTTGTCGTCGACTATATAAGAGTTTTCGATAAGGACTAAGAGTTTTGACAGGAGTTTAACCGATAGATCCGTTGTCGGCAAATCGCTTGAATAATAAAAGGCACGGAATGTGTTGCGACAGTATAAAACATATGCCGAAGAATAAATACGGAAACGGTATTTTTCGGAGAAGAATCATAGCCGTGTTCTCTTTTTTTATGTCAGTTCTCCTTTTCGGTTTTTGATTTTTGTTGTACTTTGTAGATCTCACGCGCTCTTATGAACGCCGCCGTCGTGCAGACCATCGCGTAGACCGAATAGATAAGATAGGTCAGCTGTTCCGGGTTCGTCCCGAGCATCGAGACGTACAGACATATGCCGCATACCTGCCCCGCGAGCATCACTACCGTGTACTCGATGTACGAAAGCATCGTAAGAATCGTAGTGAGGATTCCGAGGATCGTCGACGTAGTGTCGAGTATCCGATGTTCCGACCCGGTCTTCCCGAGCGCGAAGACGACAACCGCCCAGAGTGCCGCCGATCCAGCGAATACGAGAATCCGCTGACGATTCGTAAGCTTCTTGAGAATCGTAGACCCCTTCCAAGGATTCCGGCTCCAGTTTATGAAGGTCACAACCTGCAAAGGGCAGGAAACCAGCGCGGCATAGGCCATCGATGCGTAGAGCCGGTAATACCCGTAGACCGCCGCGTAGAGCAGTGAATTCACGCTCCCGATAAGCGGTGCGTAGCGGCTCACTCCCGACTGCATCAGCGCAATTACGAGCGACACGTAGAGCGGTATCATCCGAAGCGGCGACTGCTTATAGATTATCCCCGTCGTCATTATAAGAATCGCGGTCACGCCCATGATGACAAGCATTTCCGGTGAGATCGTTTTTTGCTTTTTTTCCATAGACATCTCCTTTTTACGCAAACATTATATCATATTTTTCGCTTCTGTAAAGTCGGAATGGATTCATTCCGGCAACCCGATGCGCATTTTCCGTACAATCCGCTTGACAATAATACGGAAACATAATATAATAATGTAAAAAATCAGATGGAGGCAACACGAATGGATGACAGCATAATTCTCCCTCATCGCCATGAATTCCGCGTGTCGATTGAAAACATGACGCTGCACATTCTGACAACGTTGTCTGAAAAGAATATAAATCTCTCGCTGACCTCGGAATCCGAACGTCATATTCACGCGTACTGTGAGATGTTTGTCTGCGTCAGGGGCGAGGCGACCCTCTCGACCGAAAAGGGGAATCTCAGCCTTGAGAGCGGGATGATCGCGATAGTTCCGCCGGGCGTTTCGCATATCTGTATTTCGGCTGACCGTGGCGGATTGGGTTCAATCGGTCTGCTTGTGTCAAAACGCCGGGTCAGGGGCTGCGCTAACCTCTACGACAGAATAGCCGGATTTCTGCACATGGGGGATATCAAGCTCTTCAAGGACGAATCCATGATCGCCGACAGACTCTATCACGCGGCGTCTGACACTGACGCGGATCGGGTCATAACGCCGCTTACGGTTCTGACTGACTTGCTTTATCTTCGCGAGAAATCCTGTTTTCGCGCGAGCGGGAACGCGACCTTGGGCGGCGGAAGCTATGATATAAACCAGCTGGCGCAGCTTGAACAGCTGATAAACGTATATTATTCACGGAACATAACGCTTGAAGAGGCGGCGGGAAAGCTATTTGTCAGCAAAAGTCAGCTCAATCGTCTTGTGAGGCAGCAGTATGGAATGACGTTTCACAAGCTGATCTTGTCTCGGCGGTTGGAGGCGGCGAGACTCTTAAGCGAGACGGACTTCACGGCAGAAAGAATATCGACGCTAGTTGGATTCAGGACGAAATCCTGCTTCTATAAGGCTTTTATTGAGAGGTATGGAGTTACACCTAATGGGTTCAGGAAAATGAATTCAGTATAAATGACTACGGAATCTTGTATTGTATTATCTCAAAAAAGAACATAGGCTCGGTGAAAATATCCGTGTCATAACACTTTGTCGAGCATATCAGTAGTGCTTGCTTAGTTCGTACATGGGATTGATGTGGGTATAGGTCTTGCCGACGTCGATTTCAATCTCAATTTTGAGGTTGTAGCGACATTCGAGCTTGTCGGAAGGCTTTAGCTGATTCGCACTTAATTTTTGAATGTGTCCGAACGTCGATTACAACAAAGTTGTCATCAAACCATTCAAATTCACCATACAGAATTTCTTCCGGATTCTTAATCTCACGCTGTTCAAAGCTCTCGCAAAATCCATCGGCATACTGACCGATGAGGAATTTTTTGATTTTATTATCTTCATCCCCATTGAGCCGCTCCGTGAGTTAGACGCAGATCTTTCCGTAGAGGACACCATCACATTCTGCGTCCCGAAGTGAATTTCCTTTAACTTTGTCAGAGAATGTGAAGACTCTGCTGTTCATCGTTTCCGTGCAATTTTCAATTTTTGCTTTGATCATTGTCATTTCCTTCCTTTTTGTAAAATAAAAAAAGAGCCACAATGATGATCACACTGTAGCTCATAGCGACAGATATAATTTTTGAGCTGATTCTTACAAACTTTATGGTTGTCTGAAACAGCAAAAAAGCGGAGTTCGACAAAAATTGCCGGACTCCGCGAAAATTATGCGATTTTTTAACCTGCGGTTAATCCCATATATCCCAACAATGCCTTTTCAAAAAACTATTTTATGCTATAATAGCATTGG
>CAKRPQ010000077.1 GCA_934385225.1 uncultured Eubacteriales bacterium
ACAGTCCTCGAACACCCCGACCTCCCCGAAGAAATCAAGAGGAAGTTCCTCGAAATGACGGTAAGCGAAAGCGACAGAATGACGGGCATCGTCAGAGACCTGCTCACCCTTTCGCGCCTTGACAACAAGAAAACAAAGTGGCAGATCTCGGAATACGACATAAACGATTCGCTAAGGCACCTTGGCGAGGTCATGAGCGTTGACGCAAAGGCTCACGGACACAAGTTAATTGTGCGCCTCGACGACGGGCTTCCGAAAATACACGCCGACAAGGGGCGCATAGATCAGGTCATAATCAACATAATTTCAAACGCGATAAAGTACACGCCCGACGGCGGAACAATCATTATAAACAGCTTTTCCGCTTCGCCCGACAGTGTTACAGTCCGTGTAATCGACAACGGTCTCGGTATTCCCGAAAAGGATCTGCCGCGAATATTCGAGAGGTTCTACCGCGTCGAAAAATCGCGAACAAGCGACACGGGCGGAACGGGGCTCGGGCTTGCTATCGCAAAAGAACTTGTCGAGGCACACGGCGGAAGCATCAATATACAGAGCAAGCTGAACGTCGGAACGATGGTGGATATTACCCTGCCCGTTCACACAAAGCTCGAAGGCGAAAGCGAAAATGCAAACGAAGCATCATAAAAAAGAAAGAAAGGAGTACGGGTATGAAGGAAAAGGTTTTTGATTCGCTCAAAACGGCGGCAATAGTTCTGCTTTTCGCCCTCACTCTCACTCTTTCGTTTTTCTATTTTACGAAATTCCTCGGAATGACGGCAGAACAGGGCGGCGTGGCAATCTCCGAAAGCCTTTTGCCGTCCGAAGGAGGCGGCGTCGGCGGACTTATCGCGTCGCAGCTTGTTCCCGAAATCATATCCGCAAAAGAAGCGGGAAAAGGAGCGTGTGCCATTACCTCAGGCGAGGAATTTATGCGCGACATTTACCGCACCCTTTCACCCGACATCGCGGAAATTTTCGGCTCGTCGCGCACCTGCGAACGCTCCGAAACAGCACTTGACAGTTTCACAGACGCGGAAGAATACATCTATATCAGATTTCACTCGTATCTGCCCTCTGTTCTGCTGTACATTCACGCTCTCGGCGCAGACGCCGATCTCTCGGATTTTGACAAAGCGTCGATCGGAAATGCTTATGAAATAATGATAGTGTTTGAAAGCGGCAAAAGCGACGCTTTTGTCAGAAATTCGGACGGCGAAACATACCGTCTTTCCGAAAAGAACGACGGCGAAAGCGTTATGCCCGTAAAGCCTGCCGATCTTGCCGAATATCGCGAAGCGGCGGCGCTTTCATACGCCGAATTTTACGGCGGAACGGACGGTGCCGTTCTGCCGACAACGGTTATGATTTCGGGCGGTCTTGCGGCACCGAAAATAAGTGTTTCGCACGGCTGTGACGATATCAAAAGCGAAAAAGAACTTCAAAAAGGGATAGCCTCGCTCCTCGGAATAAACCCCGACAAGACGGGCAACTACTACGACGAAGCGTCGGAAAGCGCCGTCTATATGCCGACAAGCGGAACACTCACCGAAAGTGCGGAAAAGATAGTGTTCACCTCCGAAAACAACCAGAGCGGCGGCATACCGTTTGCCGATTTTTCGGACGGAAAAGGCAAAGAGGGCGAATACACTCTCCCCGAATGTATCGCGGCGGCGGAGCGTCTCGTCAGAAAAATAAAAAATGCCTATCCGTTTCTTCTTGGCGGAGAGGCTGAACCTGTTATAACCTCCCTTTCACGCATCGGAGAAAAAATAGCGATAGAATACGGAATTTTCTACGGCAATCTCGCAATAAGCGGCGAAAAAACAGTTTGCCGCATAGAAATGACAAGCGAAAAAATGACATATTTCGCGCTTTACCCGACGAGTGCAACAGCTCTCGCAAGCGAGCGCAGGCGTTCGATCTCCTCCTACTGGCGCGCGGAAATGCTAAAAAGCGAGGCGGAGGAAAATGCAATATACACTCTTGTATATAAGTACAGACAGCCCGCGGACGACACCCTTATGTCGGTCGAAGCCGTTCCCGTAAAAATAAGACAGGTCGGAGGATAAAGCACATTGAACTGGAAAGGAATTAAAAATCTGCTTATCGTTCTTCTGCTTCTTGCCGACGTTTTTCTCGGATATATGCTTATCTCGCAGAACAGGCAGGGACAATACGACGAGAACTCGATCGACAACGCTTCTGAAATACTCGCGCGAGGCGGTATAATCGCGGATCGTCGGATACTCGAAAAGAAAGATTCGGAACTTCCCCTTTGCACGGTTTCGGCGGCAAAAAACACCGAGGTCGTTATGCGCAAAATTCTTGTGGGAGACGTCACCGAGAGCTTTGCAGTCCCCGGCGGTGCTGCATTTTTCACGGACACGGGCGAGCAGCTGCGTGTAACGGACGACCTGTCCCTGCTCTACTCCGAGGACGGAACGATAAAGGATACGGAATCCGTCGTTTTTTCGCCGCCGACGGACGAAAATTCGGGCAGTTGCACTTCCACGCTCGAAAAACTGCTCACGCCGAACGGGGTGGGCGACGACAAATTCGGATTTGAGATAAACGGCGTGTCGGAAGGCATCGACTCCGTTTTCGTATCGGCGACTCAGACACTGAACGGCGTAAAAATACAAAATCATACAGTTTTCTGCGAAATAAAAGACGGCAAGGTGATTTACGCGCACGGTACCTGGTGTTTTCTGCCGATAAAAGAGAAAAAAAGCGCACATATCATCGACGGAATAAATATACTGTTTATTGAGAAGAACAATTCGGGGCTTTCGGGCGATGAAATCGCCGAAAGCGACGACGCGCATATGCATCGGACGGAGACAAAAGCGGAGGAAGAGACAAAAAATGCGGACACGACGGCAAAAGAAACGTTTTCGGCCGAAAATTTTGCCGTACCGAGCGAAAAAATCACGCGCACCGTCGTCTCTCTCGAAAGTTGTTACTGCTCCGAACGCGTTTTCGGCGCGGATCTCATCTACATCGTCCCGTCTTACAGGATCGAATGGTTAGACGGATCCGTCTCTTACTACAACGCAATAACGGGCGAAGCCGAAAACGTTGAAGATTAAGCGGTCAAAAAACACGTTTGTTCGCAGGAATGTTAACGAAAATATGTGCGATTGTTAATATTTTATCATTTTGTTTAATATAATACAAAAAAAGTTAAAGTATTCGTTTTCAAAATCCCCAAAATTATGATATAATGATAAAAGGCTTTTTTGTGGGAAGGTTTCCGCATATTGCCCGACATCAGGGTTATAAAGGTTTATTCAAAAAGTGTGACAGCAGTATTCTCGTGCCAAAAGGCAATCGGTTCACTCAAATATAACGAAGAAGAGGATTCCTTATGGAAAAATATATAATCGACGGCGGTAACGAACTGCACGGCGACGTTGAAATAAGCGGCATGAAAAACGCCGCACTGCCGATTCTCATTGCAAGTATTCTGACAAAGGACACCTGCATCGTCGAAAATCTCCCGCGCATAAGCGACGTCAGAAAATCGCTCGACATTCTCGAAGCGATGGGTGCCGCAGTCGAAAGAGACGACGAAACATCCTCCGTCAAAATAAACACAGAGAACGTAAAAGGCGGCATTTCTCCGTATGAGCTTGTCAGCAAAATGCGCGGCTCGACTTATCTTATCGGCGCGGAGCTTGCGCGGTTCGGCAAGGCAAAGGTCGGCTGGCCCGGCGGCTGCGATTTCGGCGTGCGCCCCATCGACCAGCACATAAAAGGTTTTGAAGCGCTCGGCGCAAAAGTCACCGTCGACACGGACGCAGGTTACATATACGCGGAAGCACCGAACGGTCTGCACGGAAATTCTGTTTACTTTGACGTAGTTTCTGTCGGAGCGACGGTAAACGTCATGATCGCCGCCGTCCTCGCAAAAGGAAAAACCGTCATCGACAACGCCGCAAGAGAGCCGCACATCGTCGATCTCGCCAACTTCTTCAACACCTGCGGCGCAAAAATCACAGGCGCGGGAACAAGCGTTATCAAGGTTCAGGGCGTCGAAAAGCTGCACGGCTGTTCGTATGCCATAATCCCCGATATGATCGAGGCGGGAACGTTCATGGCTGCCGTTGCCGCGACGGGCGGAAAAATAAACGTCCGCGGTATAATTCCGAAGCATATGGAATGTGTCTCGGCAAAGCTCGAAGAAATGGGCGTCGGAATCGAAGAATTTGACGACTACATAACCGTCGAAAAAAGCGGAAAAGCGAAGCCGATACAGATAAAGACACTTCCCTATCCGGGTTTCCCGACCGATATGCACCCGCAGTTCACGGCGGCGCTTTGCATAGCAGGCGGAACAAGCTCCGTCTCCGAAGGTGTCTGGGAAAACAGGTTCAGATACGTTGACGAGCTTGTAAAAATGGGCGCGGATATAACCGTCAGCGGTGTCACGGCAAAAATAAACGGTGTCGAAAAGCTCCGCGGCACAGAGGTCAAAGCCGTGGATCTGCGCGGCGGTGCCGCAATGATAATAGCGGGACTTTGCGCCGAAGGCAGAACGACTGTTACCAACATAATGTCGATTGAGCGCGGGTACGACGATATTGTCGGAAAGCTGCAAAAGCTCGGCGCACATATTGAAAAATGCGAATAAATTTTATGACGTCCCGCTCTCGCGGGACGTTTTTTAATGTCTTTTTTCTTTTTTTACTTGATATAATGAGAAAAATATGATAAAATATTTTTGTATATACTAATAACTCATTCTGAAAGGGAGAAAAGTATGATCACATTTGATGAAAAAAGAAGAATTTTCAAAATCGACGCAGGAAACACCTCCTACGCAATAAAAATTTCGGAGGGAGGATATCTTCTCCACCTCTACTATGGCAAAAAGCTCGCAGGAACGGATCTAGACTTCCTTTGCCCGATAACGACCGACGTGAGCTTCTCTCCGCGCGCAAAATCCGAAATTCACGATCCCGATTTTTCAACGGATATAAAACCGATGGAATACTCCGTCAACGGCACGGGCGACTACCGTGTTTCGGCTCTCCAAATAAAGGCAGCCTGCGGAAACACGGCGACCGACATAAGATACAAATCGCATAAGATTTACAAAGGCAAATATTCTCTGCCCTCTATGCCCGCAACTTACTCCGAAAACGAAGGCAACGCGGAAACGCTCGAAATCGTCACGGAGGACGTACACACAGGTGCTGTCGTTACGCTTCTCTACGGTGCTTTTGAAAAATACGACGCGATAACGCGCGCCGTCAAAATCGAAAACAAAGGCGACAAGCCCTTTGACATAGAACGCGTTTACAGCACATGCGTTCAGTTCAACCGTATGGATCTCGATATGATAAACCTCTGGGGTTCATGGGCAAGAGAGCGTTCGGTTGCTCGCCGTCCGCTTGAACACGGAATAAGAGAAATACGCAGCAAGAGAGGCTCTTCGAGCCACTATCACAACCCGTTCGTCGCGCTCTGCGATCATGACGCGGGCGAGGAACACGGCGACGCATACGGTTTCGGTTTCGTTTACAGCGGAAACTTTTCGTGTGAGGTCGAAGTCGACGCTTACAGCACGACGCGCCTTATAATGGGGCTCGAATCAACGGACTTCAACTGGAAGCTCGACGCAGGCGAAACATTTTACGCGCCCGAAGTCGTTATGGTATATTCTGACGCAGGTCTCGGAAAGATGAGCCGCACATTCCACAAGCTATACAGAAACAACCTCTGCCGCGGAAAATACAAGCTCGCAAAAAGACCGCTTCTTATCAACAACTGGGAAGGTACATATTTCGGATTCACGCGCGAAAAGCTGATTGAGATCGCGCGCGAGGCGTCAAAGCTCGGCATCGAAATGTTCGTCCTTGACGACGGCTGGTTCGGCATAAGAAACGACGGCACAACGTCGCTCGGCGACTGGTTCGTAAACGAAGAAAAGCTCCCCGGCGGAATGAAAGTTCTTGCGGACGAGATAAATGCGCTCGGAATGAAATTCGGTCTTTGGTTTGAACCCGAAGCAATATCGCCGATAAGCAAGCTGTATGAAGCGCACCCCGACTGGTGTCTGCACGTCGGTAACAGAGAGCGTTCGGAGGCGAGACGCGAGCTGATACTCGATATGTCGCGCGAGGACGTGCGCGATTACCTCTTTGACGCCATGTCGAAAATACTCGACAGCGCAAACATCGAATACATAAAGTGGGATTTCAACCGCAACATAACCGAGGCGGGCAGCGCGCTTCTTCCGCCGGACAGACAAAAGGAAATTTTCCACAGATACGTCCTCGGTCTGTACGAGCTTACCGAGAGACTGCTCAAAAAGTACCCGTATCTGCTTCTTGAAGGCTGCTCGGGAGGCGGCGGACGCTATGACGCGGGTATGCTCTACTACGCACCGCAGATCTGGACGAGCGACGACAGTGATGCCGTCGAAAGAATCAGAATACAGTACGGCACGTCCTTCTGCTATCCCGCATCGTCAATGAGCGCGCACGTTTCGGCGTCCCCGAACCATCAGACGGGCAGAGATACGTCATTTGAAACGAGAGGAAACATTGCGCTCGCGGGCGCGTTCGGCTACGAGCTTGACATAAGCAAGCTGACGGACGATGAAAAGGAACTCGTAAAGAAACAGGTTGCAAACTACCACAAATACTACGACGTTATACAGAACGGCGACCTTTACAGGCTTATAAGTCCGTTTGAAAACGACCGCTACGCCGCTTGGGAATACGTTTCGGAGAGCAAAAAGGAAGCACTTGTAACATTCGCCGTTTCGAGAGCGTTCTTTGCGACAACGGTATTCCTGCGTCTGCGCGGTCTTGACCCGACGCTCACATACATCGACGAGGCGACGGGCAAGGAATACGACGGCGACGCGCTTATGTACGGCGGTCTCAATATGTGCCGTGAAACGAGCAACAGCAACGTTTGTTACAAGGACGGCGAAAGCGTCGTAATCCATTTTATCGCAAAATAAGCGGAGGAAAAATGACAGAGGCAGACAGAATTTTCGGGCGGTTTCCGCCGTTCGTTCAGAATTTCATATACGAAAAGGGCTGGGACAATCTGCGCGATGTGCAACTCTCCGCCGCAAAGACGATTTTTGAGACAGACAACAATCTTCTGCTGACCTCACAGACCGCAAGCGGAAAAACGGAAGCCGCATTCTTCCCCATTCTTTCCGACGTTTGGAGCAACCCGCCGCGCAGCATTGCGGTTCTTTACATCGCACCGCTTAAAAGTCTTATAAACGACCAGTTTGAGAGGATAGGCGACCTGCTCGACGAAAGCGGGATAAAAGTGACACACTGGCACGGCGACGTCGCCGCGTCTCACAAAAAAAAACTGCTCGGAGAGCCGCGCGGAATACTGCAAATCACCCCCGAAAGCCTTGAAAGTATGCTTATGAACCGTTCGAACGACATTGTGCGTCTTTTCGGGGAACTCAGATACGTCATAATCGACGAAATACACACGCTCATAGGCTCGGATCGCGGAAGTCAGATAATCTGCCAGCTCTGCCGCATAGCGCATATAATCGGGCATACCCCGCGCCGTATAGGACTTTCGGCTACCGTCGGAAGTCCCGAAAAAGCTGCCGAATGGCTGTCGGCTGGCACAGGCAGACAGACGGATATTCCCGTTTTTCCGCAAGAAAAAATCACATGGCGGCTCGGACTTGAACATTTTTACATTCAGAATATGAAAGAGGATCAGTCGGAGGACATTCCGAGCGAAAAAAGCACCGACGCAAAAAAATACGCCGTACTTGACGCAGGATACGAATATATGTACGACTGCGTTAAAAACAAAAAATCGCTCGTATTTTCAAACTCGCGCGAGGAAACGGAATACGTTACGGCGACACTGAGGCAAATTGCCGAAAAACGCGGCGACCCCGATATTTTCCTCATTCATCACGGGAATCTTTCCGCAGCACTGCGCGAGGAAGCGGAAACGAAAATGAAAGACGAGGACACGCTCGCCGTCACTTGCGCAACCGTCACAATGGAGCTCGGCATCGACATAGACAAGCTCGAACGTATCGTACAGAACGACGCGCCAAACTCGGTTTCGTCCTTTCTTCAACGGCTCGGCCGTTCGGGCAGACGAGGCGACGCGCCCGAAATGATGATGGTTTTCAGAGAGGAAAATCCTCTCCCGAACACGCCTCTGCCGCAGCTTATCCCGTGGAGTCTGCTCCGCGCGATCGCGATAATTCAGCTTTACATTGAAGAGCGGTTCATAGAACCGCCGCAGATCAAAAAAATGCCTTTCAGCCTCCTTTTCCAGCAGACGCTCAGCATCTGCGCGTCATCGGGCGAGCTTACGCCGAAGCGTCTTGCCGAAAAGGTTCTTTCCCTGCCCCCGTTTGCGGAAGTCTCAAAAGAGGATTACAGAGAACTCATCATTTCGATGGTTAAAAACGATTATCTCGAAATGACCGAGGAAAAGGGACTTATCGTAGGTCTTGGCGGTGAGCGTCTGACAAACAGCTTCAAGTTTTATGCGGTTTTCAAGGACAGCGAGGACTACACCGTCAGGTGCGAATCGGACGAAATTGGCACGATAACGACACCGCCGCCCGTCGGCGACAGATTTGCGCTTGCGGGCAGAGTCTGGGAGGTAGAGGAGCTTGACATTGCGCGAAAGCTCATCTATGTAAAAGCCGTTCTCGGCAAAATGGAGGTTTCGTGGCCCGGCGACTACGGCGAAATTCACACGAAAATACTCGAAAGAATGAAAAAAGTACTCGAAGAGGATACCATATATCCGTATCTCAAACCGAACGCGCGAAAGCGTCTCGAAGTTTCACGCGCGCTCGCGAGGAATACAGGTATGTTAAAACATTCGATCGTTCGTCTCGGCACATACAGCTATTGCTACTTCCCATGGCTCGGAACGCGCTCGTTCAGAACGCTTCGGAAATATATCGCCGCGAACGCGCAGAGATATAAGATAAACAACATCGAATTTGAAGGCTGCTACTACATTTCGTTCAAAATGGAATGTGACGAACACGCATTCATCGAAGACCTTTCCGAGAAAGTCAGAACAGAAGGCATAGACTGCGACAGGCTCGTAATGTCGGGCGAAATTCCCGTCTTTGAAAAGTATGACGAATACATTCCGTCCGACCTTCTGCGGAAGGCTTATGCGGCGGACAGACTTCGCGCCTGCGAGGCAGAAAAACGAATTTGCGAAACAGCGGAGGAAATTTAACGCTTTCCGATGAACAATGAATTTATGGAAAACAGGAAAATAAAAATTGCCGCCGTTGTAGGTCCTACCGCAAGCGGAAAATCGGCACTGGCTACGGAACTCGCGATAAGGTACGGCGGCGAGATAGTCTCGTGCGACTCGATGCAGGTCTACCGCGGACTTGACATCGGAACGGCAAAATCTACAAAATCGGAAATGCGCGGCATTCCGCACCGCATGACGGACGTTGCGGATCCGCGTGAGGATTTCAGCTGCGCGGACTACGCCGAAATGGCAGAAAAAGCCGTAAAAGACATTTTATCGCGCGGCAAACTGCCGATATTCTGCGGCGGTACGGGACTATATCTTGACAGTTTTCTGCGCGGCACACGCGACGATGGCGCGATACGCGACGAAGCCGTTCGTTCCGAGCTTGCGGAATATGCCGTGGGAAACGGCGCGGAAGCACTTCACGAAAAGCTGCGAGAAGTTGACCCCGACGC
>CAKRPQ010000078.1 GCA_934385225.1 uncultured Eubacteriales bacterium
GGTCTGAACCATCTGTTGCAGGCCGGTGATTTTGACCTTTTGCGCATAGGCTCTGTTTTGCTGTGCCTTAGTGCAGTTTTCCAAGTCAACAAGCAGACGAATCCCCGAATTGCTGTATTTCGGATTCTGCTCGGCTTGCGTATTTGGCCTGATGAGTCGATTGGTTCTTTTCTCTGTGTATACCTTTTGCATTGTCGGCAAACAAGGTGAAATACGCCATTTCAAAAATTTCCATTCCTTATGATGTTATAAAGTTTCATTACCCGATTCTCCAAAAGCATAAGTGGCTCACGCCGATCATGGAGGTTCGCCGCTGGGGAAAACTCATTTTCTGCGGGTACTTAAAGCGCACAGTGAACGAACTCAAATATAACAGCACAATTTCAGATGATGCCGCGGCAGAAGCAAAGACTTTATTGAAAAATGTAGGACTATAGAATTAATGCGTCCGCAGAAAAGGGGGCGTGGGGTGCTTTTACTGTTCCATTTATATATAGAATGATAGGAATATCTGCAAGGGCAATTTCCGGGTTGACAAGACGGCGCGTTTGCGGTATAATTATCGGCGTGGAGGCGAGACTTTTGGTTAAACGCGAATTTCGAAATCTGAACATAGACCTTCTTCGTTGTGAGCATATGTATTATTCAAAAGGAGAAGAGCTGCACCTTGGCAAAGATTCCGACGAAATAATATACTGTCTTAAAGGCTGGATTTACATTGAAGCGGGAACTCTCAAAACAAAACTGTATGCGGGCGAGATGCTTTATGTTCCGTACGGGAGCAAGTGTGCCGCGTTCGTAATTCTTCCGAAAGCGGAGTATTGCGAGGTGGATTTCGCCGTGCGCGGGAAGAAGGAGAAAGTACCTCTTTTCAGCAACGTTCGTCTGTTCGACAGCGTGGAGGCCGACGATTACGAAGAGCCTCTTTTGAATATGATAAATTACGGAAATCTGCCCGACGGCAGCGGATACTACGCCGCCTTTTCCGAACTCTGCAAGGTGATTGATATGATGGTCGGCAAGAGAAAGTCTCTTGATCCGAAGGTCTATGCGCACATAAAGAGAAGCATTGATTTTATCGAAGAAAATTATATGTACAATACGCCTATGTCGGACATTTCAAACGAATCCGAGTTATCGCCGTCGAGCCTTGAACGCGCGTTCGGAAAATGTTTTGGCATGACGCCCGTCATGTATCGCAATATGGTGAGAGTGAAGCAGGCAAAACGCCTTCTTGTCGGCGGAGCGGGAATAGCGGAGACTGCCGAGAAGGTCGGCTTCTGCGACGCATATCACTTTTCAAATACGTTCAAACGCTTTGCGGGAATGCCTCCCGGCGCTTACATAAAACATATGAAGAAAAATTGAAAACGCAGGATTAAAAACCTGCGTTATGTTTATATCGTTTTGTCAATTAAGGCAATGTCGAGTTCAGGCATTGTCGGTAGACGTTTCGGTATGCGCTTTGTCGGGTCATACACAAACCGACGGCAGCGGAAGGCTTGCGAAACAACTCCCTTTTTGCGGCACAGAATGTAATCCTCGTCGCAGAGGATCGAAGCGTGTTCGCAATAGGCGCAGCATTTTATAATTTCGGGTCTGCCACTTTCAAAATCTCGGCTCATCAGAGGACCTCCGTCATATCGCAATTTATTTTTCAATATATTATATAGCAAAGTGCCCGAAAAATCAAGAGGAACGAAAACTTTTCCGCGCGAGTGTGAATTTTTTTCGTAGTTTTGGGAGAAAATTATGCAAAGCGGGAAAAATATACCTGCATTGCATTGACAAAAGTACCCTCTATGTGATATAATGTATCGGGAGTTTTGGAAGTTTGACAGCTTCGAACGAACTAAAAAGGCGTATTTTGTCGGAAAGGCGGTTTTTATGGAGAGCGGAATTATGGTTGCAAATGCTGAATCCACTCCGTCAAAGACCGTGATGATAACCTCCTGTAAGGGCGGCGTCGGAAAATCTTCCGTTACCGCGAACCTTGCCTATGCGCTTGCGATGCTCGGCAAAAAGGTAGTTGCCGTCGATTGCGATTTTTCTAACCGCTCGCTCGATCTCATATTTGGGTGCGAGGACAGCGTTCTTTATGATATATCTGATATCGCGGCGGGAAGAGCAGAGGTCGGAGATGTCGTTCTGCACGACAAAAGAAGCGAAAATCTTATGCTTTGCGCAGCTCCGCTTGATGTCGGTAATGCAGAGGAGATTTTCGGCGAAAAAGAACTCCGAACCGCTCTTGATAAAATCAAGGAGGAGATAAAACCCGATTTCGTCATTATTGATACGCCGGGTGCGTCTGTTTTCGCGCTTGACGCGGTGTCGCAGTGCGCGGACGAAGCGTTTATCGTTGTTTCGCATCAGCCTACGGCGGCAAGAGCTGCCGAGAGAACCGGACTTGTTCTCGATAAGCTCGGACTTTCCGAGCAGAGACTTATTATCAATATGTTTGACGCGGACGCTGTTATGAACGACGTAAGAATGGGTGTAAACGAGCTTATCGACAGGACGCGAACTCAGATAATCGGTATAGTTCCGAGCGAAGGTGAACTTTCGCTTGCACAGGAATTCGGTATTCTTTGCGGCGAAGCCGAAAGCGCGAATATGAAAAAAGTTTCCCGTGCATTTGAAAACATTGCGCTTCGAATGTGCGGCACATATGTTCCGCTCCTTAAAAAAGTCTGCGGCGAAAGAAAAAGAAGAGAATTACTCAAAAAATAAATATAAATCAAACTACGAAAAGAGGTATATCGAAATGCAAATTGCTATTATTGCGCATGATACGAAAAAAGAGCTTATGACACAATTCTGTATTGCCTATTGCGGAATACTCAGCAAGCACAGTTTGTGCGCTACGAGCATTACGGCAAAGTATATATCAGAGGCAACGGGACTCAAAATCGAAAGACTTATGACGGGTGAACACGGCGGCGAACAGCAGATAGCTTCAAGAATTGCATATGACGAAATAGATGTGCTTCTTTTTTTCAGAAGTACGGCACCGAGCGACGCATACGACGAGGAGGATCTTGAACTTCTAAGTATGTGCGACAGACATAACGTTCCTGTTGCAACGAATATCGCAACGGCGGAGGTTCTTATATGCGCTCTCGAACGCGGCGATCTTGACTGGCGCGAGATTGTCAATCCCCACTCTGAATATAATTTGAAGAAGAATAAATAATTATAGGCGCAGCTTTTGCGTGAACTGTCCCAAATTGTAAGACATTGCAATTTGAGACGGTTCTTTTTTTAGAAAATATTCAGCCGAAATTTTTCCGCGCGTGATTACGGCACTGCGAAAATGGCAAAAGTATCTTCGAGGTGATAATTTTGAAAAAAAGTTTGTTTGAAACGCCCTTTGCCGAA
Organism: uncultured Eubacteriales bacterium; assembly: GCA_934385225.1. Lineage (GTDB taxonomy): Bacteria > Bacillota > Clostridia > Oscillospirales > CAG-272 > SIG710. The sequence goes on from CAKRPQ010000078.1 coordinate 3,379, forward strand.
TATCTGCTTGTGTTTTCTACGGGCGGAGTGCTCTACTACACGATAGAGATACTCTGGCGCGGGTATTCGCACTGGACTATGGCACTTCTCAGCGGGATCTGCTACATTTTCATTTATCTTGTCGGCAGAAATCACCCGAATATCCCCATTCTCATTTACTGCATTATAGGAAGTCTTATAATCACGACGGGAGAACTCATTACGGGCGAGATCGTGAACAAATGGCTCGGCTGGGGAGTTTGGGACTATTCGAATCTGCCGCTTAATTTTGACGGTCAGATCTGTGCCCTTTTCAGCTTTTTCTGGTGCCTGCTCTCGTACCCGATAATCTACCTTGCAAAATTTCTTCGCATAGATGTGTTCGGCTACGAAAAATGAACACGGGGGTGTGCAAACACCCCCGTGTTTTATTGATTTCCGAACAGGATATTGTAGTAGTTCAGCGAAATGACGCTCTTTGAGAAGTTTATTTTGTTTCCGACGATAGACGTTATCCGCTTGACATAACCGTCGTCAACCGTAACACCCTCATTTGGCGTAAAGGTTGATGTGCGCGCGTCGTATCTGCCTTTGTCCGTAAGCCATGTGTAGTTTGTCCACATGACGAGCGGTTCGGCATCCGAGAAAACGTCTCTGCCGACGAGAAGTCGTGAATCGAATTCAACGCCGAACAGATTCGAGAGGGTCGGGAGGATATCTACACTGTACGTCGGCGTATCGACGACGATAGGTTCTTCGTCTTCAAGACAGCCGCTCCAAATGATGAGCCTTGAATGGTCGCGCTCAAACGGAGTGTTTACCTCGTAGCCGTAGAGCTCGGACAGATAATCCTTGTCGTTCTTCCAGGACTCGCCCTTTTCAAGACCGTATGGGTAGTGGTCTGTCGAAATAACAATTACGGTGTCGTCCGCAAGCCCTTTTTCTTCGAGCTTTTCAACAAGATATTTAAGACCGTATTCAAGTTCGAGGTTTGCGGCGTGATATGCCTTAATCGTGTCGCTTGCGTCGATGCTCTGAATTTCGAGAGCATCTCTGTTGCGCGCGGACATACTGTTGCCCGTCCACTTGTAGAGGCAGTGACCGCTGACAGTCATGTAATAAATGCTGAAAGGCTCCTTGTCCGCGTACATATCGAAGGTGTACTGCATCATTTCAAGGTCGCTTTCGGGCCATTTCTGCTGTACGCCCTCTTCCATTCCGTTGCCCATGCCGATGAACTTTGAGTAACCGAAGTTTTCGTGCGTTTTATTGCGGCTGTAATAGGTGTATGAGCCGTTGTGGAACGCGAGCGAGTTGTAACCCTCGCGCATAAGCTGGTTGCCCATTGTCATATAGAGGTTCAGACCTATCGTTTGCTGCATACTCTTGACGCCCGCCATCGGGATAAGTCCCATCAGTATCGAATATTCGCCCGTAGATGTGCTTCCGCCCCATGCGGGCTGGTAATAGTCGGTGAAATTTATGCCCTTTGTCGCGAGACGGTAAAGTGTCGGCGTTCTGTCTTTGTCGATGACTTCGTCCGAGAATGCTTCGGCTGTTATGAGAATGAGGTTTTTGCCTTTGAAAAGTCCCGTATATTTGTTTTTTGAGGTCGGCGTCAGGCTTGCAACATAGGAATGAACTTTCGCGACGGCGTCGGACGACGCACTTTCCGCAAGTGCCGCAAAATCAATGTTCATTTCGTTCTTGCCATAAACGACGGGCTTCGGAGTTTCTGTTTTGCCTGTTTCCGTGCCGCTCGGATCACTCGTTTCGGGAGTTTCCTCCGTTTCGGTGTCCTTCGGCTTTGTGTTCTCGGGAAAATCAAAGTCGCCTACGCCCGAACCGCCGCCCGCCTCGTTCAGAAAGTCAAGCCCAAACGCGTTTGTAAGTCCGAATGTGTGGACAGCTTCGTCGAAATTGTACTTTTTCGAGAGCTTGTCGCGGTCTGCGCTTCCGAGACTTATTATGCCTATGCAGAGAAGTTGCAGGACAAGCGCGGCGACAATTTTAATAATGGGGAGACGCAGATCGGGTTTTACGTCCTTTCTTCTCCTCGGCCCGAGACGGTCAAAGAATTTTAGGAACAGCGCGAGCGGTAAAAAGAACAGCGCAATGACCCAAAGCCCTTTGAAAATTAGGTGAAACGCGACGGAAGTAAAGCCTGTTGCGACACCGCCCGCGCCCATGAATATGGAGGCTATCGTCATGCAGTTTCCGAACGAACGAAAAACAAAATATTCGGTGCAGAAGAGCAGGGCATTTACGGTTAAAATTACCGCGCCGACAATTTTTCTTGCTTTGAGATTTCTTATGAGTTCGAGCACAGCACCGACGAAAATGCCCATGGAAAGCCCTGTAAGGGTTAGGTAAAGCCAGGTTTTTCCGCTTGACGTTATTCCGACGAGGACGTAGAATAGCATTTCGCAGAACACCCACGAAAGCGCGGCAAAAGCGGGCAGAGGAAATCGCATTTTCGGCTTCGGCGGGGCTTTACGCACAGGCGGGACGGGACGTTTTATGTTTTCGTATTTATAGTTGTTCATATATGCTTCTTTCCGAATTTTCCGTTTTATAAAATTCAAAATAATTTTATCATAATATGTCGGATTTTGAATGTAATTTTTTTTACATTTTTGTTAATAAGCGTTTTTGTACATTCCCGCATATTTTGACGGCGGCATACCGCACTCCTTCGAGAACACGCGGCTGAACGAATATACGCTTGAATAGCCTGTTTTTTCGGCAATTTCGGATACGTTTGCATTCGGAACGCGAAGAAACTCGCGCGCCTTTTCGACTCTCATTCCGCGCAGGTATTTCATAGGCGACGTGCCGAGCTTTTCCGTGAACATTTTTCGGAAATAGACCGTACTGACGTTAAGCGAAGCGGCTATCTTTTCGTTTGAGAGCGAAGCGTCGCCGAGATTTTCCGTCATAAAACGGATCGCGCTTTTCGTAAAATCCTCGGTTCTGTTTTCGCGCCCCGAAATTTCAAGCATCGAAAGCACGTCGTATATCATCGAGAGGCAGACGTGATATTTGTTTTCGTCTTTCTTTTCGTAGTATTCGAATCGCATTTTTCTGTACATTTCAATGTACGGTGCGGTGTCCGTGACACCAAAAGAGACGAATTTTGCCCTGTCAAAGTTGCATCTGAAATTTATAAGCGAGCAGACGTCGCCTTTTATGCAGTCTATTGTGTATTCGCCGTCCTCGGGCAGAAGAAGCACATGAGTGGGGTCGGAAATATATTCTTCCCCGTTCTGACGGTAGATAAATTTTCCGTTCGGCGCAAAAACAAGACCGGAACATTTTCTTTTGACTTTTCTGTGTTCGCCCGTTTTTACGTCCGAGTCGAAAAAACTGACGATTTTATTTATTTGTATGCGGTTTATTTCCAAGACGGACGTCCGCTCCTTTCGCGTCTGTTTGTAAATACTATACCCTAAAAAAGCGTTTTTGTCAACAAAAAACGAAAAAAGGAACGATAAAGTGCCCGAAAATATCATTTCGGTTAAAAACATTATCGTTTCGGCTATTGAAAAAGGTGCGGAATAAGGGTATAATTCAGGTGAAAAAGGAGGAGCGTAAAATGTTCTACAAATTCGGCGACACAAAGAAAAGAGTTCCCTATATCTGTTCTCTCGGATATAACAACACCGACGAGACAATTTTCGCGATAAGGCGCGCAATTCCCGCAGGTGCGGACGGATTTCTTATTCATACGGAAAAAATGAAAGAAGAATACAAGGACGACGAAAATCTGAAAAAAATTTTTTCTTCCGCGCTTGACAAGCCCGTACTCGCGCTCGCGTACAGAGGTAAACAGGGCGAGACGGAGGACGACAGGGCAAAGTATCTTCTCCGCTGCATCGACTGCGGCGCGGCAAGTATCGACGTAATGTCGGATTTTTATGACCCGCAGGAGGAGCAGTTCACATGGGATAAGGAGGCTGTCAGAAAACAGACGCAGCTTATCGACGAGGCACATAAAAGAGGTGCAGACGTGCTTATGTCGACCCATGCCATAAAGCGTATGCTTCCGCTTGAACAGATAATTAAACAGGCAAAAGAAGCAGAAAACAGAGGCGCGGATATTGTTAAGATAGTCCTTCGCCCGAACAGCTTTGACGAAGTCACGGACGGTCTTGTTATAACACGCGAAACGGCAAAGGCGATAAACAAACCGCTTCTTCTTATTCTTGGCGGAAATTACGGCAAGGCAACGAGAATAACCGCACCGCTTTTCGGCTCGTGCATGGTTCTCTGCGTCGAAACCTATGATTATGCGGCAAATACCGATAAACCGCTTCTTTCGGAAGTAAAGGCTGTATATGATAACATTGATTTAGCAAAATACAAGGCGTTTGATTAAAGGAGAAAAAACAGTGACTATCGAACTTGATTTTAAGGGCAGAGTAGCCGTAATAACGGGCGCAGGTTCGGGAATGGGGCTTCTCACGGCGCAAAAATTTGCCGAGAGCGGTGCACACGCCGTAATGCTTGACATCAATGAGGAAGTGATAAACGCCGAGGCGAAAAAACTCACCGACGCGGGCTATTCGGCACTTCCGATAAAGTGCGACGTGAGAGAATACTCCGAAATTGAAAACGCGCTTAAAATCGCGCACGACAAATTTTGCAGAATAGATTATACGATCAGCTTTGCGGGCGGTTGTCCCGAGCGAATTCTCGGTGAAAAGGACGAAAACGGAGATGGCGTGATGATGCTCGACAAGGTTCGCGTTTCAACATACGACTGGGGTATTGACGTCAACTTCCGCGCGCCGATATATATGGCAAAGGCGGCGTTCGGGTATATGAAAGAGCAGAAGAGCGGCGTTATCATCAACATTTCGTCGATAACCGGAGTCACCGGGTCTTATTCGATATCGTATTCGGCATCGAAATCGGGACTTTTCGGACTAACAAAGTCGGTTGCAAAACAGGGCGCGCCCTACGGAATAAGGTGTTGCTGTGTAATACCCGGTCCCGTTATGACAAGAGCGGCAATGGCAGGTATGCCGACGCTCCTCGGTTATGCCGCAGAACCTATTGAAATCGTCGAGCCTGTAATGTACCTCTGTTCGGACCACGCAAGGTCGATAACGGGTTCAAAAATACTCGTCGACGGCGGCAGAGCCTGCATGATATAACAAAATTTTTATATAACGGCGTCCTTTATTATGAAAGGACGCTGTTTTTTTGTGCAAAAATTGCCAAGGCACTTGTATTATCGGAAAAAATATGCTACAATAATAAAATAAACGGGGAGGTGAGCGGATTTGGAAAAGCGCCAAAGTATGCGCCTATATTCGAGAGCTGCGGCAAAGAACGTAATGTCTGTCGGCAAGAATCATTTTCTTGTGATGTGCGGTTTTATCCTGTGCCTTGCCGTTTCGAATTCGGTTATTCTGCTTTATGACGCCGTTATCGCGCTCGTTCTCGGTACAAGCTCCTTAGCACTCGACGCCGTCGGATTTTTCCTCTCGTTCCTTGTTACTTCACCTATGTACATCGGACTTCTTCGAATGTGTTATCTCGCGGTAAGAGGGGAAAGGATTGAAGTTTCCTGTCTTCTCTCGGAGTATTCCGATGCAGGGCGAATGCGTGCAGCGGTATGTATAGCACTCGTGCGAACTTTTTTTACGGGTCTGCTTTTTGCTGTGAGCGATTTCGCGGCAAAATATGCCCTTTCGGGGATAGGCTTCGAATATGATTTTGCCGACCTGCCCGTACTTGCCGCCGCACTGCTTATTGCGATAATATTTTCGGGATCGCTTAAAACGCTGTTTTTGCTTCCGTTTGCCCTTTTCGCGTCGGAGGAAAGCGGCAAAAGCACTTTTTCCGTTTCGCGCAGAGCAGCAAAGCACGAATTTTTTGAGATATCGCTTTTCAACCTCGGTTTTGTCGGACTTCTTATTCTCTCACTGCTTACTTTCGGAATACTGTTTTTTGTTTATCTTGTGCCGCTTTACCTTTTTTCATCGGCGGCACTTGCAAATATGCTAATAAATAACGAATTAAATGAAAAGTAAAGGACATAAATGAAATGGAAAAAGAAAAATTTTATCTTACAACAGCCATAGCATACGCTTCGAGAAAGCCTCACTTCGGCAATACATACGAGGTGATAATGGCGGATGCCGTCGCACGCTATAAGAGACTGAAAGGCTATGACGTGTACTTTCTTACGGGAACGGACGAACACGGTCAGAAGATCGAAAACTACGCAAAAGAGGCGGGAATTTCGCCGAAAAGCTATGTTGATAAGGTTGCGGGCGAGGTTAAGGGAATATGGGATCTTATGGGCGCGTCGTATTCCAAGTTTATCCGCACGAC
>CAKRPQ010000079.1 GCA_934385225.1 uncultured Eubacteriales bacterium
GAGGCGTGACTCTGTGCCTCAAGCGGAAGAAACAGTCAGAATGCTATAATTGTGAATGTAAAAAACAGGGAACTTCGCGACAGACTCATGAGAATGAACGCCTCGATAATGGGCAGAGAAGGCAGCGACCCGTTTTACGGTGCGCCGAATCTCCTTATAGTGCTGGCGGATAAAAATGCGTCAACCTACATTTACGACGGCAGTCTTGTAATGGGAAATATGATGCTTGAAGCGCACAACCTCGGACTTGGAAGCTGCTGGGTTCACCGCGCAAAAGAGGAATTTGAGAGCAAAGAGGGAAAAGAGATACTGCGTTCTCTCGGTATAGGCGAAAACTATGAGGGAATAGGGCATCTTATTCTCGGATATACGGACGGCGAATATCCCGCACCGAAGGAAATAAAGAGCGGCAGAGTGTTCACCGCCGACTGAAAATATGGAGACCAGAAAAATCGCCGACGGGGATATTCGCGTCTGCCTCGATATTTATAATTACTATATAGAAAACACGACGATAACGTTTGAGGAAAAGGCGCTCACCGAGGAAGAATTCTGCGAGCGCGTTTCGCGTATAAAAAAGGACTATCCTTATATTGTTTGCGTTTCCGACGGCAGACCGATAGGGTACGCGTATCTTGACAAATACAGCGAGCGTGGCGCGTACCGTTTCACCGCCGATCTCTCGATATATGTCGATAAAGACTTCCGCCATGCGGGCGTCGGCACGGAGCTTTATCACGGTATAGAAAGGCTCGCAAAGGAGACAGGAATAAAGAATATCATTTCCGTCATAACGTCCGAAAACGACGCAAGCGTTGCTTTCCACGAGGAACTTGGGTTTGAGCGCGTCGGGAGCATTTCGGACGTCGGTTTCAAGTTCGGAAAATGGCTCGGCGTCGATTTTTACAGAAAGAAACTTTGAAGAGGTCGCATTTTCGCGAAAAAATCGGTTTTCCTCTTGAATTTTTGCGTCGGACGTAGTATAATATCTACGTTATTTATATTATATTGCATTTTTGGAGGAACTTTCAATGAAAATTCTTGTTATCAACGCGGGAAGCAGTTCTCTCAAATACCAGCTTTTCGATATGGAAAACGAAAAGGTGCTTGCAAAGGGTAACTGCGAGCGTATAGGCATTGAGGGCGGCGCAATAAAGCACAAACAGCTCGTAAAGGGCATTGAGTACAGCGAAAATATCGATATGAAGGATCACGCGGCTGCTATGGCTGCCGTCGTTTCCGCACTTGTAGATCCCGAACACGGCTGCATTAAGGATATGAACGAAATAAGTGCTATCGGTCACAGAGTTGTCCACGGCGGTCCTTACTTCACCGAATCTATTGTTGTTGACGATAAGGTCATCGAAACACTTAAAAGCTGCTACGACTTTGCTCCGCTTCACACAAATGCACACCTTATGGGCATAAAGGGCTGTACGGAAGCTATGCCTACAAAGCCGCAGGTGCTTGTATTCGATACGGCTTTCCACCAGACTATGCCCGCCGAGGCTTATATGTACGGCGTTTCCTACGATATGTATGAAAAGTATGCAGTCCGCCGTTACGGCGCTCACGGAACATCGCACAGATACGTTTCGGGCGAGATGATAAAGATACTCGGCAAACCCGCAGAGGAGACAAAGATAGTCACCTGCCACCTCGGAAACGGCTCTTCGATCTCCGCGGTGAAGGGCGGTAAATGCATCGACACGTCGATGGGCTTCACGCCTCTTGCAGGCGTTGTTATGGGTACGCGCTGCGGTGATATGGATCCCGCGGTTGTCACATACATAATGAATAAAACGGGTATGACACCCGATGAGATGAGCGAATATATGAACAAGAAGTGCGGATTCCTCGGTATAGGCGGTCACGCGGATTGCCGTGATATAGAGGCTGCCGCAAAGAACGGCGACAAGAACGCAAGACTTGTTCTCGATATGCTCGCATATCAGACGACAAAGTTCATCGGCTCTTATACGGCTGCAATGGGCGGTCTTGACGCAATTGTGTTCACCGCGGGTATAGGCGAGAACACACCGTCTCTTCGTGCCGATATAGCGCACAGACTTGCCGCGTTCGGCGTAAAGCTTGATGAGGAAGTGAACGCGAATGCCCGTCTCCAAAGCAATATTGTCAAACTCTCGGCAGATGATTCCAAAATTGCCGTTTATCTCATTCCCACAAATGAGGAACTTGTGATAGCAAGAGATACAGCCGAGCTTGTAAAGAATCTTATATGAAAAGAAAAGTAAGTATAAATCTCGAACGTTTTCAGGCGAGCCGCGGCGATGTGGCTATGCTTGACGTCGCAAAGTCGATAGGCGTCGATGCGGTCGATTTTTCGCTTATCGAACACGACTACCGCAAAGAGGGCGACATTTATTCAAAGAGTGACGCGGAAATCGTCGCTCATATGAATGAAGTGCGCGATAGGGCTACGGAGCTCGGAATAGAGATCGGTCAGACGCACGGACGTATAGTCGGCTTCTGCGGTGATAAGGAAAAAGACACCGCAACACTCCGTAACGCGCGCCTTGACTGCCTCGCAACGTCCGCTCTTGGCGCAAAGCATTGCGTAATGCACACGGTTACATCTATGGTTTTCGGCAAAGATGCCGATCCCGACGAAATGCGCCGAATAAATTTCGATATGTTCACGCAGATACTCCCGTATGCAAAGGAATTTGATATAAAAGTTGCGACAGAGACCTACGGCGACGCTCCCGGAATAGGCTGTATCGAATTTTTCGGCGATATGAACGAGTTTATTCGCGGATTTGATATGATAAGCGAGGCGAGCGAGTACGCAGACCACTTCTGCGTATGCATGGATACGGGGCATACGCACCGTTCCGTGAGGTTCGGTTGTCCGAGTGTTGCCGAGTGTATAAAAATGCTCGGTGACCGTATAGAGGTGCTTCACCTGAACGACAATGACGGCGTTTTTGACCAGCATAAAATTCCTATGACGGGTACGATAAACTGGAAGGACACCTTTGACGCACTTGATGAGATCGGTTATCACGGCAACTATAATATGGAGCTTGATATGCAGTGCTTCGGTGCGGGATTCGAATATGAAGAAGCGGAATTTGCCGTCAGGGTAATGAGGCATATACTGAAAAAACGCTACGGAGATTAAAGGGGGGAGGGTGTTGAAATCCGCCGAAAAAACGGAAATCGTATCCGCAGATCCCGAAAGAAATTTTCACGCCTTTTTTGAAACCGATGAGGGTGCGCTTGCGCTTCTTCCTCTTGCGCTCAACTCCGTCGGTTATGCCGTCAGACAGATTCTCGTTTCGCGTCTGTCGGGGTACGGCTTCCACGAGCTTATCTGGGTTACACGCGGAAGCGGAGTTTTTAACGTTCTCGGCGAGAATTTCACTCTTTCTGAGGGACAAGGCATTTTTATGCGCGCGGACGTTCCGCATAAATACGACGGCGGCGATTATTCGACAAAGTGGTTCACTTTTTCGATGGCGGACAGCGCGCTTGATTTTATGAAAGTTCCGCGCTTTTTCCGCTTTGACGTAATGCCTCGGTTAGAGGCGGATACGAACGCCCTCTACGTCTTTTCCGTCTCGGAAAAGAGCAATTATCTTACACGTTCGGTGCTCGCATATTCGTATGTGACCGAATTTTTTTCCTCCACTCTCGGACTTGCCGATACGGTTTCGGCACGTGTCAGACTTTTTCTTGAAAGCAGATTCGGCGAACCGATAACGCTTGACGAAATAGCCGCGGAGCTTGGAATAGATAAGTTTGCGCTTTGCCATACGTTTCTTGCCGAGAGAAATAAGAGCATTATGACGGAACTTAAAGAAATTCGCATTGAAAACGCCAAAAAGTATCTCAGATACAGCGGCGAAAAGATTGCCGATGTCGGTCGCGTATGCGGTTTTGACAGTCCGAGTTACTTTATAAAGGAATTCAAGCGAGCCGTCGGCGTTACACCGAAAAACTACCGAAATAACGAAAAGATATAAAAAATCGTTCGTGCCTTATGGTACGAACGATTTTTCTTTTTGTTATATGTTATGCTCCGTAACGTCTTTTTGCTTCCGCAAGACTGACCTCGGGGTCAAGTGTCGGGTGGTATTCAAGACCGCAGAAGCCGTTATAGCCTGCTTTTGTCACGGCATCGAAAATCACGCCGTAGTCGCTCTCGCCGAGCCAAGGTTCGATTCTTCCGGGGTGCCCCGCGGCGTGCAGATGCGCTATGCAGTCGAGGTTGTCCGTAATGCTCGGAATGATGTTGCCCTCCGTTATCTGCTGATGATAGATGTCATAAACGACTTTTACGAAAGGGCTTTCCGCCTCGCGTACAATGCCAAACGCTTCCTTTGATGAGGTCAGATAATAGCCGGGGTGGTTCACATATGTGTTGAGAGGTTCGAGCATTACCGTTATCCCGTATTTTTCAAGTATCGGGCGCGCAAGGCGAAGCGTTTCGACGATTGCTTCGTGCTGGTATTGACGTTCGGCACCCGTATCCTGTCCGACCTGCGTAATGAGCCTGTCCGCACCGACTTTCAGTGCCGCTTTGCAGCTTTTTTCGAGTCCTTCGAGCCAAAGATTTCTGAATTTTGGGTCTGTCATTCGAAATTCGCTTGTGCACATACTGATAAGACGTACACCGTACTCGTCACAGGCATTTTTTGCTTCGTAAAGGTTGAGATTTTCCCAACCCCATATTTCCGCGGTGTTGTAGCATAGCTTTGAAATTCTTTCTATGGCGTTCGGAAAACTTGTATCTTTGAAAAACATGGGGATTGTCACGCACAGTTTCATATTTTCCTCTTTCCGCTTTTAATCCGCGCTTTTAATAATATTGTAGATATCCGACGTATTCTCCGCTATGTAAATTGCACCCGCATTTTCGAGTTCCTCGCGGCTTCCGTACCCGTATGTGACGCCGATCGAATCGGCACCGACCTTTTTGGCGCCGATTATGTCGTACTCTCTGTCGCCGACCATAATTACCGATGAAATGTCTTTTACACCAACCTCGGTGAGCGCGTATCTGATGATTTCCTGCTTGTCCGAGCGTGTTTCGTCCATGTTCGCGCCTGCGATGTAGTCAAAATATTTTGAAAGACCGAAGTGCTCCATAATTTTTATCGCATACGGTTCGGGTTTCGAAGTTGCGACAAGAATTTTTTTGCCGTCCGCTTTAAGTTTCGCAAGAAGTTCGGGGATCCCGTCATATACTTCGTTCTCAAAAATGCCCTTTGTGTCATAATATTCGCGGTAAACGTATATCGCTTCCGCGCTTTGCTCTTTTGAAAGACCGTAAAATCTCTCAAAGCTGTCGGAAAGCGGCGGACCGACAAATCTGTCAAGTTTTTTTCTGTCGGTTTCGGTTATTCCGTATCTTTTAAGCGCGTATGCCGCCGAATTTGTTATTCCGAGACCCGAATCGGTGAGTGTTCCGTCAAGGTCGAAAAGAACGGTTTTGTACATATTACCTCCGAATTATTTTTGTTCGGTCGTTTTGTAGATTTTGTAGCCTGTGGTGTTTGACGTGTAGGACGAGGCGAAGCTGTATCCGTTCTGCGTTTCGATAAGGCGGTATTCCACCGTTCTCGCGGGAATGAGCTTTGAAATGTCGGCATAGAACTGAACCGTAAGATCGGTTTCGCCGTCCGATTCGTGTTCACTCAGAATGTCGAATTCCATTTTTCTTGTGCCTCTGTTTTTAAGCGAATATCTGCCGTCGCCGCTTTCGTTCATAAGTTCGGGCGCGGGAGAAAAGTCGGTAGAGCCGAAGCAGTCTCGTACAAACTGTTTTATGTCGCTTTCGGAAACGCCAATGCCGCCGAGACGTGTTACCGCAAACTCCGTTATGTCGTATATCTGCTGGTAGTTGAGATCGTCGCAGTCGGGAATGTTGTAGTCAAGCACCGACGAGAAGTAATCCGAAAGGAATTTTCCTGCCGTGCTTGATGCCGACGATGTCATATTCGTCAGGCATACACCCGAACTTCCGACGCTTACATACAGACTGTGCTTTGCGCGCTCCGTCCTCGGAACGGATTTTTTCGGCGGATTTGTTATCGTATATGTGAATACGATGCGCGAATGACCGTCGATATACATTTTGCTTATCTCGTATGAGTCGAATGAAATGTTTTCGTATTCGTTGAATACGGATCTTTCGGACGCCGACGAGAGCTGCGACAGCATATTTGCGTTCCCCGAAATGAGTGCTTCAAGAAACTGTCGTATCTGCGCGGCACCGCTGCCCGAATAGTTGAGTTTGCTCCAATCTTCGATGTCGTCGATGGTCTCTTCGGTTTTGTCCTCTTCCGTGTCGTCGTCCGTTCCGTTGAGTATTCTTGAAACATACGACGCCGGGAAGGTGAATGTGTCGAGAATCCATTCGCCGTTTGTCGAGCGGCTGAGCTCGCAGTCGTACGAGAACTGAATTTTCTGGTCATAGAAGACCGTGTCGGCGGAAACGGTCAGAGTCGCGTGAGCACTTCCGAGGCTTGAAACGGAGGTGGTAGTTTTGACCGAATCGTAACCTGAAAGAGCCGTGTAGCCGCCGTAGCGGTAGAGGCCGTCTTCACCCGTGACGAATATGGACGTTTCGGGAGTGTCGACATAGAGGGACATCAGCTTTTTGACAATGTCGGGCGCAAAGAGCGTTCCGAGATAATCTTCGAGCATTTTTACCGTCGTTATATCGCGCGCGGTGACCTTTTCGTATGTTACGCCGCCGTATTCCATAGTCGCGTCCTCGGTGACAAGTCCCGACGCATAGCCCGTAAACCACGAATATGCCTCGCAGGCATCGGCAAACAGTGTCTTGATATTTCTCTTTTCGGTGTAGTCCTCGTAAAGTCGCTTTGCAAGATGATCTTCGCCCTCGTTTTTGTAGTTGAGTTCGGTTGAAGAACCAAGCAGAGAGTATGTGTAATTGAACACATCGCCTTCATAGACAAAGAGAAGTATCGGGAATCCCTCGGCGGGCTTACAGTATATGTTCATATCCTTGTCGAAATACATATCGCCCGTGAGATGCAGGTTTCTCATCGCCTTTTTGTCGAGCGTGTATGCGACGGTGAGCTTGTATGCGTCTATTCTGACGTCCTCGGCTATATCAAAGGAACTGAAAAGGGAAAAATCGGTCACATTGTATTCGAGTGGGGAAAGTTCTTCTTTGCGGTTTGCTTCGATCCAGTTTTTCGCCGCATCGTCGCGGATCGTGTCGAGTTTTTCCTCGTCATCGACGTAGAACTGCCATGTGATGCCGAGGTCAAACGAGACGTAATAGACGGTATTCAGAATTTCGCCGTCATCGCCGTAAATTTCTATCGGAATATTGATCTTGCTTCCGTCGTAAAAAGGCGTTCCCGCAAGTGCGTAGGCTTCCATTACCGACGCAGGGACTTTTATCGGCAGCTTTTCCCATGTCACACTGCCGTCGAGTGTGATATATACCTGCGGTTCGCTCGGCGGAAATGAATAGAAATTGTACGAAGCGAAACCGATGTTGTTGCTGAGGAATATACCCGTGTAAAGCGAGTCGTGCCAGTTCTGCGACGGCGGTGCGCCGTCCGCTTTGATCCACGTTTTTCCTGCGTCCTCTGTTATATAGACAAAGGTGTCGACCATGCCGTTCGCGATTATAAGAGCTCCGCATTTTGCCGACCAGAACGATGCCGTGAACTTGTCTATTGTACCGACAGTCACCGTGTCGAGAGAGAGCGTGCTTTGAATCCATGTCGTGCCGCCGTCGTCGGTAGAGGCAATTTGCAGGTTCGGCAGACTTATATCGGGGCAGTAAATTATGTACATTCTGTTTCCGCTTATCACGAGTTGCTTGCGCGGGTGCGCCGTCGAAGAATTGTTGTTTATAAGCGGCGTTTCGATTATTTTGCCCTCATATGCATCGCGGATTATGATCTTTGACGAGTAAACGTCGAGATACGCTTTGTCCGACGGTGCGGGATAGTCGCTGTCGTTGTCGAAGTGACTGAATCCGATGCCGATGTCAAGCGTGAGATTTGCGTTGTTCACTTTTCTTTTTTCGCCGCTGCCGCACCCCGCGAGGCACATAAGCCCTGCCGCACATATAAGAGCGGCGCAAATACATTTTTTATTATGAAAAAACTTTTTTATCATGTTGAAATATCGTCTCCGTTATCTGTTTTCGGTTACATTTAATAATATAGCACTTTTCTCTCTGTTTTTCAAGGCAAAACCGATTATATTTATGATTTTTTCACATTTTGAAGTACGAAAAACGGTTTGCTCAAAATACAAAAGAGTTAATTTGTGAAAAATACACAAAAAAGACTGTCAAATTTCGTTAAAAATTCTATACATATTATTTTGCGTAAAGTCTTGCAATTTGAACTCGGATATTGTATAATATTAAAGTCTGAGAATGCGAAGAAACGGGAGGTTGCCGTCGTATGACGGGGAATTTCCGTGGAGTATGTCCGTAACTTGATCGGGCGGGACAATTTTGGTACGCTTTGTTTGTCGGTGACTTTACCTGCCGATGAATGACGTGCGTTCCCTGGTTTTTAGCTTATCCGGAATCGCAAATGCTGTGCGAAATCCGGTTTTTGTAAGGAATGCCGAGAAACACACGGCGCGGTGTACAGATAAATTCGCCCCATTTTACAAATACCCGTTCAGACAGGTCCTGTAACTTATTATATGTGCACAAAAGACTTACGGGTAAATCTAAAAGGAGGCAAAAAACATGGCAGTTAAGGAAAAGATCAGAGTTAAACTGAAAAGCTACGATAACACGCTTGTTGACGCTGCAGCCGAGAAGATCGTTGCACTCGCTAAGCGTAACGGCGCAGAGGTTTCCGGACCTATCCCGCTTCCGACCGACAGAGAGATCACTACGATCCTTCGTGCGGTTCACAAGTATAAGGATAGCCGCGAACAGTTCGAGCTCAGAACTCACAAGAGACTCATCGACATCATCAAGCCGTCCGAAAAAACGGTTGATGCGCTCATGAGTGTCGAACTTCCCGCAGGTGTTGAGATTGAGGTAAAGATCTGAAACCTGCAAAATTCCACGCAACCGCTTCGGTAAGCGAAGCATCTTGCGGTCAAGTTGGCGAACCCGAAAAGGGAAATCCAAAACGTCAACCAATAACCCGGGAGGAAAAATGAAAAAGGGTATTATCGGTAAGAAAATCGGTATGACACAGATTTTCGACGAGGTCGGAAACGTCATTCCGGTAACGGTAATCGAGGCAGGTCCGTGCGTTGTCGCACAGAAGAAGACTGTCGAAAACGACGGTTATGACGCCGTTCAGCTCGGTTTTTCCGATGTAAAGGAAAAGCATCTCACGAAGGCTGAAAAAGGTCATTTCGAAAAGGCGGGCGTTTCGATGAAGAAACATCTTAAAGAATTCCGCCTTGACGATTGCTCCGCAATCAATGTAGGTGACGTTATATCTGTCGATACCTTCGCCGCAGGCGACAAGGTCGACGTAACCGGTATAACAAAGGGTCGCGGATACACGGGTGCCGTAAAACGCTGGAACAACCACGTTCTTACTCACACTCACGGTGTCGGTCCTATCCACCGTCAGGTTGGTTCTATGGGAGCAAACTCTTCGCCTTCTCGTGTTTTCAAAAACAAGAAGATGGCAGGACAGTACGGTAACGAACAGGTTACTGTTCTTAATCTTAATGTCGTTAAGATCGACGCCGAA
>CAKRPQ010000080.1 GCA_934385225.1 uncultured Eubacteriales bacterium
GCAGAAGGAGAACCTGCTTCGAAGGCTACTCCTATTTGTAGAGGAAGGTAAGCATGAGCAACCAACTACAATCGCAGCAAAAACATTGATTAAAGCGTCATTCGGAGGAGAGCTAAAAGCGGACAAGCAAAAAGGATTCGACAAACTTATTACAAAATTGTTTTTAAGGGCAAATGAGGAAAACGAAAAATTCGTGATGCCTACAATCTTCACCGAGGAAATCGGGCGTTTTGCCGACAGGATAAAAGAGATTTCAATATAAAAAACAGGCGGGCTTTTGCCCGCCTGAAATTTTATTCTGAAATTTTTAATACGAGCGATTCGTAAGGGGCAAGTACATGGCGACCGAAAATTGTCTCACCTGTTTCAACATTCGTATATTTTTTATCCGTGACAAAGAACGATTCGCAATCCGCATAGTTTCCGACAAAAACATATTCGTTCTCGCCGTCAGTTCTGCTGTGAGCGGTTACACCTTCACCAAGCTGTCCGCAAAGGCTTGAATTTATATGTGTTTCTTCGATAATTTCCGAATAAAAGTCGTTAAGGAAATCACCTTCGTCTCTGAACGCAATGTAATAAGCTTTTCCTTTTCCGTATTCGTTAAACGTAACGGCAGGCTTTCCAGCGTAGAAGTCACTCTCATATGTTCCGAGAACCTTTGAGCCTTCCGCATGAATTATTTCGCAGTAATCAACTGCCTTATAGGACTTATCGCCGATTTTTACGGAGTTTGAATCCTGCGGATAAAGAGTATCAATCTCTTCGTTCCATATTCCGAACACCTCTTTGAGTTTCCCGCCGGGGAAACCTCCGAGATAGCAAAGATCGGTCTCGTTAACCATTCCCGCCATATATGTTGTAATAAAAATTCCGCCGTTCTTAACATAATTTTCGATTTTTTCAATGAATACGTCATTCACCATGTACATCATCGGACAGATAACGACTTTGTATTTTGAGAGATCGTCGTCATAGCCTTTTACATCGACGTTTATTCCTCTGCTCCAGAACGATTTATAATGTTTTATAAGTGTTTCTGAAAATTTTACATCGCCCTTATGGAAGCCTTGCACCATCGGGAGCATTACCGTGTTATCCCATTCGTATACAAGTGCCACCTCACTTTTTGTGGTTGTACCGACAACACCGTCGAGCTTTTCGAGCGTTTTTCCGAGTTCGGATACCTCTCTGAAAACTCTTGTGTTTTCGTGACCGCAGTGGTCTACTATTGCACCATGGAATTTTTCGGAGCTTCCCCTGCTCTTTCTGAACTGGAAGTAAAGGACAGAATCCGATCCGTGTGCAACCGCTTGAAGTCCCGAAAGACGGTTTACACCGGGACGTTTCAGCTTGTTGTATTCGTGCCAGTTTGTAAGGCTCGGGGTGCATTCCATGAGTACGAACGGCTTGTCTTTGAGGGAACGGAAAATGTCATGATTCAAACCTATCGAAGCATATTCGTTCTTTTCGCAGCTGTCGTGCCATATCGGATATGCGTCCCATGAGACAAAATCAAGATTCTTTGCCATTTTGCGGTAGTCGATGCCGTCAAAACGGTATTTCCCGAAAAGGCGCATAAGGTTTGCCGTTACGGGTTTATCCGAATATTTTTTGACAGCCATAATTTCATGCTTCATAAAATCTATCGTCTGATCGGAAACAAAGCGTTTCCAGTCAAGCACAAGACCGTGCATACCGTTTTCGCCTATCGGTGACGGGGAGTGTATCTGACTCCACGATGTATATGTATGACTCCAGAATTTTGACCAGTATGCGTGATTGAGTGCGTCGAGAGTTTTGTACTTGTTTTTAAGCCAGTCTCTGAACGCCTCCTGGCAAAGTTCGCAATGACATTCACCGCCGAATTCGTTGGAAATGTGCCATGCAATAACTGTATCGTTCTTCCCGTATCTCTCGGAAAGACGCTCGTCCATTTCTTTTACTTTTCTGCGGTAAACAGGCGATGTAAAGCAATGATTGTGTCTTCCTCCCTGAAATTCTTTAAGTCCCATATTGTTCGTGCGTCTGATTTCGGGGTATTTTTCGCTCATCCATGCGGGTTTTGCTCCGCTCGGTGTTGACAAAATGACCTTTCCGCCGTTATAGCCTATCTTTTTGATCATCGCGTCAAGGTATGTGAAATCATATACACCGTCCTCTGGCTCTGTTACCTGCCAGCAGAATATACCGAGAGTCATGGTGTTGCAGTGCGCGAGCTTCATAAGGCGCATATCTTCATCAATTATTTCGGGTGTATCCAGCCATTGGTCGGGGTTGTAATCACCGCCGTGGAGTATATGAGGATAATGTTCGAAAATCGGTTTATTTTTATTCATATTAAGAGCTCCTTGCCTTTTTCTGTAATTATATTATAAAAACAACTTGCTGTCAATATAAAAATATTGTGTTTATAAGGCAAAAGTATAACAATCTTGCGTTTTAATCAAAATGCCCCGAAACAAATGACGGAACGCTGTTGCTAAGGAAACTACATGAAAACGTCCCGACTGCGCCGTTTTCCGCACGGAGCTTTACGCCGACGTTGTAATCATGATTTTTTCTTGTAAAGTAAGAGCAATTTGAGCCGACGGAAGCAATATTCTTGAATACTGTACGTATTTCTTCCTTGTCCGTTATTTTAAGAGTGCTTTTATCGTCTGCGGAAAATTCGGAGCCGCTGTTTTTGGCAACAGCAATAAATTCCGTTGCGCTCACGAGCTTTTCAAAGTAATCGTCGATATTTCCCTCTTCAAGGAAAAATTTCGCATTGCTTGTCTTTGTCGTAACGGGAACGGACATTTGACTTTTGCCATAAAAATCGAACATCATAATATTGGTAGCCTGTAAATAATCATATATCCCGATATTTTTATAATCGTCTTTCAGATATTTCAAAATATTTTCGGCTGTGCCGTATCGACTTCCGTAATCGTATTTTACCTCGTCGTCTTCTCCGACAAGTATTCTTCTTTTGAGGTTGTAATCGTAGACGGAAGAATTTAATTTAGAATCAAGAATACTATTCATTGCTTCTTCAAATTCTGCCGATTTTGCAATGCTTTCAAAGAAATCATCTGATCTTTCATCGTTTTTGAAATGAAATCTTCTTGTAATTTTTATGTTGTTTTTGGTTCTGTAAACAACGGTAATGCAGATATAGTTCGTATTCTTGTCAAAATTTGTCTCATCGTTCGGAGCATATTTGCCATCTGCATATGTATAGGAGCTTTCGGCATTTTCTACGTCTACGCTTTCGTGGAAATGGTTTTCTATGTCGAGTCTTACGGTTTCCTTTATAACATTTTTATCGAAAAATTCGATTTTTTCAAGATCGTTCATCTCATAAACGGTAACGCTTTTTATATTCTTTTCGTCAGGAATATATTCATCAATTCCTAAGACGTCAAAGCCGAGACAAACATATACAAGCGTTATTATAACAAGGCAAATCGCAAACGGTTTTATCCCGTTAAACATTTTTCTGATGTTTTTCAAAAGAACGGCATTAAGGAGCATAAAAGAAAGAACAGATCCTATAACAAGCCCAAACACAAGCCACGCGATATTTCCCATAAGCGTTTCAAAGAAAATACCGACAAGCATCGTGACAAGGAAGATCATCGAATAACGGAAAATTTTTTCAAATCCCTTAAACGCGATCGGTGTTCCCGCGTTTTCTGTCTTTCTGTGTTTGTACAGCGCAAGAGATACCATTACAATAACAACGTCTGCGATGATAAACGCCCAAACATCAATGCTCCCAATATAGTTTCCGAGAACGAGCAGCTTTATTATCGGGAGAGTGTTTATAGCTATTTCGTCCGAAAGATAAAATCCCGCGTATATATTTTCGGTAAATATGTCAAGCGTTTTTACTGCCGCAAATATTACCGCGAATACAAACAGGTTTATATAAATAAATGTAATTATTTGCATTGATGTCGTTCCGCAGAGCATACCTGAAAAAGTCATAAGCGTATAAACCGTCGCAAAAGACAGAATGGCATATCCGATGTTGAAAATAATTTCTCTTGTGACATAAAGGCCGTATGACGGGGCAAGTTCCCAGGCTTCGCATATAATAAAAACAGCTACGGTATTTATAAAAAGTGACGTCAAAAAATCGGCAAATCCGACAAGAAACCTGACCGCAAAAATCGACTCGCGTTTTAGCGGCAAGCTGTGATAAAATCCCGCACTTTTGCTACTATTAAGAAATCTTGTGGAAATACAGCCCGCCGCTACCGCAATAATCGCTGCAGACACGGACCATGTGAAAGAGGACCCTTTAACATAATTCAGAAGTCCGAGAGAATAATTAAGAAGGGTTTTCGCCTCCATGTCAGAAACGGAAACGCCGAGGGACTCGTTGGAACGAAACATAAGCAGCGGTATCGGAAGAAAAAACATTATAAGAATAGTATAGAGGATTATTTTCGGCCAGCTTCTTCCGAACTCAAATCCGAAAAATTTTCCGCTCATATTTCTTTCTTCAAAAAACGACCTTTGAGTAGTCATAGCCTCTTTCCTCCATTTCACTTATAAATATTTCTTCAAGCGTCAGCGAAATGACCTCGCCGTATTTTGAAGCTTTTTCCGAAAGTATTTTCTTTATCCTATCTTCATCGCCCTTTACCACAAGGGTGGTCAGACTTCCGCGCTTCTTTTCCGAAATGATGTGAAGTCCTTCGAATACATTGCTGATATTGACCCCGTTATCGAAAACAGCCTGAACTGTATGAATTTCGGATTTAAGCGCATCAAGATTGCTTTCAAAAAGGAGCCTTCCGCGATGAAGAAGTCCTATATGATCACATATATCTTCAATTTCTCTGAGATTGTGCGAAGCTATTATCGGAGTCATACCGTTCTCGGCAACCTCTTTTACAAAAATGCGCATTACGAACTTGCGCATAACAGGATCAAGCCCGTCAAATGTTTCATCGCACAGCAGATATTTTGGATAACAGGCAAGCCCAAGGAGAACCGATGCCTGTTTCTTCATTCCTTTTGAAAATGTGGATATTTTTCGCGTTCCGTCAAGTTCGAAAAGCTTTATAAGTTCGCGGTATTTGAGTTTCGAGAATGTCCTGTACACCGATGAATAGAACGACGCCATTTCGTCAAGGTTTGAATTAGGTATAAAATACTGCTCGTCGGAAAGATACACTATTGATGATTTTACAATAGGATTTTCATAAACATTTTTCTCGTTATATGTAACTTCACCTTCATCGCTTGCGAGGATTCCGCTCATAATGCGAAGAAGCGTTGATTTTCCGCTTCCGTTCGACCCGATAAGTCCGTAAATTGTCGATTCGTCTATTTTGGAATTGATACCTTCAAGCGATTTTATGTTCCCGTATGATTTTGATACGTTTTTAATGTCTATCATTGATTTCGGATTCCCCCAAAATTTTGTTTATTTCCGAATCTATCCGCTCGCGTGAAACGCCGAGGCTCATTGCTTCACGCGCTTTTAAAGCGATTTCGGAAACAAGTCTGTCAATATGTTCGTTTTCAATACGTTCCGTGTCGGAAGAAACAAAGCTCCCTCTTCCCGGCACCGAATAGGCTATCTTCTGCCTTTCAAGCTCCGAATAAGCCTTCTGTATCGTATTCGGGTTTATTGCCAGTTCTGCCGCCAGCCCCCTGACTGACGGCAGAGGGTCATCGGGAAGCAAAATTCCTCTGACAACAGCCTTTTTAACATCTTCAACTATCTGTTCATAGATGGGAATTCTGCTTTTTAAGTCTATTGTTATAATACTCATATTTTATCTTCATACCTTCTAACTGTTCTACTTGTAATAGTACACATATATTATATCAGACGATTATTTCTCCGTCAATAAATTTTATCAAAAATTTATATGTGCAATTTTACCAAAATTCAAAACAAATTTTTGTTTATTTTAACGCCAAATGATATTTTTTAATTTGAGTATTGACAAATCGACTTCTTTGTTTTATTATATATAGGTCATTTATAAAAACAGTATTATATATGGAGGTATTATGAAGAAATTTGTTTGCGAACTTTGCGGTTATGCATATGATCCGAAGGAAGGAGATCCCGAAAACGGAGTTGAGGCAGGTACGGAATTTGATGAAATAAATTCGGACTGGGTATGTCCTCTCTGCGGAGCATCGAAAGACGATTTTACCGAGGTCGATGAAAGCGAACTCGATTGAAATATTCAACATAAATTTTATCGGCAGAAATTTGCCGATATTTTTTTAGAAAAACTATTGACAAAACGGCTCTCGTGTGATATAATATAAAACGTTGCACGTGAGTGCGGCAGGCGAGAGTGGCGGAACTGGCAGACGCGCACGTTTGAGGGGCGTGTGGTTCACACCATACGGGTTCAAGTCCCGTTTCTCGCACCAAAACGGCAGATTGAAATCTGCCGTTTTTTTGTTTTTGGCATAATTTATAGCAAATTAAAATATTGACAAGTCGGAACGGATGTGATATACTGAAAAAAAGTTCACTCTCGGAGGATATAAAGCTGTGGCAAAAAAAATATGTAAACTTCATTATGCAAGTTCATACAATAAATATTTTGTGACTACAAAATTTGTGTCCGATTCCGATTTTCATTACCACACTTTTTATGAAATTGAAATTATCCTAAGCGGAAGAATTATCTCCTTCATAAACGGAGAAAAGCTCGTCCTCGAACGCGGTGATGCCATGTGCCTTCTTCCAAGCGATGTTCACAACATCATTGTCGAGAAAAAAGCGGAAATTTTTAATATGTCGTTTTGCGCCAACGAAGAAAATATGGAATGTATCGACAGAATTTTTTATCACAATAACAAGAAGAAGTTTCACATATGCGAGAAAGATCTTGACATTATCTGCGATGTTTTAAGAAAAATAATTGATGAACAGCCGATACAGACAAAGATAGAAAATAAATTTACCGATAAATTATTCGGTGCGGCTCTTTACCTTGTTATCCGCAATGTCGGTTACACCTCCGCTTCAACCGGCGAAGTCCAGCTTGCAAAATCAATACGATATATTCAGGAGCACTTTACAGAGGATATTTCCCTTGAAAACGTTGCCGAGAACGTAAATCTTTCATCGCAGTATTTCAGCAACTTTTTTCACAAAAAGACGGGTGTTACATATAAGCAGTATCTTGAAAATATCAGAGTGGCGTATGCTCAGAGTTTAATGAATGCAGCAGATATAAGCTGTACCGAAGCGTGTTACGAAGCAGGATTCGGCTCATATTCCGCATTTCTCAGGGCATTCAAACGAGTAACGGGAAAAAGTCCGAACAAATCTTAATCTTCAATTTGCAGTCCGCGTGAGCGGGCTGCTTTTTTATTTTTCGGTTAAGGTGTTAAAAAATGACTAAAAAACTTAAAAAACGAATTGTTTTTTTGTTGAAAAATTATTATCATAAAAATGAAAGATTTAACAGGAGGGGAAATAATGAAAAAATCACTTAGAAAAATCTTAATCTGTTTTTCGGTTTTCGCTTTGATGCTGGCTGCATTTGCTGTCTGTGCGTTCGGAGCGGACATCGAAAGCGACATTTCGAGCGGAAAGTACGGTGCGCCGGTTGACGTCGGCGACTGTTATAATGCTTCCGGCGTTACTTACAACGCAAAGTGGAGTATCTATAACAGCAGTACCAGCGGAAAATACATAATCTATTTTTCTCTTGATACATCCGTGTCGCAAAACACCGAACTTGTTCTCGGTTTTGATCCGAGCAAAAACAGCGGAAAAGGCGGTATCGTCGGTGGTTGGGGTGCTAACCTGACATCATCAAAATACTCGTGGTCATCGTATCATTCGAATATTGATACGCTCGTTATCGGAAACGGTATAACGAAACTCGCGGCTCCGTTCTTTGGTGCGGGATCACTTAAAAGCATTGAATTTCCATCATCGCTCACTGCTCTTTGCGTGCAGGCACTTATGGACTGCCGTGCCGTTGAAAACGCATACACGAGAGGAAACGCACCGAAATCGTATGTGTTTGAGGCGGAAAATGTTAAATATCTCAATGGATTCAGCTTCACAGGTCTCGCAAAGATCAAATCGTTTGAATTTTCCGACGATTTCACGATTTCGGGAACAAACATATTTGACGGGTGCAAATCGCTCACATCATTTGTTGTTCCTTCGAGCGTAAATGCACTGACAAGTAAAATTTTCTGCAACTGCACTTCACTTGAAAAAGTAACGTTCCTCGGGAACACGGAAGTGCCGTATGTCAGCTCGGCTACGACGAAGGACGAGGCGACCGTTGACAAAGACGGAAACGCTTTTGCAGGTTGCACGGCACTCAAAACAATAGAAGCATTTCCCGATACCAACGCATATGCGTTCGCGGAAAAATTCGGCATTGAAACGAATATTCCCGCATTCGGAGTATATTCGGGAACAACCGAGGACGGAGCCGCAAACTTCAAAGTAGATCTTGAAACAGGTGCGCTTGTAATCTACAAAAACAGCGGCTACGACACTTTAAATGTTGCTGACGAAGCACTTCAAAAAGCATTGCGCCTTTGCTCGGACAAGATAAAGACTGCGGAAATCGACAATTTTACTAAACTGTCGTTTTCTATGACTGATACTCAGAGAACCGTCGATGAAGATGGCGAAGAAGAAATATATTTTAACCTTTTTGCTTATCTTACAAACCTTGAAAATGTACATTTTAGCGGAAGCAGCATTGAAGTTTCGGTAGCAGATTACGGAAAAGGATTTTTTGAGGGTGCAAATTCTCTTAAAAACGTTTGGTTCGGCAGTAATTATGATGAAAATACGGTCGATATTTCCAAAATCACATTGAATGCTTCCGAACATCCGCAAAATTTTGCCGTAAATCTTTTTGCCGGTTGCAGTTCAATGACGAATGTAAATCTCCCGACAGACACTCTCTTTGACACTATCGAAAGTTCGACATTCGCAGGCTGCACTTCCCTTACCGAGATTTACCTGCCCGAAAATATCACTTCGATATGTTCAAGAGCGTTCAAAGGGTGCCATGCATTGAAAACCGCATACATAATGAACGATTCATGTACATACATTGCAAGCGGCAGCGACGCCTCGTTTGAATCAACAACGGAAGTTAAAAATATTTATATTCCGAAACTCGCATCGGCATTAAAATTCGACGGTTTTTCGATAAGGTATACGGAATATAACGGACTTCGCGGAGTTTTCTGTTTCGACAATAACGGTGCCGCAAAGAAAAATATAAACAACGGATATACACTTATCGAATACGGTGCTATTGTAACAAGTTCAAAGAACAAAGCGGCTTACGGCTCAAAACTTACATACAACGCAGAAACAGGCAGTTATGACGCAAAAGCCACAGGACTTGTAAAGCGTCCCGTATGGCAAAACGGCACTTATGTTGATAAAATACTCAATATCAGCAAAGAGGAGTGCGACATAGACGGTGCAACTCATTTTGCACTTGCAATCATCAAATACACAAGAAATTATCGCGACGATATTTATATGTCCGGATATGAGATCTGGGAG
>CAKRPQ010000081.1 GCA_934385225.1 uncultured Eubacteriales bacterium
ATCAGTCAAGAGCTGCTCTTGAAAAATGCGGAGTTCCCGTTGCAGACACTCTCGGAGAGATATTCAAATATAACTATTGAGTCGGGAAGTGATTGAAGATACGAAAAGAAAGTATTTTTCTTTTATAACTGCTCACGGTGTTCCTGTGGTGCGTCCGTGCGGCTCCTCCGATTACTCAACCGGATAAGCCATAGTAGTCATAAGTGCAAGCTCTGCCTGAGCCGTGTCAAGTCTCGAGTACTGGACGACTATCGGTGTGCTCGACTCTATGAGCATTGCGTAGGAAACACCGCGCGGAATTTCCTGACCGTCGGAATTTTTCAGCTTATCGAGGCGTATGTGATGAGTGCGCATCGACGCGCAGGACGACGAAAAGCTCGTGTCAGTTTCGCGATCCTCGAAAAAGAGCGTCAGCTTTATCTCGGCGTTTTCGGGAGAAGTGTTCAGTACGCAGATTGCCTCGTGGCTCACCTGTCCGTGCGAGACGGGTTCAAGGAAGCAGTCGGGTATAAGCCATGTGTTTTTTCCGTATGATTTCATAATTCAGATCCTCCAAAAGATTTTATTAGACTCGTCCGACAACCCGCCGCGACGTATACGGCAGTTGTCAAACGGTTCGGCTTAGAATATTTTACACCGTACGGACAAAAAAAGAAATGGATTTCACAAAAAATTAAAAAATGCGGAGTTCCCGTTGTCGATACTCTCGGAGAGATAATCGGATATAAAAATTGAGTCAAGAGCGCGCTTGACACAGAACTTTCGGCAAATCCGAACCGTGCGAAAGATACGAGGACAGTTTGTCGCCGCTCAGAGAAAAGTATTCGTAACCCTTTTGAAAGACCGAACATTGCGTGATATAATATAAAAAACGGTAGATGGTGACTTTTAATGATAAAATCGAGATATAAACCGACGAGACGCGTATTGCTTTTCTGGACGCTTTTTATAGGAATAGGAGCAGTCGCGGGAGCCGTCGGAATGTTTGTCGATCCTAGCGGAAAAACGATGGGAATGGACGCTATGCTTCCGTTCTTTGAGAAGCTACCGCTCGCGGATATTCTTTTTCGTAATTTTCTTTTTTCGGGCATTGCGCTTCTTATCGTGAACGGTCTGACAAACCTTGCCGCCGCGGCGCTTATAATTTTGAATAAGCGCGCAGGACTTGTTCTCGGCGGTGTTTTCGGCGTTACGCTCATGCTCTGGATATGTATTCAGTTCTATATGTCCCCGTTTAATTTTATGTCAACCTCGTACTTTGTTTTCGGACTAGTTCAGGCGATTACGGGCTATATGGCGTGCGTTTTTTACGATCAGGAGAAGTTTGCGGAGGGCGAAACGGGCAGAAAATACCCGAATATCGGCAGAAATCCGAGAAAACTTGTCGTCTACTTTTCGCGAATGGGCTATACAAGGAAAATCGCCCTTGAAGAAGCGGAAAGAACGGGTGCTGACGTGTATGAAATAAAATCGACCGAGAGAACCGAGGGGACGCTCGGCTTCTGGTGGTGCGGCAGATACGGAATGCACAAATGGGAAATGCCGACAGAACCGATTTCCGCCGAGCTTGAAAAGTACGACGAGGTTACGATCTGCACACCGATCTGGGTGTTTGCGCTCGCTTCTCCTACAAGAGCGTTCTGCCGTGCCGCAAACGGACGAATAAAAAGTGCAGAATACATACTTGTCCATCACGAGAAATCATTTTATAAAAATGCTTCCGACGAGATGGACGAACTTCTCGGTCTGCGGAATACTCCCGTAAAGAGCCTGTGCTGCCGCCGCGGAAAGATAATTAAAGAAATAAAAAGGTCGGATTAACCGACCTTTTTATTTTATGTTTGCTTCAAATTCCGAGAGGGCAGGCGGCAGTTCCTTTTCGCAGATGATACCCGAAATGTCCTTTGCCGAGCAGAGGTTGTGAAAATATTTCTTTCCGATTTTGTTTGAAGCGCACATAAGATACGATTTTTCCGAATGTTCGATCAAACGCCGGCGCACAAGGTTTTCAGTTTCCGAAATGTCTGTAAGATAACCGTCGTCCGATAGCCCTCGGCAGGAGAAAAAGGCTATATTTGCGTTGTAGGATAAAATCGTTCTGTACGCCTCCTCGCCGACAAGCGAGCGGCACGACGGGAGGAGATCACCGCCTGTGCTTATCGCCTTTTTCGCCATTTCGACTTTTGCGTCGCTTTCTTCAAGTTCGCGCAGAACGAACGGGATTTTCATCGTCGAAACGCTGTTTTCTTCAATCACGGCACCGCCGTGAACTCTTTTCACGAGCTGTTGCTTTTCAAGACTTGCAAGATCGCGCCTGCCTCCTGCTGAACTTGCAGAATAGCAAGCACAGCAGGTGTAGCTACACTCTGCGATTTTTGCAAAATCCAGTTTACTTGCTAACCCCATAAATGGAGTTAGCAAGCAATGCACGGCGGTACCCACTCGTGCAAAAACTTGTTGGGCAACATCCCAAACCCTTTAAAAATTTCAAAGAAATTGGCTGCGCACCGTTGACGCTGTTCCTCGTAAAAATCGTAATAAGGCAATCACGATTTTTGCGATCTTTTCTGTTTAGAGATTTTCTTGCCATCGGCAGTTGGGAAGGTTCCCTCCATAGCCATGGTGCGAAGGTAGGCACTAAGATTATCCGTGTCGGACTCCATCATTCGCTGCTTGATGGCAGCAAGCTCTTTTTCGTCTACAAAGAATTTGACCTGTATCGGTCGCTTACGATTTCTGTTATCCGGCATAAAATTTCCTCACTTGCTTGTTCTATAAAATACAAAGCAGCTCAGATAGCTTCTTGATCTGATAATCCACAATCCCTTCACCGAACTCTGCACCTTGATATTTTGCAAGCCCGTTCTTAATCCAAACAGTTTTCATACCCAGTGCTTTGGCAGGGATCATATCATTGTCCAGCCGATCACCGACCATCACGCTTTTCTCGGCACAGCACCCCGCGATTTCAAATGCTCTTTCAAAAATTTTCTTGTTCGGTTTGGCATATCCGATTTCTGCGGATGCAGCAATCACGCCAAAGAACTTCCGTAAGCCCCAAAGCTCTAGGCGTTCGGCTGTTCCAGAACTCTGATTTGCGATAATCCCAAGTTGATACCCTTTACCACAGAGAGCAGCCAGTGTGTTGTGTGCATCTGAGTAGGGAACTTCATCTTCCGGGTGCCACGGCGTTTTCGTTAATCTAAAATGCTTGATCGCGACAGAATTGCCATCAAGACCTTGCTTTGCAAAAGCAATACGGGCATTGTCAAATTCCTGAAAGGTGATACTGGTGCCGGAAATCATATCTCGTACCCGATGATCGTAGGCGGCTGCTTCATCAACGAGTGTCGAGCCGACGTCAAAGAAAATCCACTGGGCCATGTGAAATCCCCTTTGCTTGTACTAGTTCATGTTCCAGCACATCTGCAAAGCGCTGTATCGGCACTGCAAGTGTTTCTGCATAGTCAAAGGTCAGTTTATCCTTCTTATATTTCAGCGGATTTCTGCGAACCTTTAACGCATATTGCATTGCGTCTGCATCGGGGCAAAGATTATTTTCCAATGCCCATTCTGCGGCGGCGGTCTTTGCGATGATTCTGCCGGTGCGAAGGGTATAAATGCACCGTGCAATATCCAGCAGCCAACCAAATGTGTAGAAGCTCCGTCCGGTGCTCTGTGCATATTGTCTGATTGTTTCATAGTGGTGTTTCACATCAGCATACAGCTCTTTGAAAGCGGGATAATTCAAGTTGTTTCTAATATCCGCCCCATACAAAAGAACGCTGCTCTCGACCAGCTCTGCCATGCAAAAGCTGTCAAACACATAACGGTCGGTAACTCTTTCTCCGCTGGTTCCCCAATATACGACCCGGTCAGACGCACCTGAGAGGAACGCATCTAACGTGAGCATACCGCCTTCAAAGGAACGGTAATAGAGGTTGCCCGGCTCATCTGCAAGCATCGCTTGCCGAAGTCCCACAAGCGATTGTGCCTGTCCCTCACTCATTTGGCTATCCGTCAGAACGAGAATATCAATATCACTCCATCCCAATTTGAAATCATCTAGGACGGATGAGCCATACAAATAAATCGACGGCTTAACATCTGAAAGAATACTGCTGATTTCGCGAACCATCTTATCTATTGCACGTTGCACAACATTTCGCCTCCATTCATTCCAGTCTGTCCGAAGGAATAACTTGTTGACCGCTGTCCATATTGGACACAAAAGACAATAAATTCTCCCTCCGGCAAACCTCTCGCTCGCCTGTGCGTACACACATTATATCACAAAGATAGCTGCGTTTTCAATAGGACTCGCAGAAGTTATCATCCTAATAATGTAACTTTTCTGTGAGCATAAGCCGATTTGATGGTTTTTACGTTGCCGGACATACTCCACATTGAAATACCCACCTATCGGTTTTACCGTTTTGTGGTGTAATTAACGCAATCGCAAATATTCATGCTCATCAGGGAACGATATTCATCATAGCGTGATTTGCTATTTCGTGGGGATTTTTCAACGAGGATGACAACTACTTCACCCATTTCACTATCATTGCCTTACAGAGCAGAAAACAAGCGTTTTTCGACCCTTAAACGCACAAAAACAGGCGGCATCCAACCAATGTTGAATGTCGCCTGTTTTGTCCAATCCTGTCTGACAGATGCCAATTTCGTAATTTTCTCAAATTACTGTCTTATCGGCACGCGCCACAGGCGCGGACTTTTTTATTTTGAGTGTTTTTTCTTGTATTCGTTCGGAGGCATTCCGAACTTCTTTTTGAAGAGAAGCGAAAAATAAGCCGAATTGCAAAAGCCGAGAATAGAAGAGATTTCGGTTATGGAATAGTCGGTCTGCTTGAGAAGCCATTTTGACTCTTCAAGCCTGATTTTTTCTATGTATTCGCTTATGCTCATTCCGGATCTCTTCTTAAAAAGATGACTGAGCGTCGAAACACTGTAATTGAATTTCTGACTCAAAAGCTCCATTGTGATGTGCGATTTGTAGTTTTTGTTCAGATATATAAGTATTTTTGTGTAAAGATCGTTGTCGTCAAGGAGCAGTTCGTTGTTCTTTTCGAGGTATGCTTCGAGCATAAAGATCAGAGGCTTCATAAGAACGTCGAAGTCCTTTTTTTCGGGAATGTTGTCGTTCAGAAATTCGTCTCTTTTCTTTAACAGCTCATGCACATCATAATTGTATTTTGCGGCAAAATGTGCGGTTTTGCTTCTCGCAAGTTCTTCGTTCGCGCCTCTGTAACCGCTTGCGGCAATGTACCCTACGATTTTTCCTTTTACAATAACGGGATAAACAAATTCCCCGACGCCTGCGTAGCATACGCCGAAAAATTCACCGTCCTCTTGCAGTTTTTTATATACTTTATCGTATTTTTTGCCGCAGATCTCCATTTTTTTGCATACGCCCTTTATGTATTGGCAGTAAGGGTTTGAATGAAAGCTGTAATTCAAAAACTTTGTCGCAAAAACGAAATTTCCGTGAAGAGATATAGTGTTTCCGTACTTCTTTTTGAGAAAATCAATGTAATTGCATATGTCCTTTACACCTATATCCATAGAAAATACCCCTTTTGCACGATTATATAAAAATATTCATCGAAAATAAATGAAATCTTCATCTGTTTATATTATAATAGAAACAGATAAAAAAGTCAATAGTTTTTGCCAAACTGCACAAAAAACAGGCGGCGTAATTTTTGCATCAGTGCTTTTTATGCTATTGAAAAGACATATGTAATTTCGAAAAAAACATTATTTTTATGGTGACTTTTATATTATTTGGTAATTTTTTTATAAATTTCCATTATCAAACAGTAATCGAAAGCGTTTCGCTTTCAATATATAAAAACAATTTTGGGGAGGATTCTTTTATTATGAAGAACATCAAGAAAAAAGCCCTGATCGTATTGTGCGTTGCACTTGCTTTGTGTGCGCTTTTGGCGGTCACGGTATTTGCCGGCGTGTATGACGATAATGTAGCCGCCATCGGAAAAATCACCACGTCGGACGGCAAAGAAACAAATTTGACTTGGCAGTACACACCGACGGACGGTTATAAGGGAATATTGACAATTTCCGGAACCGATACGACAATCCCTGCAAACTGGGGTGCGAACAATAACAGCAGCGGGACAAACACGGGAATTTTCGGCAGCGGATTTCAGAGCATTTATTGGAGAGTTGAGGAAGTCAAGATCGAAGCACCGATTACTTCTATCGGTGTTTACGGACTCTCGTGGTTTACGATCTGCGAGAAAATTACGCTTCCCGCAACTCTTGAAAGACTCGGATCATGGGGTGTTTTTTACCGTAATGATAAGCTGAAAACGGTTATCATTGACGGCACGGAAGGCACTGACGGTGTTATTGAGCTCAGAAACATTACCGCATATGACGGAAACGCAACGTTTTACGGTGCATTCAAATCGTCTGCTCCTACGATATATTTTGCGGACGATTTTACAATCACAGGCAAGGACAGCTTCGGATATTTCGGCACAAGTGATTGTACAAAAATCACCGCTTATTGTAAAGAGGGCAGTGCTGCCGAGACTATACTTAATAAGTCGGTAGAAACAATGACTGCCGCTAATCGCGCACAGGAAATCGAAATCAGGTATTATGCGGAAGAACCCGACGCACCCGACGGAGGGATTCTCTTTGACGGCTTCCAGGCACGCGTGGCAGATTACAACGGTCTCCGCGGAATATTCCGTTTCGACGGTGCTTCTGTCGATGCAAATGAAGCAAAAGGCTATACTCTCAAAGAATACGGCACTCTTATCGCGGCTGAAAAGAATGTGACGGGCGCGCTTACTATTGAAAGTGCCGAAACAAATCCCAAAATAGTCAAACAGGTCGTATGGAACGGCGATTATGTAGGAAAGCTCCTTAAAGACCCCGACGGAAATTCGGCAGACTTCGCGGTTGCTGTTGTCAGATATCCAACGGGCGAAGGCGTTGACATTTCTACATCTTATATAAAAGACGATGTGCGTATGGCAGGGTATTCCGTATGGGAACACACGAACGGAACGACATATACATGTTATTCCTACTATAAAGACGACTCGGCATACGGTACAAGCCTTTACGATGTGCTTATTTCGCAATATAAGCTCGGAATTATAAATGCGGGCAACACCGAGGACGTTGCTGTCTATGACGTTCTTAAAATGTTCGCTCCCGAAGGCTATGCCAATGCGGAAACCACGACAGGCACGGAGGAGGCGATCGCAAACTTCACATACAGCCTTATTCCGAACATTGAAAACAACTTCTATACGGCAATTATAAGAGCGAATAACGAGGCGGGCACTGTCTCCGCGCCGAATGAGACACTTTACGGCGGATACACGGTCGATCACATCGTTTTCGACTACGGCGTTAAGACGATTTCGCAGGGCGTATTTGTAAAAGAGGCTTCTGCCGCAAATAACTGGACCGAGATTAGGACGGTTGTTTATAACGAAACTCTCGAAAAGCTGAATAAAAAGGCGTTCACATGCGCGAACGGTTCCGTATATGTTAGAACGGTATTCAAAGCGGGAACGGAGAAGCCTACCGATTTCCTCTGGGATCTTTCCGGCATAGCTTCCGTTGACCTTTCCGGAACTGTTCAGAAGATGCAGGTGGCATCAAGAGTATGCCTCCCGACATCGACAAATACTCTTACGGATATTCCCGCATGGGCATTCTCCAATCTTGAAAAATGCGCAGGTATCTACGTTGACGGCGAGGAATACATAGAAAACACGATAAACTTCGGCGGAGCGAGCTTCACAAAAATTGACAAGGGCGCACTTTCGTACTTTGAAAACGAGAGCATCAATTCGATTATCCTTCCCTTGACGATAACGGACGTTGCGGACAACGCTTTTGCGGGAAACACAATGACTATCACGGTTAAGACGGCTGAAAAGGTCGACGCACTTGTAAGCACGATAAAGGCTTCGGGTGTTTCCGTAAATTACACGAACCTCGACGGAACAGTCAATTATCTTGCAGACTGAAAAATCACACTTGCGGACGAACGTCACGGGGCAAAGAATGCCCCGTGACGGGTTCGCACAAAACAGGAGGATGAATAAAATGAAGAAAAAAACAGCATTTGTTCTCGCGGTGATCTTTCTGATGTCTGTATTCTGTATGATACCGCACGCCGAAGAAGTTCTTTGCGGCGATATAAACGGAGACGGAAAAGTGAGCGTTGCCGATGCGGTTTTGTTTGCGCAGTACTTTGCGGGCTGGGAAATCACCCTTGACGAAAGAGCAATGACGGCGGCGGAAACATTCTACGACAGAAAAATTGATACGCGCGATCTTGTGGCACTCACTCAATACCTTGCCGGTTGGGATATTGTGCTCGGCGACGGTCCGTATAACTTCGGCGACAAGGAGTATGATCCCGATTCGATTTTTTCCTGACATTAAAGACAGGCAAGGAATATTCTTTGCCTGATTTTTTTCAAAGACCGAAAGGAGATATTAAATGAGACAAACGAAAAAGAGACTTTTTGCGTTCCTCGCGCTTGCGCTTTGCGCATTTCTGTTCTTTTCCTGCGGCAAGGAAAATGACGGCGGAGGCAAGGGCTCGGACGTGACGGGAAAAGTCGTTCTTCGCACGATAGAAAACATTGCGGATTATAAAATAATCCGAACCGATTCCGTTACGGACACGGCGTCAAAGGACGCGGCGGTGAAGCTCAAAAACGCCATATCCGACTCTCTCGGCATAGACCTCAAACTTGCCGCAGACAGTTCCCCCGAGACGGCAAAGGAAATCCTTGTCGGTAATACAAGAAGAACCGAAAGCAAGGAATTTTCGGATTCTCTCCTTTACGGCGACTACTTTATCGGTGTTAAGAACGAAAAAATCGTAATCTGCGCAAGTACAGATGAGTTTCTTGACAAGGCGGTAGATTTCTTTGTCGGAAACTTCATAAACGCAGAGGCAAAGACGCTCAAAGCTCCCGTCGGAGACGGATATTTCAAACGCGGAAGCTATAAATTCTCAAAGCTGACAATCGACGGCGTTCCTCTTTCGGATTTCAAGATATATACGGACGCGACGGAGTTTGACATAGAGAGCGTACCTGCGCTCATCAGAGACAATCTTGCGGGCGTCGAACTTGAAATAGCAAATGAAAAAGAGGACGGCGGTCACTACATAGTGATCGACAATACAAGCCTTACATACG
>CAKRPQ010000082.1 GCA_934385225.1 uncultured Eubacteriales bacterium
TGGCTCCGATACATCATCACTTTGAAAAATGCGGTTGGAGTGAAATAAAAATCGTGACGGTCTTTTCCGTCATGACGGCACTTTTCTGCGTTCTTGCCGCATTCGGAACGGGGATTAAATTCTGATATGGAGGTGAGAGTATGCCGAGAACAAATTCGGGCGGCGAAAGAAATGACGAAGATATGTTTGTGAGACGTCCCGTCTCGCATACTCAACCCGAAAACAGCGGTAACCGCACCGATAATCCGCAGGTAAAAGCGGATTATGACAGGCGCCCGTCGCAGGTGCACCGCACCGCGCAAAATCCAGCAAATAGCGAAAGCACTCCGCCAAAGCCCGTTGAAACGAAAAAAAGAAAGGCAAAAAACATTGATATGGTGTTTCTTGTCGTCCTTATCATGCTCCTCGGCTTCGGCGCGGTAATGAATTTCAGCGCAAGCTACGCTTACGCGACATATAAAAATCTAAGCAGCTATTATTTTCTTGAAAGACAGTTGATGTTCATCTTCTTCGGCTTTATCGCGGCGGCGATAGTAACGCTTTTTCCGCTCGAAACATACAAAACGGTCACATTCGCCGTTTACGGAATTGCTATAATTCTTCTCCTGCTCGTGCTTGTCGTCGGCGAAACTCACGGCGGCGCAAAAAGATGGCTTAATATCCCGCTTCTCGGTCAGTTCCAGCCGTCGGAGCTTGGAAAAACAGCCGTTGTTATGATGCTCGCACTCTATTTCTCGGCGTTCGGAGACAGAGTGACGGATAAAAACAACAAAAAGGCTTTTCTCTACGGAATTTTAATTCCGGGACTTATCCTCGGCATTATCGGCGGAATTGTCGCGTTCGAACCGCACTTTTCGGGGCTTATAATCATCTGCTGCATCGGCGCGACGGTAATGATACTCGGCGGTACAAAACTGCGTTTTATAATTCCTATTGCCATTGTAGCCGCCGTCGGCATATTCATCATCATAAAGTACACAGACTACGCTCACGACCGCCTCGCCTACTGGCTCGACCCGTGGGAGGACGCGAGCGGCAAGGGCTGGCAGACGATACAGGGGCTTTATGCCATTGCGTCGGGCGGTGTGTTTGGCGTAGGCCTTGGCAACAGCCGCCAGAAATACGGCTATGTTTCGGAACCGCAGAACGACTTCGTTTTTACCATTGTCTGCGAGGAACTCGGATTTGTCGGCGCACTTATAGTCATTCTGCTTTTTGCTGTTCTTATCTGGCGCGGATTTGTCATTGCGAGACACGCACCGAGCCGCTTTACGGCGCTTATCGTCTACGGACTTATGACAAAAGTTGCGATTCAGGTCATATTTAATATCGCTGTCGTAACGCAGCTTTTCCCGAATACGGGAATTGCGCTTCCGTTTTTCAGTTCGGGCGGTACGGCTATGCTTATGCAGATGGCTGAAATGGGTATAGTTCTCTCGGTTTCGAGATACTCAAACCACAGAAAGTAATATCACGAAAGGACATAAAAATGAGAGTCATTATGACAGGCGGCGGTACTGGCGGACACGTCAATCCCGCCATTGCGATCGCCAACACGATAAAAAGAAACGAACCCGATTCGGAGATACTTTTTGTCGGAACGGAGCACGGAATCGAAAATAAACTCTGCAAGGCGGAGGGCTACCCGATAGAACACGTCAATATAATGGGATTTCGCCGCTCGCTTTCGCCGAGAAACATTAAAGCGGCATACCTTGCTTTTGTCTCGCCGATGAAGGCAAAAAAGATAGTAAAGGATTTTAAGCCCGACATCGTTATCGGAACGGGAGGATACGTCTGCTGGCCCGTTCTTGTCGCGGCGGCAAAGCTCGGTGTGCCGACGGCGGTTCACGAGTCGAACGCCTTTCCGGGAGTTGCCGTAAAGAAGCTCCAACCTTACGTTGACAGCATAATGCTGAATTTTAAGGAGAGCGAAAAATATCTTACCGCAAAGGATAAGATAATCCACGTCGGAAATCCGCTCAGAACATCGTTCGGAACGCTTAAATACGACGAGGCAAGGAAAAAACTCGGCATTGACGGAAAATACAAATATTTTATACTTTCCTACGGCGGAAGTCTCGGCGCGGAGAAGGTAAACGACGCTGTTCTCGAACTTATGCGCGACTACGGGAAGAAACACCCCGAAGTGCTTCACGTCCACGCGAGCGGAGCGATAGAAAAGGATGCGGCTCTCAAAAAGTTCAACGATTACGGGCTTTCGGAGTGCGAAAATCTTGAACTTCTCGAATATATCTACGATATGCCGCTCCGCATGGCGGCGGCGGATATAGTGATTTCGCGCGCGGGCGCGATGACGGTGTCTGAACTTGCGATGATGAAGAAACCGAGCATTATGATACCGTCGCCGAACGTTGCCGAAAATCACCAGTATAAAAACGCAAAGGTTATAGAGGACGCGGGCGGCTGTGTTCTCATTGAGGAAAAGAACCTTGCGGGCGGCGCGCTCGAAAAAGCCGTTTCGGAGCTTCTTTCGGACGATAAAAAGCGAGCAGATATGGGCGAGGCTGTCTCGCAATTTGTGAAAAGCGACGCAAATAAACTCATATACGAGGAGATAAAGCGTCTTGTAAAGGAGAAAAAACAAAAATGACGGTCTATGACAGAAGGCGAGGCGCCCGCGGCAGACCGAGATCCGCTTATTACCGCGGAGGCAGACATAATCGCGCGGTGCGGACGCGGACGCACGAAAGGCACATAAACAAAGGGACTGTACTGACTGTTTTCGGCGCACTTCTTATCGCTGCCGTTCTCGGATTTATTCTCGTCTGGTTTTTCTCGTCCTACTTTAACGTGAAAACAATTACGCTTTCGGCGGACGGGAAGTATTCGGCGGACGAGGTGATAGCCGTTTCGGGACTTCAAAAGGGCGTGAAGCTGTATTCCGTAAAGACCGCGCCCGCGGAGGAAAAAATTCTTTCCGCTTTTCCCGAAATAAAGAGCGTCAGGGTGAAAAAAGAGCTTCCCGCAACGCTTGTTATAGACGTTATCTATGAAACGCCGAAATATTACATAAATATCACGGGCGAGAATTTTACTCTTTCTGAAACTCTTCGTGTGCTTTCAAGGGGCGGCAAAGACGCAGATATGCGCGTTCTCGGACTTGTCAGGCTTGTCCTTCCCGGCGTAAAGCGCGCGGTTACGGGCGAAAGACTTGAATTTTTTGACGGCGAGGGAGGCTACGCGGAGGAGTTCTTAAAGACGTTTTCCGAGTCGTACTTTGCGGACAAGACCGACAGAATAACCGTTCGGAGCAAATTCGACATAGACCTTGTGAAAATCGGAAATTACCGCATCGAAATGGGTGACGTCGACGACGCGGAACTGAAATTCAGAATGGCAAAAAAGGTTCTTGAAGACGGCAGCTATGACGGCAGAGACGGTGTCATTATCGACGTCTCAGATTCGTCGGAAGCGGGTGTCAGAGTCGTCAAAACGCTAAAAATAGAATAAAAAACCTGTTTTTCCTTGAAAAAATACGATTTTTTGAAGAAATTTTCACAAAAACTATTGCAAAATCCGAAAAAATCTATTATTATATAATATAGATTTTTATAACTACTATATTTTTAAGAAATAATTTATTTGGGATATAAAAAATTGGAGGACAAAAAAATGACGTTTGAACACGATGAATCCTACGACAGCGGCGTATGTATAAAAGTCATCGGTGTCGGAGGCGGCGGAAATAACGCCGTCAACAGAATGATAAGCACGAATATCAGAGGCGTTGAATTTATAGCGATCAACACCGACAGACAGGTACTTAAAAATTCCAATGCGCAGAACCAGATAGTTATCGGCGAGAAGATCACAAAGGGTCACGGCGCGGGCGCGAATCCCGAAATCGGTGCGCGTGCGGCAGAGGAAAATCTCGATGATATCAAGAACGCTCTTTCGGGCGCGGACATGGTGTTCATTACAACAGGCATGGGCGGCGGAACGGGAACGGGTGCCGCACCTATCGTTGCGAGAGCCGCAAAGGAAATGGATATCCTTACGGTCGGTATCGTAACAAAGCCTTTCGCATTCGAGGGTAAAAAGAGAATGGAAGCGGCAGAAGCGGGCATTGCAAACCTCAGCGAGTTTGTTGACGCGCTTGTCGTTATCCCGAACGAGAGACTCAAACAGGTCTCCGATACGAGAATCACACTTTTCAATGCTTTTGAAATTGCCGACGACGTTCTTCGCCGCGGTGTTCAGAGCATATCCGAGCTTATCAACGTACCCGGCTTTATCAACCTTGACTTTGCCGACGTTACGTCGATTATGAGCAACGCAGGTTACGCACATATGGGCGTCGGTGCGGCAAGCGGCAAGGATAAGGCAGAGCTTGCGGCAAAGGCTGCTATTTCCAGCCCGCTTCTTGAAACCTCCATCGAGGGTGCAAAGGGCATACTTATTAGCATCACCGCTTCTCCCGATGTCGGACTTGAAGATGTCGATCAGGCATCATCCATGATTTCGAAGGAAGCAAATCCCGATGCAACCGTTATCTGGGGTGTTGCGTTTGACGAAGACCTCGAAGACGAAATGAAGATCACCATTATCGCAACGGGCTTTGAAAAGAAGGACGAGGACGCTGTCAAAACGGTACGTCCCGCTATCAAAACCGAGGAGATAAAGAGACCCGCAGCGGCTGAAAAAACTGCTGTTAAAGAGCCTGCGACAGAGCCTGCACCCGTAAAGGAAGAAAAGGCGGAAGAACCCGCCGCACCGTCTCCGATCCCCGAAGCGGTCAATGATTACGCAGATCCTGCGCCTGCCGACAGAACCGCAAGAAACGATAACAGCGGAGAAGTCTCCGACGACGACTACGAGGAGCTTATGAATATGCTTCGCCGCGGAAGACGTCGCGATGATTTCAGAAACAGAAGATAAGTAAAAGTAAAAAGAAAAAATTGTCGGGCTGCCGTTTGCGGCAGCCCGATTTTCGCAAGCGGAGGAATAAGAATAAAATGAAAAATCTGTATCCTATGAAAATATCATATGTCGCAAAGAGCCGTATATGGGGCGGACATGCTCTTGAAATGCGCTACGGAAAGAAGCCCGACTGCGAAGGCGGAAACATAGGTGAAACGTGGGAATTAACCGTCAGAAGTGACGAAATGAGCAGTATCATTTCGGGCGAATATGAGGGAATGACCCTCGGAGAGTATATCGAAAGCGATAAAAGCGTGCTCGGCACAAAATACGACGGCGGGCGTTTCCCGCTTCTTATAAAGTTCATTGATGCCTGTGATAAACTGTCCGTTCAGGTTCACCCCGACGACGAATACGCGAAAAAGAACGAAAAGGACCCCGGTAAAACCGAGATGTGGTACATTATCGACGCAAAACCGGGCGCAAAAATAGTTTACGGTCTTGCGGACGGTGTCGGAAAAGAGGAATTTGCCGCGGCTGTAAAAGAGAACAGGATAGGCACGGCGATGGGATACCGTGAAGTCCGCGCGGGCGAGACGTATTTTATCCCGTCGGGACTTCTTCATGCAATAGGAGAGGGAATAATCATTGCCGAAATACAGCAGAATTCCGACCTTACTTACCGTGTTTACGACTATGACAGACGCGACGCAAAGGGCAATCTCCGCGAACTTCATATCGCGAAAGCACTTGATGTTGTGCGTCCTTTTACAGAGGACGAAATAAACGCGGTAAGATACGAAGCAAGGGACGCGCACGACGATGAAAATACGCTTGCGCACTGCCGTTATTTTAAGGTGAACAAGTACAGCCTGCACGGTGAAAAGATGTTCTGCGCGGACAAGGACAGCTTTGTTTCGCTTCTTGTCCTTTCGGGCAGCGGTAAAATCACGGCACGCGGAACGGAATATGAGATAAAGGCGGGTGACAGCCTCTTCATTCCCGCGTCGCTCGGAGAATTTGCCGTGACGGGTTATGTCGAAATAATCACGTCGTCGCTTTAACAGAAAATGGACAGAAAAGTGTCTTTAACTAAGGCTTTATGTGTAGGAAAGCACGTTTTCACCTTGATAGCGGCGGTTCTTTTTCCCGTTCTCGCGTATCTTATGCAGGAATCGTTTGTAAACAGCTTCCGCGATCTCGGAAGCACGCTTACACTTTGGTTCAACATAGCTTTCCTTTACATTTTTGAGCTTCTTATGTTTTCGTTTACGTTTTCGCCGAGGTGGGCGTGCGCGCTGACGGTGCTTTTCTCGGCTCTTGTCGGTACGGCACAGTATATGGTTCTTTCGTTCAGATCTCTTCCGATCTGCCCGTGGGATCTTCTGTCGATCGGAACGGCACTTTCCGTCGTCGATAACTATAAACTCGAAATAACAAAGCGAATATGGTTCATTTTCGCCGCATATTTGCTGCTTATAGTTCTTGCGCTCCTTGCCTCTGATAAACGGATAAGTATGAAAACGCACACAGCACGCAAAATAGTCGCAAGAATCTGCGTTTTCGCTCTTTGCATTCCGCTATCGCTCGGATATGTAAAAACGTCGCAGGACGAAAATTTTCAGCGTGAGGCAGGGTATTACCCGTACCTGTTCACACCGACAGTCGTTTATAAACGTGACGGATTTTATTTCAGCTTTGCGTCGCTTCTCAAATATCTTGACGTTTCCGAACCCGACGGATATAATGCCTCCGAGCTTTCCGACATTTCGGAAAAATATAAGGAGCAGGAAAATGTGAACGCGGAAAAGAAACCGAACGTGATAGTGATAATGAACGAATCCTTTTCCGACCTTTCCGTTCTCGGAGACTTTGAAACGGACGGCGACAGTATGCCTTTTATACGTTCGCTTTCCGAGAACACCGTTAAGGGGCAGGCTTACGTCTCCGTAAAGGGCGGCAACACGCCGAACTCCGAATGGGAATTTCTTACGGGCGACAGTATGGCGTTTCTGCCCGCGGGAAGTATCCCCTATCAGCAGTATATACGCGGCGAGACGCCGACTTTTATGACGGAACTGAAAAATATGGGGTATAAGACCTACGGAATTCACCCGTATAACGCGAGCGGCTGGAAGCGAAATACCGTTTACCCGCTTCTCGGCATAGACAATATGATCTTTAATTCCGAATTCGCCCGCGCGGAGCGCATAAGGCAATACACGTCGGATAAAGCCGTATATGAAAAGGTTATAAGGCTTTATAACGAGAGCCTTTCAGGGGACGATCCCGTCGGAATTTTCTGCGTGACGATGCAGAACCACGGCGGATATACGAACGGCTACGATTTTGACAATTTCACGCCCGATATTCACGCGTCCGATGTGAGAAGTCCCGTTTCGGTGTCAACATACCTGTCGCTTGTGAAAAAATCGGACGAGGCGTTCGAATATCTTGTCGATTATTTTAAAACTGTGAAAGACCCGACGGTAATACTGATGTTCGGAGATCACGAGCCGAACAGTACGGTCACAAAACCCCTGCTCGACCTTATCGGAATTGATGAGAATACCGACGACTGGAACGTTAGAAAGAATCAGTATGTTGTTCCGTTTGTTATATGGGCAAACTATGATATTGACGAGAAGGACGGCGTTGTAACGAGCCTCAACTATCTTAACATTCTTCTTTCCGAGACAGCGGGATTTGAACTTACGGGCTGGCAGAAGTACAGAAAAGAGCTTTCGGAAAAATACCCCGTCATAACGGCAAATTTCGCCATAGACGAGGAAGGAACGCTTGTTGCGTGGGACAAGACCTTTCCCGATGACGACGCGCTGCTCGCGGAATATCACCGCTTCCAGTACAATCATATGTTCGACCGTAAAAATTTAATTGAAGATTTTTACTGAAACAAAAATACGGCGCAGACCGAAGTCTGCGCCTTTTCTTTTTTTATACTCTGTCTTTTATCTCTGTCGTAATCTTTTGGAGGAAACTGTCAAGGGACATTGTCTCGGTTGCTCCCGTGTCACGGTTGCGGATAGAAACCGTACCGTCCTCTGCTTCCTTCTGACCGATAATAACCATGTAGGGAACGCGCTCTACGACCTGCGCTTCTCTTATCATATAACCGATCTTTTCGTTTCTGTCGTCAAGCTCTGTGCGTACTTTCGCGCTTCTGAGAGCCTCGTAAACGGTCTTTCCGTATTCGGCGCACTTCTCGGAGACGAGAAGGACTTTTGCCTGAACGGGCGCGAGCCAGACGGGGAATTTGCCCGCATAGTGTTCGGTAAGAACGCCGATGAAACGCTCGATTGAACCGAAGCAAACGCGGTGAATCATTATCGGACGCTGTTTTTCACCCTTTTCGTCGGTATATTCAAGTTCGAAATTGAGAGGCATCTGGAAGTCGAGCTGAATTGTACCGCACTGCCATGTTCTTCCGAGAGAGTCTTCGAGGTGGAAGTCTATCTTCGGTCCGTAGAACGCGCCGTCACCCTCGTTTACGATGTAGGGCAGACCGAGCTTTTCAAGCGCCGTTTTAAGACCGTTCGTTGCTGCTTCCCAGTCCTCGTCGCTGCCCATGCTGTCTTCGGGTCTTGTCGAAAGCTCAACGAAATATTTGAAGCCGAACTTGCTGTAAACTTCGTTTATAAGGTGGACAACGTTCACTATTTCGTCCGTTATCTGCTCGCGGCGCATGAAGATGTGAGCATCGTCCTGAGTGAAGCAGCGCACACGGAACAGTCCGTGGAGCGCGCCTTTAAGCTCGTGACGGTGAACTATGCCAAGTTCGCCCACTCTCATCGGAAGCTCGCGGTAGCTGTGCGGCTGACTGCGATAGACCATAACTCCGCCGGGACAGTTCATCGGCTTTACGCAGTAAACCTCGTCGTCGATTATGGTGGAATACATATTGTCCTTGTAGTGATCCCAGTGACCGCTCGTCTCCCAGAGATGACGGTTCATAATAAGCGGTGTGGAAACCTCAACATAGTTCTCGCGCGTGTGAATTTCGCGCCAGTAGTCGATGAGGGCGTTCTTTATTGCCATACCTCTCGGCAGGAAGAACGGGACACCGGGGGCTTCGTCGCTGAGCATAAAGAGGTTCAT
>CAKRPQ010000083.1 GCA_934385225.1 uncultured Eubacteriales bacterium
CATCTGAAATTCCGGAATTTCGGGATATGTGAAGGTCACATCGCCCGAATTTTTCTTGTCGGAGAAAAAATCAAGCTGACCGTCAAGGTTTCTGCGGTTCTTTTCGGCGATATTATCAAGTATCTTTTCATAAGCCGCCATAAGCCTGCTTCTGAACACGCCGAGACCGTCAAAAGCACCCGCTTTTATAAGCATTTCGACCTGACGGCGGTTAAGCTCCGAACCGCAGTTCGCTATTCGCTCCGCAAAATCTTCAAATGACGAAAAAGGTCTGTCGGCTCTTTCCGAAATTATCGCCTGAACGAACTGTCTGCCTACATTTTTAAGTGCGAGAAGTCCGAAACGAATGTCTTTCCCGTCGCCGTCCGTTCCGAAATCCACGCCGCTCGCGTTTATATCGGGCGGAAGAACATTTATGCCGAGCTTGCCGCACTCGGAAACGTACTGCGCGACTTTTGTCGGATTACCGAGAACGGAGGTAAGCAGAGCCGAGTAATATTCTCTCGCAAAATGCGCTTTCAGAT
Source organism: uncultured Eubacteriales bacterium (assembly GCA_934385225.1). GTDB lineage: Bacteria > Bacillota > Clostridia > Oscillospirales > CAG-272 > SIG710. Next base: position 525 of record CAKRPQ010000083.1, read on the forward strand.
ACGCCGTCCTGTACGTTATAATGCCGTATGCGGCGGCGTGGTTCTTATTGAATGCGTAATTTGCAAAGCTCGCCATATCCTCAAACAGCTCGTCCGCATCGCGCTCGGATATTCCCCTCTCCTTCGCACCCTCGACAAAAGCGTTCTTCTCCGCGGCAAGCGCGGAGGCTTTTTTCTTCGCCATAGCGCGCCTGACAATATCCGCGTGACCGTATGTGAAGCCCGCTACGGTTCTGCATATACTCATTACCTGTTCCTGATAAACAACGCACCCGTAGGTGTTTTTCAGTATCGGTTCAAGGCACGGGAGCTTATACGTCACCTTTTCGGGGTGGTGGCGTCCCTCGATATACTTCGGTATCGAATCCATAGGTCCGGGACGATAGAGCGCGAGAACGGCGATTATATCGTCAAGCGATTCGGGTTCAAGTTCACGCAGAACAGCTTTCATTCCGCCGCTTTCAAGCTGGAAAACTCCGCCCGTATGACCTTTTGTTACAAGTTCAAAGGTCTCTCTGTCATCAAACGGTATCTTTTCGATATCGAAATCGGGATTTTTCTCCTTTATCTGCTTGCAGGCACAGTCTATTATCGTGAGGTAGCGAAGCGCGAGAAAATCGAATTTCAAAAGTCCGAGCGAAGCTATCGTATCCATATCATACTGCGTTATCACGGCGTCGCCGCTCTTTGAAAGCGGAACGTAGCTCCATATAGGTGCGTCGGTTATGACTACGCCCGCCGCATGTACCGAAACGTTTCTCGGCATTCCCTCGACGCGTGCTGCCGTGTCGATAAGCTTTTTTACCGATGAAGAGTTTGAATACATCACTTTAAGATCGGGAAACCGCAGCGCGTCCGCGAGCTTTATGTCGTGCTCCTGCGGTATCTTGCGCGCAACTTCGTCAACCTCCGAATATGACATTCCGAGCGCGCGTCCCACATCGCGAACCGCCGCTCTTGCGGCAAGAGTACCGAAGGTTATTATCTGCGAGACGTAGTCTCTGCCGTACTTTTCGGCAACGTATTCTATAACTTCGTCGCGGCGGTTATAGCAGAAATCAATATCAAAGTCGGGCATACTGACACGTTCGGGGTTAAGAAAACGTTCGAAAAGAAGGTCGAATTTTATCGAATCGACATCGGTTATACCGACAAGGTAAGCGACAAGGCTTCCCGCACCCGAACCCCTACCCGGTCCTACGGGAATACCGCGCTTTTTGGCATACCCGACATAATCGCAGACGATCAGATAATAGTCCGAGTACCCCATTTTTTTTATCACCGAAAGTTCATACGCTGTTCGTTCGAGATATTCGCTTTTCGGGTGCTTTTCGTCAAACGTAATAAGTCCCGACGAGATTTTTTCGTCAAGTCCGCGATACGCAAGACGTGAAAGATAATCGTCCGCGGTACTTCCGTCCTCGGTTTTGAACGTCGGAAGATACAATTTCCCGAATTCAAAATCAAAGTTGCACTTCTCGGCTATCTTCACGGTATTCGCGAGAGCGTCGGGATAAGAGGAAAACTCCGCATTCATTTCGTCATATGATTTCAGGTAAAATTCGCTTGTCTCAAAGCCGACATTATCATCGACGGTGCTGTTCGTCTGCACACACATAAGCACCTTCTGAATATAGGCATCGTCGCGGGTGAGATAATGGGCATCGTTTGTCGCAACCTTTTCGATATCGCACTCGTCCGCAAGGCGCACAAGAAGCGGAAGTATTTCCTTCTGCTCGGCAAGACCGTGGTTTTGCAGTTCGATATAAAAATCGTCACCGAAAAGAGCTTTCATTTCGAGCGCGTATTTTTTCGCCGCCTCATACTGCCCCGACGAGAGAAGTCTCGGTATCCTTCCCGAAAGGCACCCCGAAAGCGCGACAAGTCCCTCGCTGTGCAATGAAAGGAGTTCCGTATCAATTCTCGGTTTTATATAAAATCCCTCGGTATAGCCTTTTGAAACAAGATAAATCAGGTTTTTATAACCGACGTCGTTCTTGCAGAGCAGGACAAGGTGGTTATACGCACCGTCAGTTACGGAATTGGTCTTATCAAAGCGCGATGCGGGCGCAACATACAGCTCGCACCCGATTATCGGCTTTATCCCCTCTGCTTTACAGGCGCGATAAAAGGCGACCGCACCGTACATATTGCCGTGATCCGTTATCGCGACGGCACTCTGGCCGCATTCCTTTGCTCTTTTCGGTATCTCGGACACACGGCACGCGCCGTCAAGAAGGCTGTATTCGCTATGAAGATGAAGATGAACAAATTCGTCCAAATCAAATCGTCTCCTTTACTTTTTTTCGGCTCTTATTTCCGCGGCAAAATCTTTTATACGCCTGAATCTGTGCGCAAGTCCCGATTTTGATATAGGTTTGCCGAACATGGCGCAGAGTTCCGAGAGCGACGCACTCGGATTTTCCTCTCTGAGTCTTGCCGCCTCGGACAGCTCGTCCGAAAGCGCGGGAAAAAGTCCCGCCTCGCGTATCGTTTTTATCGCCTCTCCGACGTCAAGCGACGCACCGACAGATTTTGCGATATTCCCTGTTTCGCAGTTTGCGCGCCTGTTCGCGTCGTTTCTTATATCGCGGAGTATCTTATCGTTCATGCACTCGAAAAGCATTTTCGACGCACCGATATAGGTCAGAATATCCTCGATAGCCTCGCTGCCCTTAAAGTAAAGTCCGACACACCCTCGGCGGTTGGCAATCTTCGGCACAAATCCCGCTTCCGACAGCTCGGAATAAAGCATTTTCGCTCTGACGGCGTTTTTAATTCTGAATTCAAGGTGGTAGGATTTAAGCGGGTCGCTTACGCCCGCCGAGGTCAAAAAAGCCCCGCGGATAAAGTTCTCGCGGCATTTTTCGCATCTGAATCCCACTGCGTTTTCCGCGCTCTTTCCGCTTTCCAGACCCGAAAGAACGGCAGAACACGACGGCGAGCGGACAGACAAGGCATATCTTACATGACCGACGCGGTTTCGCTCCGTGACGGTCGGTTCTTTTCCGAACTGCTCTTTTATAAGAGCGCAGATTTCGTCTTTTAGCGTTTCATTCTCGGTTTCGACGGACGGACTTTCCGCGTCCGAATTTATGAAAAGTCCGAACACAAACGCTTTACGGCAACAGGTGAGCTTTTCGCGCTTGGCGGCAAGCTCGTTTTTAACGTTTTCGGCAAACGACATCACTTTTCACCGACTATCCTTATTTCACATTCGATATTTATTCCGTGAAGCTCGAATATGCGTTTTTTTATAAGGTCGACAAGCGCAAGAACGTCATGCGCCGTCGCGCCGCCCTTATTTATAATAAATCCCGCGTGCTTTTCGGAAACGGCAGCCGCACCGACGCTCGTGCCTTTTAATCCCGCCTCGTCTATGAGTTTTGCGGTAAAATACCCTTCGCAGCGTTTGAAAACGCTGCCCGCGCTCGGATATTCAAGCGGCTGCTTGCTTCTCCTGCGTTCCATAAGGTCGTCCATTTCCGCCTTTATTTCATCGGCGTTTCCTTTTTCAAGTTCAAGCATCGCGGAGGTGATCACATACTCGGAATGTTCCATAAACGCGGTATGGCGGTATGAAAAATCGCAATCCGCTTTTTGGAGAGTGAAAAAAGCGCCCTTTTCGGAATCGTAACATCTAACCTCTTTTATCACGTTTCCTATCTCTCCGCCGTATGCGCCCGCGTTCATATACACTCCGCCGCCGACGCTCCCGGGAATACCGTAAAGGAAGCGAATGCCGTCAAGCGACGCTTTCTGCGCCGCCGCAGAAAGTGCCGAAAGCGACACTCCGCAAGAGGCTGTAATCGTATTTTCCGTTATGCTTATATCTTTCATACGCGCAAGCGAAATCACCGCGCCTCGGAAGCCTTTATCGGTAAAAAGTATGTTACTGCCGTTTCCGAGAATATAAAAAGTAATGCCGCAGTCATTTGCTGACTTCAATACATACGCAAGTTCGGTTTCGTTTCTCGGCACGGCAAAAAAATCGACTTTCCCACCTATTCTGAATGTAGAATGTTTCGAAAGAGGTTCGTCGCGAAGAAAACAGATATTTTCTTTTTCAAGAAGTTCCGCAAAGTCAGCCATACACTATCTCCTTTATATCGGAAAGCTTTGTAACGGTATATTTTATGTTCATTTCGGACGGTGCTTTATTCCCCGTCGGGGAATAAAAACAGCAATCAAGACCCGCATTTATGCCGCCCTTCATATCGGACGTGAGAGAATCGCCGACGACGAGAGTTTTCGCTGCGTCAAAATCGGGAATTTCATTCTTCACCGTGTCAAAAAAGCGGACATCGGGCTTCTCGTAGCCTATCTCGCCCGATATAAACAAACACTCGAAATATTTATTTATCGGCGACTTTGCAAATCGGCTCTTCTGAACGTACTCGATACCGTTTGTAATTATATACATACGGCACTTTCCGTAAAGCGACGCGAGCATTTCCTCTGCGCCGTCGATAAGAAAATTCTGCTCGGCAAGAAAATCGGTATATTCGCGCGAAAGTCTATCGAAATCACAGGAAAAGCCGTATGCCCTGCCGAAATCCTCAAAGCGCTTTACCCGAAGCGATTCCTTGTCAATCTCCCCTCGTTCGAGCGCTTTCCAGCAATCCTCATTTATTTTGCTGTACAGTTTTATACCGTCCTCGTCTATATTCACGCCGTTTTTTCGGCAGGCGAGAACAAGTGCCTCCATTTCACAGCGAATAAAATCAAAAAGTGTGCCGTCCGCATCAAAAAGCACGGTCGTATATCTCATTTTCGCAGTCTCCGTTCGTTTTATTTCATCTTATTATACCACGGGTGCGGCGATTTGTAAACTTTAAATTTTCGAAAAGACTTGTAAAAGAGAAAAAAACGTTGTATAATATATATTATTATAATCGGAATAATATGCTTTTCGGGAGTTTTATATGAAAACATACAGAATAGGAATGATAGGCTTCGGCTCAATGGGAAAGGCGCACACTTATGCGTTAAAAAATCTGCCGTTCTACTATCCGTCGCTCGGTTTCGGCATAGAGCTCGGCGGCGTTTGCACGAAAACGGTCGAAAAAGCGAACTATGCGTCTGAAACGTTCGGCTTCAAAAAAGCGACGACAAACGAGGACGAGCTGATCTACTCGCCCGACATCGACATAATCGACATCTGCACGCCGAACAATCTGCATTTTGACACGATAATGAAGGCTCTTGACGCGGGCAAGCACATATACTGCGAAAAGCCTATGTGCATTTCATACGCCGAGGCAAAAGCGGCGAAAGAAAAAGCGAAAGCGTCGGGACTTAAATGCGGAATGGTATTCAACAACCGCCACATGGCTCCGATAATCCGCGCAAAGCAGCTTATTTCGGACGGCAGGCTCGGAAGGATACTCTCGTTCTCCGCGGTATATTACCACAGCAGCGCCGCCGATGTAAACAAAAAAGCGGGCTGGAAGCAGAACCGTGACATATGCGGCGGCGGAGTGCTTTTCGATCTCGGTTCGCACGTTATCGACCTTGTCACATATCTTTGCGGCGAGACAGACGAAGTTTCGGCGATAAGTCAGATAGCCTATCCGACACGCACTGGCATGAACGGCGAAAAATGGCAGACAAATGCGGACGAAGCCTTTTACATGCTATGCAGAATGAAAAACGGCGCGGTCGGAAACATCACGGCAAGCAAGATACACACGGGAACAAACGACGATGTGAATATTGAAATCTACGGTGAAAAAGGCGCGATAAAATATTCGCTTATGGAGCCGGGTTGGCTTTACTTTTACGACACCGAAAGAGCGGGCGAGCCTATCGGCGGCGAACGCGGATTCACGCGCATAGAGTGCGGCGGTCGTTTTCCCGCGCCGGGCGGAGTATTCCCTTCCCCGAAAGCACCCGTAGGGTGGCTTATGGGACACATCACAAGCTATATGAACTTCCTCACGGCTCTTGACCGCGACGAAAATCCGAGCCCCGATTTTTCGGACGGCGCATACGTCCAGCGCGTTATGGAAGCGGGGTACAAATCCGCGGAAACACACTCTTTTGTTAAAGTAGACGACATAAAAGGCGTATGAGAATAATCGGTCTTACGGGTCAAAGCGGTGCGGGAAAAGGTGCCGTTTCCGCCATTCTCGCGCGGAACGGATTTCTATGCATTGACTGCGACGAGGTTTATCATTCGCTCCTTGTTCCGCCGTCCGAATGCCTTGACGAGATAAAAGCCGTATTCGGCGCGGACATAATAAAATGCGACGGAACACTCGACAGAAAAAAACTCGGAGAAGCGGTGTTTTCCGACGAAGAAAAGCTGAAAAAGCTCGGTGAAATAACCCTGCACCGCGTCATTGACAAATGTCTTGAAATCATTCGCGAAAAAGACGGCGGCGGTTATGTTGCCGCCGTACTCGACGCCCCGACGCTCTACGAAAGCGGCTTTGACAGCGAATGCGACACCGTCCTTGCGGTGACGGCGGGCGAAGAGACAAGGCTCGCACGCATAATCTCACGCGACGGTATCGACCGAAAAAGCGCACTCGCGCGGATTCACGCGCAAAAAGGCGAGGATTTTTACACTTCGCGCGCCGATTACATTATACGGAACGACGGAAGCGAAAAAGATCTCGAAAACGCGACCCTGAAATTCATTAAAAAATTCGGAGAAACGAAAAATTGAAGAAAGCAATAGTTCGAAGCGTCGTTATCGTAGCGATAATCTGTCTCTCGGTTGCGGCAGGCTTCACGGTTGACAAAATATGCCGCGGAATAGACAAGAAAACTCACCCGCGCGAATATTCCGAATATGTCGAAAGGTATTCGGACGCTTACGGCGTACCCGAAGCCGTTATTTACTCCGTTATCAGAACCGAAAGCGGTTTTGTCTCAAACGCCGTCTCAAAAGCGGGTGCTGTCGGGCTTATGCAGATGATGCCGAACACGTTCCTCTGGCTCTGCGAAAAGAACGGCGAAAGCCTTGACGCAGGCATGCTATACGACCCCGAAACAAACATCAGATACGGTACATACTATCTTTCATATCTCTACGAGCAGTTCGGTCTCTGGGAAACCGTGTATGCAGCCTACAACTGCGGTCCCGGCAGGGTCAAGGAATGGCAGGCGGACACGGAATACGCCGACGGAAACGGAGTTCTTAAAAAGATTCCGATCGAAGAGACCGCTTCATATGTAAAAAAAGTCTCAAAATCAGTTAAAATTTATGAAAAATTATATTTTGGAGGAAACACAGATGAAAACAGCAAGTGAACTCAAAGAAGAACTCTTTTATTCGAAAAAAAGCGTCTACGAACTGAAAGACGAAGAACACATTAAAAAGGCTTTCGACTATGCCGAGGGGTACAAAAAGTATCTCGACGTTTCAAAAACCGAGCGCGAGGCTGTTATAAGCTCGATCGCGATTGCTGAAAAAGCGGGATTCCGTCCGTACAGGTTCGGCGACGAGCTTAAAAAGGGTGACAAGCTCTACTACAACAACAGAGGCAAGAGCCTGTTCCTCTTTACGATAGGAAGCGAAAGCATCGAAAACGGCGTCCGCATTTCGGCGGCTCACATCGACTCTCCGCGTCTCGACTTCAAGCCCTGCCCTGTTTTTGAGGAGAGCAGAATGGGCTTCTTCAAAACGCACTACTACGGAGGCATAAAAAAATATCAATGGCCGACGATCCCGCTCGCAATCCACGGTGTAGTTACGCTTAAAGACGGCAGTCACGTGAACGTTACCATCGGCGAGGACGACGGCGATCCGATCTTCTATATAAACGATATTCTTCCGCACCTCGGCGCGCTTCAAGCCAAAAAGCCTCTCGGCGAGGCGATAGAGGGCGAAATGCTCAATCTTTTCGCGGGTTCGCGCCCGTACAGCAACGATGACGAGGGCGAACAGATTAAGCTCAACATTCTCGCGATACTCAACGAAAAATACGGCATTACCGAAGCGGACTTTATGGCAGCCGAGCTTTGCGCCGTTCCCGCCGAAAAGGCAAAGGACGCGGGTCTTGACCGCGCAGCCGTTGCGGCTTACGGACACGACGACAGCGTTTGCGCTTATCCCGCGCTCACGTCCGTTATCGACAACGCAGACAGTGTTCACACTCTTATGTGCGTTCTTGCCGACAAGGAGGAGATCGGAAGCGAAGGCGTCAGCGGTATGCAGTGCGAGGTCTTTGAGGATCTTCTGAACGCGATTTCAAAGGCTCTTGGCGGCGATCCCGCTGTTGTGCGCGAACACTCCATGTGCCTTTCCGCCGACGTTGCGGCGGCATACGACCCGAACTTCAAAGAAGTATTCGAAAAGCGCAACACACCCGAAATCTCCTGCGGAACGGTTCTTATCAAATACACGGGAGCAAGAGGCAAG
>CAKRPQ010000084.1 GCA_934385225.1 uncultured Eubacteriales bacterium
GATCCTTTCACTCTGTCGTAGAATTTTTTGTCTCTCATGCAGGCATATTCGACGAATGTGCGAATGTCGTTCCATACTTTCTCATACTGCTCGCGTTCGTTTGTGCAGAGCGCGTTCAGCTTGTCCGCAACCTTCTTTACGATGTGCGCAGAAACTTTTGCGACGTAGGTGTTGTTTTGCAGGTAACTGCGGGAGACGTTAAGAGGAAGTTCGGGACAATCGACAACGCCTTTAAGCATAAGAAGATATTCGGGAATGATTTCTTTTATGTTGTCCGCGACGAAAACCTGGTTGTAATAGAGTTTGACCTGACCTTCGACGCTCTCAAATTCGTTGTTTAACTTCGGGAAGAAGAGTATTCCCTTGAAGTTGAGCGGATAATCGGCGTTTATATGGACGTAGAAGAGCGGGTCTTTGTAGTCTCCGAAAACTTTTCTGTAAAAGGCATTGTACTCTTCGGGTTTGCAGTCTGCGGGATTGCGGAGCCAGAGCGGATTTTTGTCGTTTATCGGCTCTTCCTTTTCGCCCTCTTTTTTCTCCTCGCCGTACTCAAAGAAGATGTCAACGGGCATAAACGAGCAGTATTTTTCGAGCATTGCACGTATCTTTGAGGCTTCGAGATATTCTTCTTCGCCGTCCGCAATGTGCATGATGACCGCCGTTCCGCGCGTTTCTCTTGTCCCCGCGGATATCTCATATTCGCCGTCCGCGTTGCACGTCCATTTTACCGCGGGCGCATTTGTATATGATCTCGTTTGTATTTCGACCCTGTCGCTTACCATAAACGACGAGTAAAATCCGAGACCGAAGTGACCGATAATGCCGTTTCCCGCGGCGGTGGACTCATCCTCGTATTTCTGAATGAAGTCGAGCGCGCCCGAAAGCGCAATGTTGCATATGTACTTGCTGAGTTCCTCCTCGGTCATACCGATGCCGTTGTCGTCGACGGTGAGAGTTTTTGCGTCCTTGTCGAGCATGACGGTAATTTTGAAATCGTCCCCGATGTCGTGCGCTTCTCCGAGCGATTCAAGCCTTTTCAGCTTTGTTACGGCGTCCGAGGCGTTTGAAACGATCTCGCGCAGGAATATATCCTTTTCCGAATAAAGCCACTTTTTTATGATAGGGAATATGTGTTCCGACTCGACGGAAATACCGCCCTTTTTAATATCATTTTCTTCCATTTTTTGTGCCTCCGTTATTGTTTTTACCAAATTTATTTTTGATGAGATCCGCTGCCCGCTTTGTGCCGCTTTTTATGGCGGTAACGAGTTTTGAATCTTTTTTGCTTTGACCTTCCGCGTCGGTGTCTACCGAGGGAAATTCGGGGTCGCCTGCATTTTTAAGACGCGCGCTTACGTTTTCGCTTATGATGTCATATATTGCCGCAAAGAGCGGGACGCCGATAAGCATACCCGGAATACCCCAAAGTCCGCCCATTATCGTGATGGCGATAACTATGCCGAACGCGGTCAGACCCATACTCGGACCTAAGATCATAGGGCCTATAAGATTTCCGTCGAGCTGCTGAATAATGATTATAAGCAGAATGAAGACGAGAGACTTCGACGGACTTGCGATAAAGATGATAAACGCGCTCGGAACAGCGCCGAGGAAAGGACCGAACACGGGAATGATGTTTGTCACGCCAACAATGACGGATACAAGCGGTGCGTATGGAATCGAGAAAATGCAGAGAAGAACGAACGTGAGTATTCCGATGATTATAGAGTCGATTATCTTCCCGACGATGAAGTTCCCGAATTTTTTGTCGACTTCATTTGTGCGCTTGATGATTGTCTCGTATCTGTCGCGCGAGGTGAAAGCGCGGATAAGACGTTTAAGCATATTCGCAATGTGCTTTTTGAAAATAAGAACGTAAACGGATATAAGCAGACCCATAAAAACGTCTTTTAGTCCGACGATGAGGTTTGAGCCGTATGCAAGAATGTAGTTGAATACGGTTTTCAGAACGTTTCCCGAACCAATAATGAAATCGGAGAGTTTTGTTTGCAGGTCATTTGTGTCGATGAAGTCAAAAACGTCCGCATATTCTCCGTTAAAAAGGTTGGAGTTCTGAATGAAACCGTTTGCCCAGTCGATTGCAGCTTGCAGATAGGACGAAAATTTCGATTCAAGATCCTTGTAACTTGTAACGACCTGCGGAATTATGCTTCCGATAAGGAACGACAGTGCCGCGAGGACGATTATGTAGGTGATTACAAGCGATATGCCGCTGCGGAGCTTTTCTTTCTTTATCTTTCCGAAAATTTTTCCCGAAAGCGTGCGGTAAAGCGGATTTATAAGGTAGGCGATAACAAAGCCTATAACGACGGGATTAAGGACGGACTGTATTTTTGACCACCACCCCGAAAGGCTCGCCTTGTTTGCGATGGCGAAAATGACGATAAATACAGTTCCGAGTATATATATCGCCTTTAATATGCTGCTTTTTTCATTTTTGCGGGAACCGTCGCCGTTCATAAGCACCTCCGAACAAATATATACATATTATATCGCAAAATCTCCGTTAAGTCAATAAATTTGCGGTATTTTAATTGACAATATCACGAAAATATGATAAAATACGGCGAGGTGATTTTATTGTTGTACGATGTGACGGTCACGGAAAAAGCATACGCCAAGATCAATCTTTTTCTTGACTGTGAAAGAAAAAGGAGCGACGGTTATCACGATATTGTAAGTGTGATGCAGTCGGTGTCGCTTTTTGACAATGTCAGTGTGAAGATATACGAAAACGGCACGGACAGGCTTTTCTGTAATGATCCGAGCGTGCCGTGCGACGAGAGTAATCTCGCATATAAAGCGCTTTTAGCGTTTAGAAAATATTCAGGACTTGATTTTTTTGCGGAAATACATATAGATAAAAAAATACCCGCGGCGGCGGGACTTGCGGGCGGCAGCAGCGATGCGGCGGCGGTTTTGCGCGCGCTTTGTACGCTTTCGGAGACGGGATTTTCCGATGAAGAACTTACCAAAATCGCAATATCGGTAGGATCGGACGTCCCTTTCTGCGTTTTCGGCGGTACTAAACTTGTTTCGTCCGTCGGCGATAATATAAGTGCGCTTCCGAAATGCCCGAAAATGTATGTTTTGCTTGCGATCAAGGGCGAGGGTGTTTCGACACCTTGGGCGTATTCCGTACTTGATGAGGCATACGGCGATTTCGGCGAGTCGTTTAATGCCGCAAAACCGCGCTTTGAAGCACTGTTAGCGTCCCTTGCGGACGGGAACGCAAAAGACGTCGCAGAGAATGCCTATAACATTTTCGAGCGCGAGATAGGGAAAAGAAGGGGAGAAGTCCCACGCCTTATCGGAATTATGAACGCGTGCGATGCCGTAAAATCGTTTATGAGCGGCAGCGGACCGACGGTTATAGGCTTCTTTTACGATGAAAAAACGGCTAAAAATGCCACCGCAAAACTTAATGAATACGGCGCGGAATCGTTTTTCTGCGAGACTGTCTGAAATAAAAAACGGCGACATTTCGGTCGTCGTTTTTTATATTTATGCCAGTTCTTCGCGCAGAAACGCAAATATTTTTTTCTCCTCGCGCGAGACTTTTACCTGCGAAAGTCCGAGTGCCTCGGCAGTCTGCTGCTGCGTGTAGTTTCTGTAATACCTTAGCAGAACAATTTTTTTCCAGAGAGGTTGCATTTTCGACATTGCCTGCGAGAGGGCGATGTGTTCGCAGATTTTCTCGGTTTCACACATGCTGTCGCTGTCCGCCACCGTCGCTTCAAGCGTTATCCCTTCCTCGCCGTAAACGGTGTCGGAGAGTGAAGAAACGGGCGTTATCGAATCGAGTGCCACAGCCGCTTCGGAAACGCTGACGCCGCATATCTCCGCTAGTTCGTCTATGTGCGGGTCGCGTCCCTCGCGGCTTATGATTTCGCTTTTTGCACGCATAAGGCGTATGCCGAGTTTTTTATACGAACGGCTGACTTTGATTATTCCGTCGTCACGCAGGTATCTTCGTATTTCGCCGACGATAAGCGGCACGGCGTAGGTCGAAAACACGGTTCCGCGTTCAAGATCGAAACTCCGTATTGCTTTTAACATTCCTATCGTGCCTATCTGCACAAGATCCTCGTATTCTACGCCGCGGTCGCGGAATTTTATTGCGATGCTCCGAACAAGACCGAGATTTGACTTTATAAGCTCCTCCGTCGCCTTTTCGTCACCGCTCTGCGCCAGTGCGATGAGTTCTCTGTTTTTTAGATATTTGCCCGTGCCTGCCCTGTACTCCTCATTTTCCAAATGCTCCACCTCCGAAAAAGAATATCGGAAATCAATCTGCGAGTTTTCTCTCTGCGAGTTTTTTGTAGAGCGTTACGACAGTCCCTTTTCCGGGTTTTGATTTTACCGTCAATTTGTCGGTGAAGCTCTCCATTACGGTGAAGCCCATTCCGCTCCTTTCGCTTTCGGGTGAGGTTGTGAACAGCGGCTTCCGCGCTTCTTCAACGTTTTCAATGCCTCTGCCTTTGTCCTTTATTTCGATTTTAATGATTTTCCCCGTGCTAAGCCCGTCTGCCTCGCATATTTTTACCGATATGTAAATTTCACCGACCGTGTCGGGATATGCGTGTACAATGCAGTTTGTGACCGCCTCCGAAACGGCGCATTTTATGTCCGCAAGTTCTGTTGTCGTCGGGTCTGCCTGCGCGGTAAATGCCGCCGCGATGGCTCTTGCAGCCGATTCGTTTGCCGAGAGCGACGGAAAGCGTGCCGTCATCATATTTATCGTTTTGAGCTTTGAAGTTTTCATGATCTGTTCCTTTCGGTCTTTGTGTTTTTTTCGATAGTAATTATTTTGTCGAGTCCCGCGAGCGTCAGAATTTTCATCGTTCTTTCGCCCGCGTTCCTTATGACGGTGCGCCCGCCGAGTTCGCATGCAAGCGAGTATCGCCCCATAATGAGTCCGAGTCCCGAACTGTCCATAAAATCAACCGTTCCGAGGTCAAGTATCAGTTTTTCGGGGCGGTCGCGGAGAATCATTTCGTCGATTTCGCGCCGTATCGCCACGGCACTGTGATGATCTATTTCGCCGCATAATCTTACAGTCACGCATTTTTTGTCACGGTCAAAGTCTGCGAGAAAAAATTCGTTTTTTATTTCCATTTTGTATCACTTCCTTGTTTTTTCTGTATTGTACCACACGGAACGCGAAAAAAATGTCACAATGCGCGCTTTCTTAAAATTTTGATCGCTGTATTGAAAACAGCGTTTTTTTGTGGTATAATTACGTTGAAATGAAAATGAAAGGGAATGTCCCGATGAATAAAATCAGTGCTAAAATCAAGAGAAGTGCGGCTTTTCTGCTTGCGGTTTCGTCTCTTTTTCTGTTTGGTTGCGGAAAAACGGGCGGGAGAGCGACTTCCGACGAGAAAATATCAAAAGACAGCGAGCTTGTGCTCGATAATGTCCCAAATGAATCCGCTGCGATCCCGCCCGATAAAGAAATCGTGCATTTTGCGGCGGCGGGCGATAATATCATTCACGAAGCTGTGTTTACAGACGCAAAGAACGTTGCGTCGGTCTATGCGTCCGAGACGGGTAAAAAGGTCGAATACCGCTTTGCCGATATGTACGAGGGCGTTGCCGACGTCATAAAGGGTGCGGATCTCGCTTATGTAAACCATGAAACGCCCGTTGCGGGTAAATCGTTCGGAATAAGCGGCTATCCCGATTTCAATGCGCCCGAGGAAGTCGGCGATGACCTGTCCGAAGTCGGTTTTGACATAATCAACATAGCGAATAACCATATGCTCGATATGGGCGCAAAAGGCTATGAAAATTCGATAAAGTATTGGAAAGAAAAAGGTGAGGAAAAGAACCTCACCGTGATAGGCGGATATACGAAATCCGACTACGATAATATAAGATACGTTACCGCAAACGGAATAAAGATTGCGCTTCTCTCGTACACGACGCTGATAAATTACGGTCATAAAAACGATATTCCCGCAGGCAGTGACCTTATTGTTCCCTATGCAAACGAGTCGGATATGCGCAGGCAGGTTGCTCTTGCAAAGGACGGAGGAGCGGACGCGATAGTTGTTGCGATGCACTGGGGCGCGGAGGACGATTTTAAGCCGAACGCGGAGCAGAAAAAATACGCAAAAATATTAGCCGATCTCGGTGTCAATGTAATTCTCGGCTCTCATTCGCATACGCTCCAACCCGTAGAATGGATCGAGGGCGAGAACGGCAATAAAACGCTCTGCGCGTATTCGCTCGGCAATCTCATTTCAACAATGTATTACAGTTATTATATGGTCGGCGGCATACTCACGTTCGACCTTGTAAAAACGGAGGACGGCGTTTCCGTCGAAAATCCGATACTTGTGCCGACGATGTGCTATTACAGTATGACGCGCGACAGCCTGAAAATATATAAGCTCGAAGATTTTACGGACGGGCTTGTAGCCTCGCACGGCTCGCAGCTCAAAGGGAAATTCACGATGAATACGCTTTACGGCTATGTAAAGGATACGATAGATAAAGAGTTTCTGACGGATAAATTCAAATAAAAACTGCGGGGCAAATGCCCCGCAGTTTTCATAATATGTAGTTTACGCAGAGGATAGTGATGCCGAGTACAAGAAGAATAACGCCGACCGTGCGGTTCAGAACCTTCGGACTTGCCTTGTTTGCAATCTTTGCGGCGATAAGTGCCCAGATAAGAGTGAAAAGTACACAGAGAATAAGTGCCTCCGCGTCGGGCATTCCGCCGATTTTGAAGTGCGAAAGCGCACCCGTCAGCGCCGTGAAGGTCATAATGAAAACGCTTGTTCCGACGGCGGTTTTAAGCTCGTATCCGAGGACGCTTGTCAGAATGAGAAGCATCATCATTCCGCCGCCCGCGCCGATAAACCCGCATATAAAGCCTATAAGCGCACCGCATATGACCGATTGAATGATCCGTTTCTTTTTTGAGACCGTACCCATCATTTCTTTTGTCGTCATGACGGGCTTTACAATGAATTTAATGCCGAGGATCATCGTCATAAATACTGAAAAATTGCCCATCGTCGTGTTCGGAACGAGGTGCGCGACGTAGCTTCCGACCGCCGTGAAAATAAGCACGAAAGCCATCATAATAAGACCGTTTTTGACGTCGATATTTTTGTTTTTCTTGTAGGTGTAGGCACTGACGGCACTTGCGAGAACGTCGGATGCGAGCGCGATACCGACAGCTTCATACGCGGGAAATCCGAGAAATGTGATAAGCATCGGACTTATGACCGCAGCGGCACTCATTCCCGCGAAGCCCGTACCGAGACCCGCGCCCGCTCCCGCGAGAAAGCAGACGAGTATTTTCATTAAATGTTGCATAGCGAAAACTCCCTCTGTAAACAATTTCCACTATGATACCACAAAAAAATAAACGGAATATCAATATTAAAACGGAGTCAAAGAAACTCCGTTTTGCTTTTATATTTCAAATCTTTTGTATTCAGCACCGCCATCGAGGTTCTTCCAAACGAGGACGCCGCCATCGAGGGTCATATAGCTGTGCGCCGAACCTTCTTTCGGGATCGAAAGAGAACCCGGGTTTAAGTAAATGTTGTCGTTCCCGAACTTTTCGAGTGCGGGAACGTGCGTGTGCCCGCAGAGCAGAATGTCGCCTTTTCCGAGCGGCGGAGGATTGTCCTTTCCGAATTTATGACCGTGCGATGCAAAAATTGTGCGTTTTTCTCCGCCTATCAGCGCGTATTCGGCAAGGCAGGGAAAGGCGAGAACCATCTCGTCAACCTCGCAGTCGCAGTTTCCGCGCACGCAAAACATCTTTTCGGCAAGAGGATTTAACATTTCAATGACTTTTTTGGGCGCGTAATCCTTTGGCAGATTGTTTCTCGGACCGTGATAGAGAATGTCTCCGAGAAATATGATTTTGTCGGCGTTTTCACGCCCGATAGCACCGAGAAACATCTCGCAGTAGTAAGCCGAGCCGTGAAGATCGGACGCAATAATGTATTTCATCTTCTTTTTCTCCGTATCAAAGATTTTTCGCCCTGTCTTCGATATGCTGGCGGAAGTTGAGCAACTTGTGCGTGTATTCCGAATTCATATAAGGGCTTGTGACGATGAAGTCCGCCGTTGCTACGTTGTTCGCGATCGGAATGTCGTAAACCTGCGCTATTCTGAGGAGTGCTTTTACGTCGGGGTCGTGCGGTTGTGCCGTCAGCGGGTCCGAAAAGAATATTATAAGGTCGATTTTTCCGTCCGCAACTCTTGCGCCTATCTGCTGGTCACCGCCGAGAGGACCGCTGTTGAAGCCTCTTATCGGCAGTCCCGTTCCGTCCGCAATCATTTTCGCCGTTGTGCCCGTGCCGCAGAGAAAATGACGTTCGAGAATGCTCTTGTTTTTCTTGCACCATTCTATAATATCGTGCTTTTTGTTGTCGTGTGCTATCAGCGCAATGTTCTTCTGCGCGGGAAGCGTGTATTCTATATACTGATTTTCAAACATATAAATTCTCCTTTGCTATATAATAATATTACCACAAAAACGATTTTCTTTCAATAGTTTTGAGTGATTTAGTCATATATTTTTCTCTTTTTTCATAAGCATGACTACAAGCGAGGTGAATATTATGAAAAAAATATTGTGTTTTATTTTTACGTTGACACTTCTGTTGTCAATTTTCGCCTTTCCGACCTTTGCCGAAAACTCGTTTACGATAGACGCGCTCAGCGGCATACTTATGG
>CAKRPQ010000085.1 GCA_934385225.1 uncultured Eubacteriales bacterium
CTCGTTCTCTGTCTTTCCGGCTGTTCGCACAGGGTAGAATACACCATTGACTACACTAAATATTTCAGAGATGATGACGTTCCGCCGAACATATACATTAACGTCAAAATCCCGAAGCTAAAATCAAATTCCGTGCATACAGAGGAGATAAATAAGGAGTTCTGAGATTATTACCTTGATATCTATAACGATTACAAATCCGTAATCATTGAATACGATTTTAAGTATAGAGAAAACATTTTTATATACGGACTTTGCACCGAGCAGGACGATTTCCTCTGTATGACGGTGATAGAAAAACGTTGGTATGCGGCACCGTCATCGGCAGAAGTAAAAAGTGTTTTTCTTGACCTCAAAGAAGACAAACTGTATAGCACGGAAGAGTATATTAAGAGAGTCGGAATAACGCCGCCAAATATGGATTTTCTTGAAACGGAGTTCGGAGAACATCTTAAATGGAAAAAAACAAGCGGAGTATTCTATATTAACGGCGAGTGTATTCTTGCCATTCAGTATTATACCGAGGACGATGAAAGGCAGCCGTCGGAAATTAAGGATACAATGTTCTACAACTGTGAAACGGGGAAATGGTCTGAATTGTTTTTCCATGACGGAGAGAACTTTGAATCTTCTTTCCGTTGGTATGACAGAACCGACACTTGATTTTTGAACCGAAACGGCAAAAAATACAAAAATCCGTCCCGAAATTCGGGACGGGTTTTTTGTCAAAAAACGGCGACACGCATATACTGACGGTAGACGCCGAAAAGGCGTGCAAAAGACATTTTTTGGAGGAAGACGATGCAACAGACAAAAACCCGTAGGTATGCTCCGGGAGTTTACGGAATTTCCGCCGTAAACGAGTCGGGAAACGGTTGCGGCTGCGGACGCAGCGGCGAAAGAGGAGGCGAGGACGTCATGCCGCGCGATAAATGCGGCGCGGACAGGGAAGCGACGGAAAACTGCCCCGGTATGGCGCTTGCGATGGCATACGTGAGAAGCCAGCCGTTTGAGAATTTGTATTCATGCGCGGAAGGATTCCGCCGCGGCACGATTTTTGCCGACCTTGACCTGCCGTACGGAGGTAATTGATAATATGAACATGAATATGAACTCAAATATGTACAGATATTCGGGCGAGACGAACACGGGCGGGAGACGCGCGCTTCTTGACGAGATAAATATGGTCAGTTTTGCGGCGGACGAACTCAGACTTTACCTTGATACGCACCCTTGCTCGGACGAAGCGCTTAAAATGATGAAAGAGTATCTTGAAAGGCGTAAAACGCTTATGGCGAGCTACGCGGAGCGATACGGCACACTTGACGGCTACGGAATGCCCGGTGACGAATGGATCTGGAACGACCCGCCGATGCCGTGGGAGAATACGGAAGGAGGTTGCAGATAATGTGGGAGTATGAAAAAAGGCTTCAATATCCCGTCAGAATATCGAAACCGGACGCAAGGGCGGCAAAGGTGATACTTTCGCAGTACGGAGGACCCGACGGCGAGCTCGGAGCTTCGCTCCGTTATCTTTCTCAGCGTTTTGCGATGCCCGACGCGCGCGTCGCGGGGCTTTTGACCGATATCGGCACGGAAGAACTGGCGCACCTTGAAATCATCGGCGCGATAGTGCGGCAGCTTACGCGCAATCTCACGCCGGAACAGATAAAAGAGCAGGGGTTTGACTCGTATTTCGTCGATCATACGCTCGGCGTTTATCCCGCATCGGCGGCGGGTGTTCCGTTCACTGCGGCGTACCTGCAATCGAAGGGCGACCCGATAACTGATCTGAACGAGGATATGGGTGCAGAGCAAAAGGCGCGCACAACCTACGACAACATTTTAAGGCTCGTTGACGATCCCGACATTATAGACCCGATACGTTTCCTGCGCGAGCGTGAAATCGTACATTTCCAGCGCTTCGGCGAGGCTCTCGGAATGGTTCGCGACAGGCTTGACTCAAAGAATTACTATCAGTACAATCCCGCGCTTGGGCGCAGAAAGTAAAAAGAACCGCACGGGCAATTCCCGTGCGGTATTTTAATTTGCCCCGAATTATTCTTTTGAGGCTTTGTTATAATGACCTTTCTTTCGGTTTGTGTCCACTCAAAACTTGCTCCAAGCTCTTCCGAAATGAAGCGAACGGGTGTGTAAGTGCGTCCCTTTTCGATGAATGCGGGGCTGTCGAGCTTGACTTCCTTGCCGTTCACCGTCGCGACCTTGTCACCGATCGAAATTACTATGACAACGTCTTTGCCTGTCACAAGGTGCGCTTGCCTTTTATCGTAACAATTCTCTTTTCGCCGCCCCATTCAACCTTTGCGCCGAGGTTCTCGGCAACGAAACGTGCGGGGAGCATCGTGCGGCAGTTTGCTTCCGCCGTTCGTTTCGAATATTACGATAAAGTGGCTCGGTGTGCTGCCCGTGCTGTCGGCGGGAATCGTCGGCGCAACTGCAACAGAAGTGTTGACTGCAATGTGAGTTTCATCCGTTGGCGTACCGTCAAGCACTATTGTCACGGTGTATTCCGTGCCTATCTTGAAGATGCCGCCGAGGGTGTAGGTTCTGCCGCCTGCATTTTCGGTAACATTTCTGAGCGTTATCGTGTTTTTGCCGTCCGAAACGATGAAGTTCTTTTCTGTGAGACCCGTGATAGATCTGCTAAGGTGAATTACGAGCTGATACTTTCGGATTTGCCTGCGCTTGCGCTAACTTCGATCTTCTTTACGGTAACGGCAGCGTCAAGTGCTTCTTCGAGAGAACTGAAATACTTTATGTTTTCGTCGCTTCAGATGCTTGCCGCAACCGCAAGACCGCAGGCGCGGAGAACTGTTCTGTATAATTTCAGCTCGTAATCGTAGTCAAAAGGATTCGTTTTTTCGCCGCGGACGTATTCCGCAAACGCTTTCATCATGCCGTCATAGCGGTCAAAAGGCTCCGAAAACTCAAACGGAGCTATGTATCCCCAAGACTTTTTTTCACTTTCGGGAATACTTCTTATGCCCGTGATGTTTTTTTCTCCGCCGTCGGTGAAGCGTTCAAGCGGACGAAGCTCGATAGTCCCTTTTTCGCCGCATATGACAAGCTGACGCCTCTCAAATCCGCCCGCCTCCGCGGCGCAGGTTTTCGCAAACGAAATGCCGTTTTTGTATCTGAAAACAGCAAAACCGTAATCCTCGGCACTGACGTTTTCTATGCCCGTGCATGTGTTCATCGGAATGATTTCTTCGGGGTCGCCCTGTATCCGCAGAATGAGGTCGACAAGGTGACAGCCGAGGAAAAACATCATTCCGCCGTGAAAACGCGACAGCCATTGCCTTTTTTCGGGAGTGTGGAAGCAGTTCATCTGTGCTTCGACCGAGTAGATTTTGCCTAGCTCTCCCGATTTCGCCTTTTCAATAGCCGCGTTTATCGCGGCGTTGTGCCTGTACATATAGCCCGTGCTGAAAACGAGATTTTTCTCTTTTACGGTGCGTATCAGTTTTTCAAATTCGGCAAGATCGGTTCCGCCGGGCTTGTCCATATGCACGGCAAGTCCTTTTTTTGCGGCAAGCGTTGCGTATTTTGTGAGATTTACCTCCTCTGTTTCTATAACGACGCCGTCAAGACCGCTCATGCCGAGCGCTTCCTCCGCCGAGATAATCGGCAGTTTGCCGTTAAAATATTCGATTTTCTGCGCAAAATCCGTCTTTTCGCTTTCGGGCAGTCCAAGAGCCTTTACGTCAAAGACATCGGACTGCTTTAACATACTTTTAAGAACCAAGCTGGCATGGTCGTGACCTATACCGATCTGAACAACGCTTATTTTTTTCATTTTCGCACCTCACTCACCTATCCTGCGCCAGTCGAACTGTACGAAAGGCGGGAATTTTTTGTCGCTTACAAGTCTGTCATAAACCTCCGCACATTCGGCGGGCGAATGGGTTTCGTC
The DNA here is from genome assembly GCA_934385225.1 of uncultured Eubacteriales bacterium. Classification (GTDB taxonomy): domain Bacteria; phylum Bacillota; class Clostridia; order Oscillospirales; family CAG-272; genus SIG710. The sequence goes on from CAKRPQ010000085.1 coordinate 3,935, forward strand.
TACAATGCCTTTGAAGTTTATGTGACCGTTTGAAAGAAGCAGAAGCTGTGTTTTTATATCATCTCTGTTTGTGAAAAAGCCGGGGTACGAGTCGCGATCGGGACGTGCGTTTGTGTGCGCGCCGATAAGAGTTATTCCGGGGCCGTGAACCTTTCTGTAATAGTCGACGGTGAAATTTTTGTCTCTCGTGCAGCCGAGGAGAGCGACGCGTCCGAACCTTGCCATGCAGTCAAGACATTCGTTGAGTCCCGCGCCTATGCCCGTCACTTCGATCGCCGTCCTCGCACCGCCCGAAGTCAGTTTTTTTACTTTCTCGGCAAAACCGTCTTCCGTCGGGTCGAGCGCGTAGTCCGCACCGAGCGCAAGCGCCTTTTCGCGTCTTTCCGCTATCGGGTCTACGGCGATGACGGGAACCGCGCCTGCCGCACGCGCGTATATAACGCCGAGAAGTCCGAGCGTTCCGAGCCCCATTATCAGCATCGACTCGCCTATTTCGAGGCGCGTTTTGCGTATTGCCGCAAGCGGAAAATTGCCGATGTGGCAAAGAGCCGCGTCTTCGAACGAGACGCTGTCGTCCTCAATTTTTACGATGTTAGATTCTCTTATGACGTTGTAGAGCATATGCGAGCTCCAAAACATAGCACCCCTGTCGCCGACCTTGACGCTTTTTACGTTACTTCCGACTTCGACGACCGTTCCCGCGCTGCTGTAACCCGACCACCTCGGAAAATGCGCAACCGCCTGCTCACTCGTGTCGGGCGAAACGCTTGTGTTGCCTGTGATGTTTGCCCTTTCCGTTCCCGCGCTTATTGTGCTGACGGCTGTCTTAACTTTCACTGAATTCGGTGAAAGCTCTGATATCGGCGTGTCGAGAAGTTCTGCCGTGTTCGGCTTTGTGAATACTATATGCGGATTTTTCATTGCGTGACCTCGCTTTCGTTTTTCATAATTATACCGTATTGACACGGCAAAATAAATATGCTATACTGTATAAAAACACCACTATACTGTAAAAACGGAGGCGGTTGTCTAATATGTTTTCGGATACGCTTGTTTCGTACTTTCATTATACACTTTTTGAATATAACCGCACGCACACGTCGGGGTCAACCGTTCTTTTTGTCCGTCCGTGCATCGGGTATGTCCTTAAAGGCAGCGCGCAGTTCCTTTATAAGGGACAGAATTATTATGCCTTTGAGGGCGACCTTATCTATATCGCAAAAGGCACAAAATACTATTCCGTCTGGACGGGAGACCCCGAAGTGAAATTTTATTCGATCGATTTTTCGTTTGTAAAGCCGTATTCGCTGTACGAATACCGTTTTCAGATAGTGAAAAATTATCCGCGGGCGCTTTTTGATAAAATTTACGAAACATACGGAAATACGTTTGAGTGTATGCCGCATTTTTTCAACCTGCTCTCGGATATTTACGGGAAAATGACCGCGGAGACCGCAGTTTCCGCGTCTGTGACGGCGGTTCAGCCTGCCGTTGATTATATCGAAAAGCATTTCGGTGATGATGTGAGCATATCCGAGCTTTCCGCGCTTTGTCATATGTGCGAATCGGGTTTTTTCAGACAGTTCAGACGTGCTACGGGCGTAACGCCGATTGCTTATAAGCATAATATTATGATACAGAACGCGCTTGATATGCTCTCGCACACGGATCTCACTATCGAGGAGATAAGCGCAAGAGTAGGTTTTTCCTCTTCAAATTATTTCAGAAAAGTTTTTTTCGATATTACGGGAAAAACGCCGAGGGAAGTGCGCTGAGGCGAAAAAAGGGACTGAAAATCAGTCCCTTTTTTTATTCTTCTTTCTGCGAAGCGTCGCTTTGAGGCGCGGAAAACCGTCCTCGCAGAGCCATGTTAAAATCCTGAAAATGGACTCCGCGGCGAACGAGAAAATAAGCGTCAGATGAATACTTGTAACGGGTATCATCGTTATCGAGAAGAGCGACGGAAGCAGAAGAACGGTTAAAACGATACCGAGAATGTTGACAAAGAAAACGAACAGCCTGTATTTTGTCGCGGGCATACAGATTTTCCACAGAATGAGGAAACCGACCGTTGCGAGTAGGAGCGTTGATGCCGTTGCGACGTCGTCTTTCGGCAGCTTGAAAACGTTTCCGAAAACGGCGAGCGAGCCGACGATAAGAGCGTCCGTAAGACCTGCGGGAAAGGCGCGTAGAAGCACCTTTTTAAGGAAATTGCCTTCAATTCTGTTCTTGTTCGTTTCGAGCGCGAGGAGAAAACCGGGGACGCCTATCGTGAACATACCGATAAGAGAGATATGCGTCGGTTCGAGAGGGTATGGAATCATAAGAACAGAGACCATTATCGAGAGGAGAAGCGAAAAAATGTTCTTTACAAGGAAGAGGCTTGCCGAGCGTTCGACGTTGTTAACGACTCTGCGTCCCTCGGCAACGACATCGGGCATATGCGCGAAATCCGAGTCCATAAGAACGACCTCCGCGACCTGTGAGACCGCCTCCGAGCCTGATGCCATGGCGATACCGCAGTCTGCGTCCTTCATTGCCAGAATGTCGTTTACGCCGTCGCCGGTCATTGCGACGGTGTGTCCCGCGCTTTGAAGTGCGCGGACGATTATCTGTTTCTGCTTCGGCGTAACTCTGCCGAAAACGGTGTATTTTGTCGCCGCAGCGTCAGTTTCCGCGTCTCCCGCGAGCGTCGACGCGTCAATAAAGCTGTCGTAGCCGCTTATTCCCGCGAGACGCGCTATCTCCGAGACCGTTTCGGGGTTGTCGCCCGATATTACCTTGACGTTAACGCCCTGTTCGGCAAAATATCTGAACGTTTTTTCGGCGTTTTCGCGTATTGCGTTTGAGAGGATTACAAAGCCGAGAGGCGTGACGGGAGCACCTGTTCCGATTTCGCCGCCCGAAATACCGCCGTCCGTGTGCGCAAAGGCAAGCACGCGGTAGCCTTTTTTCGTGTATCTTTCGATCTGCTTTGAGTATGCCGAAAATCCGTCCGTAAGAACGAATTCGGGCGCACCGAGAATGTATGTTCCGTCCTCAAATGTTATTGCGCCGTATTTGAGCGCGGAGGAGAAGGGAAGTATCGAAAGCGCGTTTTTCATCGGCAGATCGGACGAGGAGGATTTTGATGGGAAGTAGGCGCGCAGCGCCTCCATTGTCGAGTTGTTGTCCTGCGACGCCGAAACGTATTCCGAAATCATTGCCGAGAGAACGCTCTCGTCCGTTCCCGCCGCGTGCGCGACGGAAATGACGTGGCGAACAGCCATTGTCGGTTCTGTTATCGTTCCCGTTTTGTCAACGCAGAGCGTGTCGACGCGCGCCAGCGCTTCAATGCTCTTCATATCGTTCAGCAGAACCTTGTTTTTCGCGAGGCGTATCGTTCCGAGCGCAAGCGCCGCCGTCGTGAGCAGATAAAGCCCTTCGGGTATCATGCCGATAACGGCTGTCGCCATCGCGGTAACGCTGTCGCGCAGAGTGCCGTTCGAAACATAGTAATTCTGATAAAAGAGTATTCCGCCGATAGGAATGAGCGCAATGCCCATTATCATAACTATTTTGTTTATCGCGCGTATCATTTCGGACGGCTCGCCGCCCGCGATGTTTTTCGCCTCGGACGTGAGCTTCGAGATGTAGGACGCCTCGCCTACCTTTTCAAGGACTGCGGCGCATTCACCCGAAACGACGAAACTGCCCGAAAGGAGCGACGCGCCGTTTTGCTTTGTTATTTCGTCCTGCTCGCCCGTGAGGAGAGCCTCGTTTACCGAAACCGAGCCTGCTATAACACGCGCGTCGGCGCATATCTGATCGCCCGCGGAGAAAATAACCGTGTCGCCTGCGACAAGCTCCTCCGAGCGCACTTTAAGGCGTTGCCCGTCCCTTATAACTAGCGCGTGCGGAGCGTTCAGAAGGTTCATTTTGTCGATTATTTTCTTTGCCCTAATCTCCTGGACTATGCCGACAAGAGTGTTGCCGATAACGACGGGCAGAAAAGTGAGATTTCTGAACGAGCCGACCACGGCGAGCAAAACCGCGATTATGGCGAATATGAAGTTAAAATATGTAAGCGAGTTCGTGAGAATGATCTTTCCCGTCGTCTTTCCCGCGCTTCTCGGCGGAAGATTGGAAAGTCCCGCGGCGGCTTTTTCCGCGGCTTCTTCGCCCGAAAGACCCGTCACGCCGTATTTTTCGTCGTACATTTGAGTGTAACTCCCGATTTTTGAGTCATTTTTTATATATTATAAAACATTTTGCCCGATTTGAAAAGCGAATTTTATAAAAATTTGTATTTTTTTAAGATTTTTATAAAAAAGGGGACTGCCGGAAGACAGTCCCGAAAAAACTTATTTTATCAGTCCGCTTTCGCGAAGAAGAATTTCGACATCTGTGCCTTTGATCTTTTTGAGCGCGATTTTCAGTGCTTCACGCTCCATAAAGGAGAGATCGGCATCTTCAAGCGGCTTCTTGTCAAGCCCGTAGTAGCAGGCGCGCAGCAGCTCGCGGACGTCGTACTTGCTTCCCCATACTTCGGGAACACCGCGGTCAACGTTCATAAGCGTGTAGACCGATTCCATGCCCGTTCTTATCGAATATTCCGTTGTGAATATCGTGTCTCTCGGCGTTTCGGCAAACTGTCCGATGAACGCAAAGTTTACAGCACCTTCGGGAACGACGCGCGGTCTGTCCTTTTCCTCTCTCGGCTGGAAAAACGCCGAATTCCTTCTTTGCAAGAGCGGAAACAGCTTTAACCGTCATAGCACTGTCGATTTCGATCGACTTTGTGT
>CAKRPQ010000086.1 GCA_934385225.1 uncultured Eubacteriales bacterium
TAATTATGTAATCAAAAATTCCTCTGTAATATTCGAGAAGATCCGAAAATCTCTTGCCCGCGAGAAGCTCGACGGGATTCGGCGGAAAAGGACCCGAAAAAACAATAAACAGAGAATCAAATTGCGTCTGATAAACTACTTCATCTTCGTTTGCATGTCCCGCGAGATAGTGGCTGAGCCCAAGCATACCCGTTTCGGAGGCATGCTTTGAAGCGAACGTCGATCTGCGCAGATCCGTATCTATGAGAAGCACCTTTTTGCCCATATCAGAAAGGCTTTTTGCAAGTTCAAGCGAGACAAGACTTTTGCCTTCGCTCTGAATCGAACTTGTTATCGCTATCGTTTTTATGTCCGCTCCGCAGAAAAGAACGTTGGTGCGGAATGTCTTGAAAGCTTCTCGCACTTCATATCTGTCGGGGATAAGGTTGATAAGATTAACTGTATTCATTTCACAAAATCACACCGCAGTGTGAGCCTTTCTGTATGATACGGCGTTATTGCGCCCGATTATTTTGCTGTTTTGTTCTTTTTACTGCTTTTGCCCGCACGCGTATTTTTACTGTAAGCCGAAACGTCTGGGATTACGCCGAGAACGCTGAGCCCGGTCTTTTTTTCGACGTCTTCGGGTGTTGCAACCATATTGTTTGTCACCGTTATAAGGACGATAACACCGCACGATATGATTATTCCGACGAGGACTGCGAGAATGATGTTCTTTGTCATGCTCGGAGACGAGGGCGCGACGGGAATAGTGCCGTATTCTTCGATAGTGACGTCTTCGACACCCATTATTGTCTTTGCCTTGACTCTTGAAACATCCGCAAAAGCGTCAACGAGCATTTTTGCGCGTATCGGGTCTGCGTCGGTTATCGTAATGTCGACAAAGCGAGACATGTTGTTGTCTGTTGAAACTTTTCCCACAAGCGAACGGTAGCCATTCGGGTCTTCACCTATTTTGCTTAAAACCTGTCTGTAAACCTCGCTGCTCTTGATAAGAATAAGGAAGTCTTCTTTTATGGAAGTCGCGCTTGTAAGGTCTGTTGCCGACGTTGCACTTGAATTTTGTCTGTTCAGTATGTAAACTCTCGCGGTTGATTTGTACATCGGCGTCACGAACTTTGACGTCCAGACATAAGCTGCGACAGCCGCAAGCAGAGCCGCAAGAGCGATGATCCAAAGTTTCGAAATAAGTACGCCGAGGAGCTTTGGAATATCTATTTCCGTCTCTTCTCTCTGTACCGATTGATTTTTTGCGTAACCCGTAGGTTGATTTTGATTCTGAATGTTTGTGTTCACTTTTAATACTCCTGAAAAATGAAATTACCCGAAAGTATTTTGCGAGGATTTGAAAGCATTATTTTGTCTGCGGCCTCTGTGCCGCATATACGAGTGATTGTTTTGTAGCAGTCCGATAAAATCGGCGGTCTGAACTTCACGTCGTGCGCGTCCGATGCAATAAGACTGACGATGTTTTTCTTTAATAATTTTTTGCAGTAGAGATGAATTCCGATGCCTCGTTTGCCCGTCACGGCGCCCGCGTTCAGTTGGATAAGCGTGCCCGATTCCGCTATTTTGTCGATAAGCGTGCCGTCATTTCTAAGCGACTCATATCTTTCCGCATGCGCGAGAATAGGGGTGTAGCCGCTGCTTGAAATGTTGTTCAGTCCGCGCAGGATTTCATATCTGTCGGTGTTTTCGAAGAATTCGACCAGAACGAATTTTGTTTTGGAGAGCGGCTTGCAGAATCCTTCTTTAAGCTCTGAGACCATTTCGCTGTGATACATGATTTCGTTTCCGAGAAAAAGCCTTATATCGGGGTATCTTTTCTTTACCGCATAATATGTCTCGGCATAGACCGCGTCGGTGTCAAAGCGAAGCTTTTCCATAGCTTCCCGAACACCGTTTTCTCCGCACGTCATGGCATACGGATTGAAATGCGGCGTAAAGCATATTATTCTCGTGCCGTCCCTGTAAGACGCGTCAAGCATTTCGAACATTTCGTCGCGTGACGATGCGCCGTCGTCGATACCGTAGAGCATATGGCAATGTAGATCTGCGAACCCGACCATATATAATCCTTTCGTGCACGGTACTTCATTCTATTATATCATACCACAAAAAAAATTGTATTGCAAGAGTTTTTTGAAAATTCCCGCAAAAGGAAAATATTTAAATAAATTATAATCTCTCCATTGCTTGACAGAATGAGAAAAATGTGATATTATAGTAATCAGATACCGTATCCTGCGAAAAACGGACGGGGAAATTAGGAAAAAACTACCGTTTCAACTCTTTTTCGCCGGATAAGGAACATTTTCGGGGCGTCATACGTCTTGTATGACAGACCGAATAAAAAAATAACGGAGGTTTCACAATGAAGACAATGAAGACAAGAGTTTTCGGCGCGTTTCTTGCGCTCCTTACGGTGGTATCGTGCGTTTTTGCAGGTGTAATTTCGGCGAGCGCGGCAAACACCACGTTTAAGGACGTGAAAAAGGGTGACTGGCACTATGAATTTGTCACTTACATGGCTGAAAAGGAAATAATCAACGGATATAATAAAGGAACATATTATGAGTTCCGTCCGAATGATTATGTTAAACGCAGTGAGTTTATCAAAATGCTCGTAACCACGTTCGGACTCAAAAAGTCCGGCAGCGCGGGCACGAGTTTCTCCGACGTAAAGAGCGGTGACTGGTACTATGAGTATTACAGCATCGCGGCGTCGAAGGGAATCATTTCGGAAGTTTTCTCGGGAACCGAGATGAAGCCGAATCAGACTCTTACGAGAGAAGAAGCGGCGGCGCTTCTTATGGCATATCTTGACTATCCCGATGACGATGTTGTTTCTACATCGAAGTTCGACGACTATAACACAATAACATCGAAATACAGAACATTCGTTCTGCAAGCGGCTTATGCCGATATAATCAACGGCTTCAATGACGGCGGTCAGACTAATTTCCGCCCGAAAGAGGGACTTCGCCGTGCGCAGGCTGCAAAGATACTTTCTACTGCGGCAGGCACGATTGCAGACGGAACGGTAAAGGACTTTGCCTTTGACTACAGCGATAATATCACCGTTGTTGACGCGGCAACGATCACGGGTCTTGACGGTATCGAGAACGTTATTATCGGCGAGGACGTAAAGGGAACGGTTACGTTTACCGGCTGTTCGATAGACGGTACTGTTTATAACAGAAGCGGTGCAAAGGTCGTTTTCTCTAACTGCGATATCGACTCGCTTGAACTTAACGGTGCATCTTCTTCCGTAGAACTCAAACAGAAGACGTCGGTCGGAGAGATTGACGTTAATGTTCCGCAGGCATCTATTAAATTTATGAGCAGTGCGAGTGCTGATAAGGTTGTTGTCGAGTCGGGCGCAACAGGTCTTGATATTACGACCGAGGGCAGCGACTGCACGATCTCCGATATGAGCATTCACGCAAATAACGTGAAGAGTGCGATCACACCTAAGAATCTTACCATAGATAACGATAAGTCCGCTACGATAGGCACGATTAAATATCAGAACGGTATTAAGGGTGAGCTTAACACAACGTGGTCGGGCGAGATTGAAAAACTCCTGTTCGAGACATATGCGGGCGGTAAGGTTTATTACTTCTATACAAAGACTAACAGCGGATATACAGCCTCTAACTTTGCGACAAACTATAATAACGCGGCTGTAAAGGACGTTATCTCCGTTACGTCAAATAAAAAGTACAGCGAAGTTACAAAGAGCAGCGTTATAGACGACAGCTCCAAGTATATCGTAATCGCGTTCCAAAACGGTTCTACATACACGACACCTGTTATATATGACCGAGAAGCATATAAAACAGGCTTCAAGACGCTTCCTACACTTACAGGTACTGCAAGCAGTAATGTTGTTTCCGTTTCCGTAAACCTCACATATGCGGGCGGCACAACATATCTGTATCTCACAAACGATGAAGCAGCTCCCGAATCTTACAGCATCGCAAAGGCAATCTGGGACTCTGTTGACGCAACTGCAAGATCCAGCACGTCGACAGGCACGTTCGGTTCTCTTGCAAAGACTGTTGTTGAGAACTATAAGTATTGTGTATTTTTCAGAATCGACTCTGATAAGAACGAGCTCAAACCCGTTGTTGTCAAGACACCTCTTGACACGACCGATTTCTCCGAAAAGCCCTCACTTGTTGTCGGCGGCGGTGAAAACGGCGATGACGTAATCAAGTTTACACCTAACTTTGACGGTAAGATCAAGTTCTATTACACAGACAGATCTATGTCCTTCAATAATAACGCACAGCTCTTCGAGTATTTTGCACCTGCCGCATCGGGCGATACTCATACAGTTTCGTTCAAGAAGAATCAGAAGGTTGAAATTCCCGTTGACGAGCTTAATGAGTCGAATAAATTCGTTGCAATCCGAATCACGAAGAACCCGACATACACAGGAGGTAAGGATACCGATATCGTTATAACAATGCTTGAACGCAAGATTGACGGTACAGGCTTCAAGAGCGGAACAACTCCCGCAGCATACCGTGTAAAGGGTTCTACAAAGAACATTGCCGTTACATTTGAAGTTGCAAATGCAAACAGAACAAATAACGTAAAGTATATGTTCCTTGACTATAACAAGACATACACTTCCTCCGCTGAATTCAATAAAGATTACGAAAGCGGAAAATACGTTTCGAGAACAGTTGACTATAACGGCACGGGTCTCACAGGCGCACAGCTCTGCATCGAAGAAACGAATAAGAGCTATGTTGCATTCCTTGTCGAGGATAATAACGGACGTTACTTTGCTCCGAAGACGGTAAGAGTTGACAATACGGGTTACGGTATATCGAATCCTAAGTTTACATTCCTTGACACGGGCTTCGAAGATAAGAACGGCAATCCGACAGACGTTAAGTGCAAACTCACGTTTGAAGCAATTCTTCCTCTTAAACTCAAATATAAGGCATTCTCCAAGCTCCCGTCCAGCTATGAGCTTTCCACAGAGGAGGGTACACCTCTTAACGGCGGAAATCCCGTAAAGGTCGGTAAGAATGAGATTACCGTTGACGCAAGTGTAGTTTCGGGCAACAATAAGTACATCTATGTATGCGTTTACTTTGACGACTCCCAGATCGGTTATCTCTCCCTCGGTGATGTTAAGGCTTCCTACACCGAAACCAGATACGGCGTTAAACTCACGCCCGATGTCTCTCTTATCAAGAACGAATTCGTCGATATGTTCAGATATGACGATGACGACACCGTAAACGGCGAACTCAGATGGTACTACACAAATACCGTTCCGACAACAGTAAGCGCGTTTAACAGCGGCTATGCTTCCGCTTCGTTCAGAAACGGTGCAACCGAGTCGATCACATCGACAAGCGGTGCAATCGAAGCATATCCGATATCCTTTGTAAGCGAGTACAGATACTTCGTTTATCTGTTCAGCGACGGTACGAGTACAACTTATACCGTAAGCTACTGCGATATGCAGAACGTCCACAAGCTCGTAAAGAGCATTAAGCTCTCCGAGGACAATAAGACTATTGAATACGTTCCGTATGTTGACAGCGAAGGCGGAAGCATGGTGGTTAAATACTACTATTCCGACACAAAGGATACGTTCGGTAAATCCACTTTCATCACAACCGTTGAAAAGAAGAATGCCAACGGCTACATCAGCTATGAGAACTACGATTGGAGCACGTTCAAGTATAAGTACGACCAGAAGGCAAAGATCTATTCCGGTAAGGCTAATATTGATGAGCGTGACTACTTCGGCGAACTTGCAATGGGCGATACGTTAAGCGTAACGCAGACAAACAGAACAAGATACCTCTACATCGCAATATTCAGAAATGATGAAAGCAACCCTGATTATAAGACATATAAACAGTATGGTTACTTCGAATTTACAATTCCCGCAAAAAGCTGATTGAACTGAATAAAATCTGCCCCGATCTCGTCAAATGAGGTCGGGGCTCTTTTTTGGCACGAAAACATGTTGCACAAAAAATAATATGCGATTTTGTTTATATTGCATAACAAAAAACACGGTTTTTGCTTAAAATCAAAAAAACAACGTCGTTTTACACAAAACAAAAGGGACGGATTTGGTTGTTTTGAGAATTGAAAAAAATAAGGAGTTATTGTATAATATTATATATTATTTTTATGAGGGAGCAAAAAAATGAAAAAGAATTTTTTGGCAGTTCTGACGCTTGTACTCATGCTTGCGTTACTGCTTTCGTCGTGCGGAGAAAAGGCTGTCGATGATGAAAGCGGAAAATCAAACGAAAAAATGACGCTTTCGGAGATTGCGGATATTGAAAAATATAAAATCGTAAGACCCGATAAGTGTACGGAAAACGAAAAAAGCATTTTTGTAAATCTCAGAAAGATGTTCAAAGAAAAACTCGGCATTGATATTGCCGCAGGAACCGATTTTGACGGTGAGGTTTCAAGAGAAATTCTTCTCGGGCATACATCGAGAGATGCAAGCAAAGCGGCGGAGAACGAAGTTGCGCGTCACAGTGATTTTATAATCAAAACAGACGGAAGTAAAATAGTTATAATGGGCGGATCGGAAGAAGCACTCGGAAATGCCGTCAATTTCTGGTTTGCAAATATGATAAATGCGTCAGGTAAGCTCTGCGCTCCGAAAGACGGTCAGCAGTACAAAAATACGAAGGTAACCGCGCTTGACTCACTTTCCGTCGATGGCGTTGACATTTCGGAGTTTGATATCGTCTATGCTCCGAAAGACGCTCTCGGCAAGGAGATTGCCGAAAAAATACAAGTATTTGTGAAAGAAAACGATGATGCCGTTCTCGAAGTCAGAAATACGGATGGCGTAAAACATAAAATAGACGTCGGGGCGTCTGCGGACGCAACTTCTTCGATTGAAGTAAAAGACGGTAACATATATGTTCGTGCTTCGTATTATCACGGTTCGGATTGGGTCATTGCAAAACTCTCCGAAATGGTTAAAAACGCTACGGATAAAAAGTTCAACATAACAAGTGCGAATAACATATCGGAGAAAAAAGATGTTTCCATTAAGTATTCAAAAGAGGATCTTATGAATGTCCTCGAAAAAGTCTATAATTCCGATCAGGTGATTGTAGGCGAGGAAATGCCCTTTTATGCTGAAATGGTTAATTCCACGCTTGATAGTTTCTTCGAAGCAAGCGGGCAGTACCCGGGAATTCTCGGTCTTGATATAAGACAGGCAAATCTCGCAAGTGTAGGAGCGGCAGGGCGTGCAAGGATTGCCGCCGAGCTTGCCGCATATGCCGAAAAAGGCGGTATTGTCACGGCAAGTGCGCATTTCGCAAATCCGCTTAACGGAAATCCCGATGTTGAGTCATACCGAGGGTCTCTCGGAGGCGACGATAAGTGGGCGGAGCTTGTAACCGACGGTACGGAGCTTAACGCGTCGTTCAAAAAAGAACTTGACGGAATTGCGGATTTTCTCGGAATGCTTAAAGAATACGGAGTTCCCGTCATTTGGAGGCCTCTCCACGAGATGAATGGTAGCTGGTTCTGGTTCTGCACGGGGCAAATAGATCAAAACGGAAAAGAGTTCAGAATTTCGAGTGAATCAATAGTAAATCTTTGGAAGTACATTTATAATTACTTCACAGAGGAACGCGGCCTTGATAACCTCCTTTGGGAATACAGCCCTAATATCAGTAATGACGCCGATGGCGGCGGTTCCGCACTGTATGCATATCCGGGTGGCGATTATGTTGACCTTGTCGGTATGGACTGGTATTCCGACGGAGACTTTTCAATATTTGAGAACACACCGACGTATTCGGATCTCTTAGCAACAGGGAAGATTGTTTCGCTTGCGGAGTTTGGTCCTTCGGGAGAAGCATATGCCGATAAAGTTGAAGATCAGCCGAACTGTTTCTCGTGTAGAGATCTTCTCGGATATATCGACAATCTTCGTCTGGATAATTATAAAATAGCATACATTCTTACGTGGACCCCTCCGATAAACCTTGTTTCTCTCGGTTATACCGATGAGTTTATGGCGCATAATCTCACGCTCGGACAGTCCGACGTAAAGGCAATGTTTGATGCAATTAAATAAAGGAGAACGGTAATGTACACAAAAGAAAGGCTTCTTGAATTTTTTAAGGAAATTTATGCCGATAAAAACAAGCTTATCATCGGTGAGGAGATGTCGAATTCACCAGAAATGGTAAACAAAACCCTTGAACGGTTCAAAAAAAATACGGGTAAATATCCGGGAATTCTCGGACTTGATATCCGCTATGCGAATCTTCATTCTCTCGGCGAAAAGGGAGTGGAAAATGTTGTAAAGGAACTCACCGAATACGCCGAAAAAGGCGGGATTATAACGGCAAGCGCACATATGTCCAATCCTCTGAACGACAATATCGAAAAGCATGATTACAGAGGAGTTCTCGGCTTTGATAATGAGTGGAAGCAGCTGTATACAAAAGGTACGAAGATAAACGAGGTTTTCACAAGAGAACTTTCACATATGGCGGATTTTCTTGAAGCTCTTAAAAAGAACGGTGTTCCCGTAATATGGCGTCCTCTTCATGAGGCGAACGGTAATTGGTTTTGGT
>CAKRPQ010000087.1 GCA_934385225.1 uncultured Eubacteriales bacterium
TCACCGTTTTGTTCGGATACATCGAAAAGAAAATGAATTATTACAGAGGTTAATATGGCGATACTGAATGTAAAAGATTTGCATAAAAGCTTTGGCAAGACCGAGGTGCTGCGCGGAATCTCTTTCGGTATGAATCAGGGTGAGGTTTTGTCCATTATCGGCTCTTCCGGTAGCGGTAAAACAACATTGTTGCGCTGTATTAATTCGTTAGAGATGCCGGATCGGGGCAGTGTTTTTATTGACGGGCATAAGATTATCGGTTTTAGTGCCGATGAAACATATGATTCGGATGCGGTTGCTGCGGCAAAACTGTCTTTGGGCCTTGTATTCCAGTCTTTCAATTTGTTTCCGCAGTATAATGTTCTTGAAAATGTTTCCTTGGCATGCCGTTGCATTGCCAAACGCCGACCGGATTTCCGTGCCAACAAGAAGCAGATATTGGAAGAAATTGATTGCCGTGCCAGAGAATATATTCAAAAGGTTGGATTGAGTTCAAAAATAAAGAACTATCCTTGCGAGCTTTCGGGGGGACAGCAACAGCGTGTTGCCATTGCACGCGCTTTGGCTTTGTCACCGAAGATTTTATGCTTTGATGAGCCTACCAGTGCTTTGGATCCGGAGCTTACCGGGGAAGTGCTGAAGGTGATTAAGGAGTTAGCCAAAGATCGCATGACAATGATTATTGTGACGCATGAGATGATGTTTGCCAAGGAAGTTTCCGATCATATCATTTTCATGGATGAAGGCGTAATTGCCGATGAAGGCACACCGGAAGAGATTTTTGCTTCTTCCAATTCCCGTACCCGAGAATTCTTAGGTCATAGCGGATTGTGATTTATAAAATGTAAAAATAAAAAGACCGTGTCGGCAATTTTTGGATTAATTGCTGACACGATCTTTATTTTTTGCGGATTTTGATATTGACAAATTTTAATGAGCATGGTATACTCTTAAATGTTGTTGCTACGGAGGCATAGCTCAGTTGGTTAGAGTACTTGCTTGACATGCAAGGGGTCGCAGATTCGAGTTCTGCTGTCTCCACCATAGTGAAAAACGAGCCGTTTTTACGGCTCGTTTTTGTTTTGTTATTTTATAGCCTCTCGCAGCATTTTGATACCGTTTTCAAGCGACAGATCTTTTCTGAAAACGCTCGACGTTCCCGCAACGAAAATATTTACACCCGCTTTGCGCATTTTTTCGGCATTCTCAAAGCTGACGTTGCCGTCTGCCTCTATTTCGATATCATAAAGTTCTTTTTCGTCAAGAAGCCTGCGAAGCGCGGAAATTTTATTCAGCGTTGAAGGAATGAGCTTTTGACCGGCAAAGCCGGGATTTACCGTCATAATGAGAACTCCGTCAATGTCCGAATACACTTCGTCGAGAGCGCAGAGCGGGGTTGCGGGGTTGAGCGCGACAAAAGGTCTTGCGCCTCGTCCCCGTATTTCCGAGAGAACTTTTTGCAGATGGCGCGTGCTTTCGACGTGTACGGTGACGATATCGCCCTTGTCAAACGGAAACGCACTCAAAATCCGTTCGGGATTTTCAATCATAAGATGAATGTCAAGCGGAATTTTCGTATTTTTCTTTAAGTCTCTGCAATAATCCGTACCGAGCGTGAAATTCGGCACGAAAGCACCGTCCATTATGTCTGTGTGAAGATATTCGATGTTGTTTTTCTCAAAGCATTTCACCGTTTCGCCGAGATTCATTATGTCCGCGCACATCATTGACGGCGATATTTTACATATGTTTTTATTTATCATTTTCCCAAAGCACCTTGACGCTGAAAATTTTTTTGGACGCAATGTCGTTTATTACGGACGGTATGCTTGCGAGAGATACCCTGTGTGTGACTATGTCACGCAAAACAAGCCTTCCGTCGGAGAGCATTTCGGCTATATTTATCCAGTCGTTTTCCGCTTCCGAGTACGAAGAATTCCAGGTGCCTTTCAAGGTGAGCTCGGAACGAAGAAACGCCTGGTACTCGTCCGCCGAAAGCTTTATCTCGCTTTGCGGATTTCCCATAAGCACGACCGTACCGCCGCGTACCACATAATCGGGAATTTTTGATATGACGGCGGAAGCACCCGTGCCCTCTATTGCACGATTCGCCTTTTCGCCCTCCTTAAACAGACGAAAACCTTTTTCAAGCAGAAATTCCGCCTTTTTTTCGTCTGCCTCGATAAATGAAACGTCTGCCGCACCGAAAGCGAGCGCAAGTCTGCCGGCGATAAGTCCTATCGGACCTGCACCCGTTATCAGAACTCTGTCGCCTTTTTCGATTTCCGCCTTGCGAACCGCGTGCAGAGCGACGGCACTCGGCTCAAACATTGCTCCTTCTTCGTATGTAACGTTGTCGGGGAGAAATACAAGGTTGAAACGCTTCACGGCTATGTATTCGGAAAAACCGCCGTCTCGTCTGGAACCGTAGTAGTCATAGTCCTTGCAGCAGTTGTAGTTTCCCGATTTACAGGCACCGCATTCAAAGCACGGAATTAGCGGAAATACGCTTACTCGCATACCGTCAAGCTCTCCTTTCGGGTCAAGGACAACTTCGCCAGAAAATTCGTGACCGATGACAGTCGGAAAATGGTATGTGCCGTTTTTTGTAACTCTGCCGATGTCGCTTCCGCATAGCCCGCAATTTTTTACCTTTACAAGAACCTCGTCGTCACGCGGAACGGGAATATCGCGTTCCTCAATTTCAAGCTGACCTATTCCACGCAGCGAAAGCACTTGCATTTTTGAGTTTTTTATGTTCATTGTCTTTCTCCTGTTTTGCATTGTTAGTTTTATTATATTGATTCAAAGGCTTAAAAGCAATATCTGCGAAAATATTGACAAACACTCTTGAAAGTGATATAATTCAATCAAATTCGAATGCAAACGAAAGGGATATGTATGTTTTACTCGGAAAGACAGGATAAAATTATTGAATTGCTCAAAAAAAGAGAAAATGTAAGCGTTCATTTTCTTTCAAAGGAGCTTTATGTGAGTGAACCGACGATAAGACGAGACCTCGCACAGCTCGAAGCCGAGGGGAAAATAAAACGCACCTTCGGAGGTGCCGTGCTTACCGACGCAATACAGCACGATGTGCCGTTTTCTCTCCGAATACGCGACAATACGGACGCAAAGGATATTATCGCCGAAAAGGCGTCCGAGCTTCTCTTAGACGGTATGGTTATTTTTCTTGACGCTTCCACTACGGTATCGCACCTTGTAAAATATATTGAAAAATCAGAAAATCTCACCGTTATAACGAACAACCCCATGCTTCCCGCGCAGCTTGCGGCTTTTAATATAAGAACCTTTTTAACGGGAGGAGAGCTTCTCGGACACTCTCTTGCCCTTGTCGGTAATCACGCCGAGAACTTTGTGCGCAATTTTAACGCAGACGCATTCTTTTTTTCGTGCAGAGGCGTGACGGCGGACGGCACTCTTACAGATATGTCGGTGAGTGAGACCGAACTTCGCAGGGCGATGATGAAGCAGTCGAAGAAAAATGTGTTAATGGTTGATGACAGCAAGATAGGAAAAAAATATATGTACAATCTTTGCACGGTACGGGAACTTGATGCCGTAGTCTGCAATAAGGAATTTCCGCCGCAGTGGAAAACGAAAGCGGAATAATATTAAGAATCGTCATTTCTTAAAATATTTCCGAAAATCGGTTGATTTTTGAGCATTTATAATGTATAATAAAATGGAATAGGTGTTTTTAACAAAAACAAAGGAGGAAAAAACAGATGCCAATGTTTGCAAGGGACATAGGAATAGATCTCGGAACGGCATCGGTGCTTGTCTATGTAAAGGGCAAGGGAATCGTTATAAGAGAACCCTCCGTCGTCGCCATTGAAAAGAATACGGGAAAAATGATAAAGGTCGGCAAAGCCGCGCAGCAGATGCTCGGCAGAACGCCCGCCAACATAGAGGCTATAAGACCTTTGCGGGACGGAGTCATAAGTCAGTATGACGTGACGCTTAAAATGATACAGTATTTCATCAAGAAGGCGTGCGACGGTTTCGTTTTCAAGCCGAGAGTAATGATATGTATTCCGAGTGAAATTACGGAAGTCGAGGAAAGAGCCGTTATAGATGCCGCAACGGCTGCGGGCGCAAGGCAGGCGCACCTTATCGAAGAACCCGTTGCGGCGGCGATAGGCGCGGGCATAAATATCGCGGCACCGAGCGGAAATATGATAATAGACATCGGCGGCGGAACAACCGATATCGCGGTCATTTCGCTTAACGACGTCGTTGTTTCGAAATCCATAAGAGTGGCGGGCGATAAATTTGACGCCGCTATCGTAAAGTACGTCAGAGAGCGGTACAATATGGTTATAGGCGACAGAACCGCCGAGGCGGTGAAGTGCAAGATCGGCGCGGTCTATACGCATAAGGACGCGCAGTATATGGACGTAAAGGGCAGAAGTCTTAATACGGGACTTCCCAGAATGATAACGCTCAGTTCAAAAGAGATGCTCACAGCGCTTTACGACCCGCTTAACGACATACTTGACGCGGTCTGCTCCGTTATCGAGAGAACGCCGGCCGAGCTTGTCGCCGATATTCTGAATAACGGCATCGTTATGACGGGCGGCGGAAGCCTGCTCTGGGGACTTGACAGAATAATCGAGGACGTTACGCATATACCGACAAGAATCGCGAAGGATCCGATCTCCTGCGTTGCGCTCGGAACGGGAAAATCGCTTGACAATATCGCTATATTGCCCGACGGCGCACTCAACCTGTCGCGCAGACAACAGAAATATTGACAGTTCTTTTTTCGGAGGTTTGAATATATGGTTATAAACGGATTTGAGCCGAAAAGATTGTTCGATTTGTTCGAAAAGATAACTACCGTGCCGAGAGGATCGGGACACGAAGAAAAAATAGCCGATTTCCTTTGCGATTTTGCCGCAGAAAGGGGACTTTACAATTACCGCGACAAGATGCACAACGTACTTATAAAGTGCAAAGCGACAAGCGGGCGCGAAAGCGAGCCGCCTGTGCTTTTGCAGGGACACACCGATATGGTCTGCGAGAAAAATTCGGACGTCGATTTTGATTTTGAAAAGGACGCGCTGAATATCTACGTCGATGAGAACGGTTTTCTCCGCGCACGCGGAACGACTCTCGGCGGCGATGACGGCGCGGCTGTCGCGATAATGCTCGCGCTTCTTGACGGCGAATGTGAAAGCCACCCCGCACTTGAATGTCTCTTCACCGTGCAGGAGGAGACGGGACTTGACGGAGCAAAGTCGTTCGATTACGATCTTATAGGCGCACGAACGATGATAAATCTTGATTCCGAGACGGACGGCGTTGCCACGGCAGGCTGCGCCGGCGGTATTTTCCACGAAGTCACTCTGCCACTCCCGAAAAATGAGTGTTCGCAGACAGGCGTAAAGATAACACTCGGAGGTCTTGCGGGCGGACACAGCGGCGAGAATATAAATTCGGGAAGAGCAAACGCGAATAAACTTATGGGCAGAGTTCTTCTGTCTCTTGACGGCATTCGGATTTCTTCGATTGACGGCGGAAGCAAGGATAATGCCATTCCGAGAGAGTGCGAGGCACTTTGCATCGTGTCCGACTATGCGGATTTTGAAGCGAAGATAAACAAAATATATAATGAAATTAAAAACGAACTTGCGCCCGCGGATTTCGCGTTCTTTATAAAAACCGAACGCGCCGATGTCGGATATGCCTCAGGCGCGGAGGACAGCAGAAAAATTGCGTCCTTTATCTCGTCGGTTCATAACGGCGTTATCGAGATGAGCAAGAATATAGACGGTCTTGTAGAATTTTCGCGCAATCTCGGTATAATCGGGACGGACGGCGAGACGGTCAGATTTGTTTTTTCGGCAAGGTCGGCGATAGAGAGCCGGCTTGATTATGCCGACACGGAGCTTGCAAACCTTGCATTGACATACGGCGGGAGGTCCGTGCTTACGGGCAGATATCCCGGCTGGGAATACGCTAAAACCTCCGCTCTGCGCGATAAATATTTTGAAGTTTACCGCAGAATAACGGGGAAAGAGGCAAAGGCGGACGTCATTCACGCAGGGCTTGAATGCGGAATCATCAAATCGAAGATACACGATATGGATATGATTTCGATAGGACCCGATATGAGGGATATTCATTCGCCGAGCGAAGCACTTGACCTTGCGTCGTTTGCACGCACATGGAAGGTAGTCTGCGGACTGCTTGAATAATAAAACGGAGAGCACCGCGCGTCGGTGCTTTTCTTTTAGCAAAAAAAATGTTATAAAAACAATGTTTTGCTTATATATAGGGTGCAGGGGAAAAACCGTGTGACCGAGAAAGGAGCAGAAAATTGATTGACGACGAAAAAGTTGTGGAGATGCTGTGGGGACGGTGCGAGGACGCTCTCTCCGTCATTGAGAGGAGATACGGCAGACTTGCGTATTCGCTCTCTTATAACATACTTCACGTAAATGAGGACGCGGAGGAGTGCGTGAGCGACGCTTTGCTTGCCGTGTGGAATACGATCCCGCCGAAAAGACCAAAGTCTCTTCTCGCCTATATATGTTCGCTTGTGCGTAATATATCGTTCAACCGTTACGACTATAATCACGCATCAAAGAGGAACGGGGAAATGAACGTTATTCTTGACGAGCTTGACGAGGTGATACCGAGTTCCGAAAACGTCGCGGAGGACGTGGAGAGCAGCAGAATAAGCGAGGTCATAAACGCTTTTCTTGCTGAGGAGAAAGAAAAGGACCGTATAATTTTTGTGCGTCGGTATTATTATTCCGACGGGATTTCCGATATTGCCGAGAGGGTCGGAATAAGCGAGGCGGCGCTTGCCATGCGGCTCTCGCGAATGAGAACGGGGCTGAAAAAGAAACTTGAAGAGGAGGGGATAAACATATGAGCATAAGCAGAGAAGATATTTACAGGGCAATGTCGGATATCGACGAAAAGTACATTTCCGAGGCTGCTTTTCTTCCCGCTTCCGAGAAGAAAAAGGCGAATTTCGGCAGACGCACGGTTCTTCTGTGCGCGGTACTTGCCGTGCTTGTGTGCGCTCTTGCGGCTTTCGCCGTCATATTGACGAGAAAAGGCGACGGTGTTGTCCTTGACTCCGAGAAATTCACCGATTACAGAATGGACGGCACAACTCTTGTCGAATATGTGGGCGAGCCAACGTCAAGGCTTGAAATTCCCGACGGTATCAGAGTAATTGCGGATTACGCTTTCAAAAATAACAAAAAATCAAGCGAAATTAAGGTGATTCAGCTTTCGGCTACCGTTGAGACTGTCGAAAAGAACGCTTTTGCGGGGTGTGACAGCCTTGAAGACGTCATTCTGGCGGCAGGAAACGAGAATTTCAAGGTAGAGAACGAGACTACGTTCAGCGCGGACGGCGAGTATCTGCTCCGTTATGACGGCGATGCCGAGAGCTACATTGTACCCGCGGGCGTTAAATACATCGCCGCGCACGCCTTCCAGATGACGAAAATAAAAGAAGTCGTTTTCAACGACGATCTCCTTTATATCGGCTATAACGCTTTTGCGGGACTGGAACTTTCCGAAATAAACCTTCCCGACAGCGTTCTTGAACTTGCCGACGGCGCGTTCGCTACGTGCGTGTACGCTCTTGACGGGCATATAGGAACGAATACGGTTTACAATACCGAAACAACGTTCGAGAACGTTCCTTTCTATAACACGCTTCGCGCGGGCAAACCCTGTCCCGCCGAGGATATTCTGCGCGGGAATGTGACGATAACGGAGGCGTTTCTTAAAAGCAACCGCGAATACGCGGGCGAGCAGATAAACGCGGTTTTAAGATATTACAACGGTCTTGAAATCGGAACAACGCCCGCATACGGCGCAATCTACGAGGCTCCGTCGATTCCGAGCGGAACAACCGTACCGATGCCGGGTGAGGTCGATATCGACGCCCTTGAAATCATCGAAAACAGCTGGTCGTCGAGTGTCGCATGCGAAGTCGTGATAAAATGCGGCGGCTCGTACAGTCTGCGGATAGGCTTCAATATCTACGATATGTGGTCGGAGCTGTACTGGGAGGACATGCGCTGGCGCGTGGAGGACATAACATTCGTTTCCGACAACGCCGAGCTTACCTCCGACGAAAAGTACGGCGACTGGCTTATCGAATACGGCGACGACGGAAGGATAACATTTACACGCGGGAGCTATGTGTATTGCGAGGATAAGTTCCCGTCGGAGGAGTACCGCCTTTCGCTTTCACCGTCGGGAGATATGTTCATTCTCGAATATTGCAGTGCGGGAATATGGAGCTTTGCCGTCGAGGACTTCACGGGAAAAATGCACGAGTCGTGGTGGTCGTTTGAGCTGCCGTGCGTGCCGTTCTATATGCGCGCCGACGGCGAATATATTCCGCACAGCGCCCGCTGGAACACGGACGAGGCGACAAAAGACGAATGGCAGGTCATCTGCGAGAGCGTCTACGGCACGATGTATATGAATATAAACGTGGATTCGGACAATTTTATCCGAATGTCAAAGGAAACGGGCGACGAGGTTTACATCTACTACGATGTAAAGT